>NZ_NHTT01000003.1:0-403955 GCF_002806845.1 Marinomonas sp. ef1 | reverse complement strand
ACTTCCTAAGAAGTGGTGCCGCCACCAAGAGTCGAACTCGGGACCCTCTGATTACAAGTCAGATGCTCTACCAACTGAGCTATAGCGGCTTTAATAAAAGCAAAATCTTTTTTTATTCCTACTCTTCATTTCTAAAGAAAGAAACTTCGACCAAATTATGGTGCCGCCACCAAGAGTCGAACTCGGGACCCTCTGATTACAAGTCAGATGCTCTACCAACTGAGCTATAGCGGCATTTCTCAAATTTTGGTCGGGACGGCAGGATTTGAACCTGCGACCACTAGCACCCCATGCTAGTGCGCTACCAGGCTGCGCTACGCCCCGAAACCAACAGCTAAAGAGTTAAACTCTGTCCCTGTCAGCGGGTGCGTATATTACTATAACGAATTGAAAAGGGAAGACTTTTATAAACTTTTTTTCAATTTAATCATGACGCTAGAAATTTAGGAGTTTATCGCTTAAACATTGATCTAAATATGATTCTACTTTTCATACTAGCCTTATTAACCAAAGATACACACTATACGGCTCAACACTAGATAAATAGGCGTATTGAACAGCTAGATACAAAAAAGCCATCCCAGTGGATGGCTTTTTTAGAAACATTTCGAACTACTCTTGCATATAGTCTTCAACTTTTGACTTAAGCTTCTGCCCAGGTCGAAAAGTAACAACGGTACGCGCAGTAATTGGAATCTCCTCTCCCGTCTTAGGATTTCGACCAGGGCGCTGACTCTTTTCGCGCACTTCAAAATTACCAAAGCCCGACAACTTAACTTGCTGTCTTTCTATTAGTGAACTACGCACTACGTCAAAAAAACCTTCTACAAGATCTTTGGCGTCTTTTTTACTTAGACCAATTGAATCCACTAAATTTTCAGCAAGGTCCGCTTTTGTCAACGATCCCATAAATCTACCCCCTTACAACGGCTCCCAACTGCTCAGACAAAGCTGCAACAGTTTGTTCAACTGAGTTGTTCACTTCTTCATCACTAAGAGTGTGTGAAGGATGCTGCCACGTCAAGCCCAAAGCGACACTTTTTTTCGTATCATCAATACCTTGGCCCTGATAAACATCAAAAACCAATACATTTTTAAGTGCATCACCAGCCGTTGCAGAAATCACTCTCTCCAACTCACTAACAGGAACAGAACGATCAACTAATAATGCCAGGTCACGACGAACTTCAGGGAAACGAGAAACAGCCTTATATTCAGGCAAAGTTGCATTCAATACCGCATTTAAAGCGATATCAAATACATAAATAGGTTGATTCGCACCTAATGTCTTAGACAATTGAGGATGCAACTCCCCTATTAAACCAACAAACTTGCCATCCAAAAAGATATCAGCGGAGCGACCGGGATGTAAAAACTCACAACTAGAGCGCTCGTAAGTTGGCTTGCCGCCGTCATTTAAAGCAAACAAAGCTTCTACGTGTGCCTTCAGGTCATAGAAATCAACCTTCTCACTGCCGTGATACCAAGCTTCAGCATGACGAGTACCTGCAATTAGGCCAGCCACTTGCTGCTGCTGATCCAAATCAGCCAAAGCCTCAACAGAACCAATGAAACGACGACCAGTCTCAAATAAACGCACACGCGACTGCTGACGATTCTGATTGTAAAGATACGCTTTAACCAATCCCGGCACCAAACTTGGACGCATTACACCCATGTCTGCTGAAATAGGATTCGCCAATGGCACAGGCTCGATGTTAGGTAGAAATTGCTTGCTCAACACAGGATCAATAAAGCTATAAGTAACCGCTTCTTGATAGCCCTGTGAAACCAAGATCGAACGCAATACTTGAATCTGAGTTTTAGTCTCTGACAAAGGCGTAAAGTTGACCGCAGCCTGAGGCATAGAAGAAGGAAGATTGTCGTAACCGTAGATGCGGGCAACCTCTTCGATCAAATCAGCTTCTATGGCGATATCAAAGCGATGAGATGGTGCTTTTGTCGTCCAAGCTTCCTCAGTGACTTCAACCATCTCCAAACCGAGACGAGTCAAAATATCTGTCACAAGATCTTTGTCGATAGACATTGCTAAATACTGATCAAGCTTTTTACGACGCAGGGTTACTAATGCCGCTTCAGGCAAAGAAGCCTCATTAACAGCATGCGTAATTGGACCAACTTGACCGCCAGCTATTTCTACAACTAGCGCAGTAGCTCGTTCAATTGCTCGCTCTTGCAGAGTTGCATCTACGCCACGCTCAAATCGATGAGAGGAATCTGTATGCAAACCATAAGAACGCGCTTTACCAGCCAAAGACAATGGCGCAAAGAAAGCACTCTCTAAAAAGATATCTTTCGTCTCTTCGTTAACCCCAGACCCTTCGCCACCCATAATGCCAGCAATAGCTAGTGGTGATTTTTCATCAGCAATAACCAAAGTATCATCACGAAGTGTCACTTCCTGACCGTCAAGCAAGACGATTTTTTCATCTTTTTTGGCCATTCGCACAACAATCGAACCTGACAAATTTGCCAAGTCAAAGGCATGCATCGGCTGACCCAACTCAAGCATCACATAATTAGTGATATCTACAATTGGATCAATTGAGCGAATACCACTGCGACGGAGCTTCTCAACCATCCATAAAGGAGTCTGAGCTTTAACATCAACACCACGCACAACACGCCCCAAATAACGGGGACAAGCATCTGCCGCTTCTACTCGCACTGGGAAAGCATCATCAATAGCAATGTCGGCCGGAGTGACGCTAACCGGTGTCACATCAGCTTTATTTAAAACACCCACTTCGCGAGCCAAACCAGCAACACTTAGACAGTCACTGCGATTAGGCGTCAGATCAACATCAATTATCTGATCATCAAGACCTAAAAAAGCACGAAAGTCTTCGCCCGCTTTAGCAACGGCAGGCAATTCCATAATACCGTCATGATCATCACTCAACCCCAATTCAGAGGCAGAACACAACATACCAAAAGACTCTACTTGGCGAAGCTTGGCTTTTTTAATTTTAAAATCAGCACCTAACACTGCGCCAATTTTAGCAAAAGGAATTTTGATGCCTGGACGCGCATTTGGCGCACCACAAACCACCTGAAAGGTCTCTATGCCATCAGACACCTGACATACCTGCAATTTATCAGCGTTCGGATGAGGTTCTGCACCGATAATCTCACCCACTACTACACCCGAAAATTCAGAGGCAGCAGGTAAAACCTCATCCACTTCAAGGCCAGCTAACGTTATCTGAGCAACCAAATCATCGCTACTGATGTCTGGATTGACCCACTCTCTTAGCCAATTCTCACTAATTTTCATAAAAACATCCTAGGTCGACTGGTTACTTGAACTGTTTAAGGAAGCGCAAATCGTTCTCGAAGAACATACGAAGGTCGTCTACTTTATAGCGCAGCATAGCAAAACGCTCTACGCCCATACCAAAAGCAAAACCTGTATATTTCTCGGAATCAATTCCTGACATTTCAAGCACTTTCGGGTGAACCATGCCACAACCCAACACTTCCAGCCAAGACTCTTCGCCCTTGCTGTTTGTGCGCATAATGTCTACTTCGATTGAAGGCTCAGTGAATGGGAAATAGCTAGGACGGAAGCGCACTTTTAAATCATCCTCAAAGAAGACGTTTAAAAACTGTTGCAAAATACCCTTTAGATCAGCAAAGGAAATATTTTCGTCAATTAACAAACCTTCAACCTGATGAAACATAGGAGTATGAGTTTGATCTGAATCACAACGATAAACACGACCAGGACAAATGATTCGAATTGGCGGCTGCGTCGTTTCCATTGTGCGAACTTGAACAGGAGATGTATGCGTTCTTAGTACGGTTGACGGATTAAAGTAGAAGGTATCTTGCATTGCTCGCGCAGGATGATGCGCAGGAATGTTTAGAGCTTCAAAGTTATGATAATCGTCTTCAATTTCTGGCCCTGAAGCCACATCAAAGCCAATACCACGAAAAAAGGTTTCAATACGCTCCATTGTACGAGTCACTGGATGCAAACCACCCACTTCTTGACCCTTACCAGATAAGGAGATATCAATCGTCTCAGTCGCAAGCTTGGCGTCTAACGCCGCTTTCGCAAGAGATGATTTACGCTCAGTAATTTTTTCCTGAACTTGATCTTTTGCTTCATTGACCAGCTGACCAAATTTTGGTCGTTCCTCTGCAGAAACATTACCAAGTTGCTTCAACAAAGCAGTCAGAGCGCCCTTCTTACCTAAATAATGCACACGTACATCATCCAGTGCGGACTCACTCTCAGACGCAGCTACTGCGCTTAGCGCATCAGCAAGAATCTGCTTTAGGTTCTCCATTTACACACTCCAAAAAATAAAATAGGGGAAGAACCATTGGCTCTTCCCCTATCAAAGACTGCATTGAGTAATTCTTTCTTTTAAGACGAAATCTTTCAAGATCGAATCACCCTAAGGCTACGTCAGAAATTAAGCCAAGCTTACTTTCGCTTTTTCAACGATAGCAGCAAAAACTTCTTTCTCGTACACAGCTAGGTCAGCCAAAACCTTACGGTCGATTTCAATTGCAGCTTGTTTCAAGCCAGCAATAAAACGGCTGTAAGATAGACCATTGATACGTGCAGCAGCGTTAATACGAGCAATCCACAATGCGCGGAATTGACGTTTACGCTGACGACGGTCACGGTACTGATACTGACCAGCTTTGATAACAGCTTGTTTTGCTACACGAAATACACGACTACGTGCACCGTAGTAGCCTTTAGCTTGCTTTAAAATCTTCTTGTGACGGCGACGAGCCTGAACACCACGTTTTACGCGAGGCATAATATAAACCTTATACTAATAAATTAATGAACTAAAAAAATCTAGACTTAGATGTATGGCAACATGCGTACAATTAACGCTTTGTCGCTTTGCGCAATCTGGTTCATAGAACGAAGATGACGCTTACGCTTAGTCGATTTTTTAGTCAAAATGTGACTAGTATGAGACTGCTTATGCTTAAAACCATTCGCGGTACGTTTGAAGCGCTTAGCTGCGCCACTGTGTGACTTAATTTTGGACATGATAAAACCACTCTCGCATTCGTTAATGTTAGTGTAATTTCTTAATAATTTAGTCTTTAAGAGCCGAAACCCTTAAAGCTAAGTTATTTAAAATTACTTCTTCTTTTTGGGGCCTAGCACCATCGTCAATTGACGACCTTCCATTTTCGCGGCTTGTTCTACTACACCGTAATCCTCTAAGTCTACTGCGACTCGATTCATAAGCTGCATGCCAAGCTCCTGATGGGCCATTTCACGACCGCGGTATCGTAGTGATACTTTGGCCTTATCCCCGCCTTCAAGGAAACGTATCAGGTTGCGGAGTTTTACCTGATAATCCCCTTCCTCCGTCCCTGGACGGAATTTCATTTCTTTAACTTGGATCTGCTTCGCATTTTTCTTTTGAGCAGCTTTCGCTTTCTTCGCTTCGAAAATATGCTTACCGTAGTCCATGATTTTGCAAACAATCGGATCTGAATCAGCAATTTGCACTAGATCTAAAGTAGCTTCTTGAGCTGCTTTTAGTGCCTCTTCTAGAGAGACAACGCCAACTTGTTCACCATCAGCTGCGATTAAACGCACTTCAGTTGCTCGAATGTTCTCGTTGATTTGAGGGCGCTGCTTACTAGCTGCACGCCCACGATTCATATTACCTTTTATAGTACTATCTCCACTTCTTGTTTACGGCTACGGCGAGCAATCTCTTGTTGAAGCAAACCTTCAAAATCGGAAATACTCATCACTCCAAGGTCTTCGCCGGTGCGAGTACGAACAGCAACCTGTTGCTGCTCCACTTCTTTATCACCAACGACAATCATATACGGCACTCGTTGAAGAGTATGCTCGCGGATTTTAAACCCGATCTTCTCGTTTCTCAAGTCAAGTTTTGCTCTAAAGCCATTTGAATTCAATCTTTTTTCCAAAACAGAACAATAGTCTGCCTGGCGATCAGTAATGTTCATGATAACAACTTGTTCGGGCGCAAGCCAGACCGGAAAGGCACCTTCTGTATCTTCGATCAAAATACCAATGAAACGTTCAAGCGATCCAACAATAGCACGATGCAACATAACCGGTGTTTGACGAGAGCCATCTTCCGATACATATTGCGCACCTAAGCGAGTAGGCATCGAGAAATCAACCTGAATAGTACCACATTGCCACACTCGACCAATGGCATCTTTCAGAGAAAACTCGATTTTAGGACCATAAAACGCCCCCTCCCCTGGCAACTCCTCCCAATCCAGCCCTGCAGAGTCCAACGCTTCAGACAACGCCTTTTCAGCCTTATCCCAAACGTCATCAGAGCCAACGCGCTGCTCAGGACGAGTAGACAAGCGATAAACAATATTATCAAAACCGAAATCTGCATAAACCTCATGCAACAGATCGATAAACTCAGATACTTCTTGCTGAATCTGCCCTTCTGTTACAAAGATATGCCCATCATCTTGAACAAAGTTACGTACACGCATAATACCATGCAATGCACCTGAAGGCTCATTACGGTGGCATGAACCAAATTCAGCCATACGGAACGGCAGATCACGGTAACTCTTAAGTCCTTGGTTGTACACTTGTATATGACAAGGACAGTTCATCGGCTTAACTGCGTAATCACGGTTTTCAGAATGCGTGGTAAACATGTTTTCATGATACTTACCCCAATGCCCTGACTTTTCCCAAAGCACACGATCTACGATCTGAGGTGTTTTTACTTCTTGGTAATTATTATCAAGCTGCTTCTGACGCATATATTGCTCAACAGCTTGATATAAACGCCATCCTTTAGGATGCCAGAACACCATGCCTGGAGCTTCTTCTTGAAGATGAAAAAGGTCTAGCTTCTTACCTAACTTACGGTGGTCACGTTTCTCCGCTTCTTCAATGCGTGTCAAATAACCTTTTAATTCTTTCTTATCGTTCCAGGCAGTACCGTAAATACGCTGCAGCATCTCATTATTGGAATCACCGCGCCAGTAAGCACCAGCAAGCTTCATCAATTTGAAATGACGTAACACACGGGTATTTGGCACATGTGGACCACGACACATATCCATGTATTCTTCGTGATGATACAAACCAACTTCTTTCGTTGACTCATCCATATCATCAATCAATGCCACTTTATAGCCTTCACCACGGTCAACAAATTGCTGGCGAGCTTCCGCTATTGGCGTCATTCTTTTAACAACATCGTAATCCGTCTTAACCAATTCACCGATGCGCTTTTCAATGGCCGCCAAATCATCAGGCGTAAAAGGACGCTCGTATGCTATGTCGTAGTAGAAACCTTCATCGATAACAGGTCCGATCGCCATTTGTGCAGTCGGATACAACTGCTTAACAGCATGACCAACAAGATGAGCAAAAGAGTGACGAATAATCTCAACACCTTCAGGGTCTTTCCCTGTAATGATGCTTAACTTAGCGTCGTCTGAAATAAGTTCGCACGCATCAACAAGTTGACCGTCTATGCGCCCCGCCACCGTTGCTTTAGCCAAACCAGGACCAATATCCTCGGCGACTTGCATAACAGTTACTGGGTTTGAAAAAGAACGTTGGCTGCCATCTGGCAAAGTAATTACAGGCATTTTATTCCCCTATCGGAGTCAGTGGTGCTCCATACCAAAGAGCACATGTAAATTTCAGCGCATAAATTATCATTTTTCGATTATTCATGCGAATCTAATTTAAATACCCTCTTTTTCACCGTGTAACGGCCATCGACAAAAATCAAGCCCTTTTTCTATCATTAAGCCATAGACATTCTCAGCATGCGGAGTAAAATTAGCATCCGTTTCACACAGACTTCATTTATCAAAAGGCACTATGGATCTCAATAATCTTGACGACTACTGCATTGAGACGACTCAAGCAGAACCTGACCTATTAGTTGAGCTGGTTGAAAAAACCTACTCTGATATGGGCTACCCAAATAAGTTATCAGGAAAAACCATCGGCCGTACGCTGAAGCTTCTGGCAAAAATAGCACAACCCAAGCGCGCGTTAGAAATTGGCATGTTTACTGGATATTCAGCATTGTCTATCGCAGAAGGCATGCCTGCAAGTGGTGAGCTTATTTGTTGTGAAACCAATCCCAGAGCAATTGAATTCGCTCAGTCTTTTTTTGATCGCAGCGAGCATGGTAAAAAAATCAAAGCGATTTTTGGACCCGCTCTCGATACGATCGAATCCCTTGAAGGGGAATTCGACTTTGTCTTTATTGATGCCGATAAACGTAACTACCTAAATTACTACGAAGCAGTACTACCGCTTGTTAGATCTGGTGGCCTTATCATTATTGATAACTCCCTATGGCAAGGAAGAGTTCTAGACCCGAAAGAAAACAGCGATATTGCTGTCAACCAAGTCAACCGCCTAATCGCGCAAGACAATCGAGTTGAAAACGTTCATCTGAACGTTCGTGACGGTCTTAACATCGTCGTAAAACACTAACCCTATTTCTTATAAACCCCATTCACCTTTGGGTCACCTTTGGGTCACCTCTGGTGAATGGGGTTTATGTGCTATTAAAAAGATATTACGTAAGAGGCAGCGATTTTGGTCGTTTTTAAAATCACAAATAACATCTCCGGCAAACACTACATTGGAACGTCTTTCAATAGTGGCTTTCAACGTTTCGAACAATACGTAGAAGCAACTAGCGAAGGTTTAGACTTCCCTTTATACAACGACATTAGGGAGAATGGCGTTGAAGCTTTTACAGTTGAAGAACTATTTGAAACAAGCGACAAAGAAGAACTGTATGAATTAGAAACAGACTACATTTCTATTTATAACGGTGAGAGCTTACGCGGCTATAAGATTGCACAGACAGCGGAAAAAGCCACAAATCTAAATCTAGGCAAAAAAGCATTATTTGATGCGAATGGCGTATCGACAGCAGAACAGCCCAAGAAAACAAGAAAAGTAGCCACAAAAAAGACTGTTGAACTCCCAAAAAAAACACTTGAGCCAGCCCCAACAACAAAATCATTCTTTGGCGAACTCATCGGTGAAGACAGATTAGGCACCCCACTCGCTGCAGCAGCCACAGAAAAGAAAAAAGCACCAGCTCGCACCAAAAGCAAGGCCAGCATCCAGAAGATGCTAAGCGAAGCTGAGAAAGCATCAAAAAAAGAACGTGAAGAAAAATTAAAATCACAGCAGCAAGCAGAAGCAGAAGAAATGGCTCTCATCATGGCAAAAATTGATGTGACATCCAAATCTGCCTCATCCGCATTTCGTCGCCGTAAAAGTTAATCTGAAAAATTAGATACAAAAAAGCTCAGTTAAATTAATAACTGAGCTTTTTTAATATCTAAATCTTGTCTATTTAAATTTTACAAAACAAATGAGCAGAAATTAAGCCCTAGCTTTCTTAAGCGTCTCTGAAATCATAAACGCCAACTCCAAAGACTGATCGGCATTTAAGCGTGGATCGCAATGAGTATGGTATCTGTCAGCTAAGTCCGCCTCAGTCACCTCAAACGCACCACCAACACACTCGGTAACATTCTGCCCTGTCATTTCAAAGTGAACACCACCCGCATAACTCCCCTCAGCATTATGAACCTGGAAGAATTGCTGAACTTCTCTCAACACGTCATCAACACGTCGAGTCTTATAACCCGTAGACGCTTTGACAGTATTACCGTGCATCGGGTCACTACTCCACACAACCTGCTTACCTTCACGCTGAATTGCTTGAATGAGCTTAGGCATGCCGTCTTCAACCTTATCTGCACCCATACGCACAATAATATTCAAACGACCTGCTTCATTATTTGGATTCAACACATCACACAATCTTAGCAAATCTTCTGGATCCATAGTAGGACCAGCCTTTACACCAATTGGGTTTTGTACACCACGTAAAAACTCTACGTGAGCACCATCCAATTGACGAGTACGATCTCCAATCCATAACATATGCGCAGAACAATCATACCAGTCACCAGTCAAGCTATCTTTACGAGTCAAAGCCTGCTCATAAGGCAACAACAACGCCTCATGGGAAGTATAAAAATCTGTCTCTTTTAACTGAGCTAAACCAGGACCAATGCCACACGCCTCCATGAATTGAAGTGCATCATCAATTTTGTCAGCCACGCCCTGGAAACGACTACCCGCTGGACTCGCATTCAAAAAGTCCAAATTCCATTGATGCACTTGATGTAAATCTGCAAATCCACCCTGAGCAAAAGCTCGAAGCAAGTTCATTGTTGAAGCACTTTGATTGTAAACTTGCACCAAACGCTCAGGATCTGGAACCCTTGCCTGCTCAGTAAAATCAATACCATTGATGATATCACCACGGTAACTTGGCAATTCAATACCACCAATTACTTCACTACCTGACGATCTCGGCTTAGCAAACTGCCCAGCCATGCGCCCAACCTTTACAACGGGGCATTTACCCGCATAAGTCAACACAACCGCCATTTGCAGCATAACTTTAAACGTATCGCGAATATTATTAGCGTGAAACTCAGCAAAACTTTCAGCACAATCACCACCTTGCAGCAAAAATGACTGCCTATTGGCCACTTGCGCTAAAGCTTTTTTAAGCTGGCGCGCCTCACCCGCAAAAACAAGAGGAGGCATTTTTCCTAATGTATTTTCAACTTGAGCCAAATGCTCTGCATTAGGATAAACAGGCTGTTGTAGCGCCGTTTTTTCTCTCCAACTTGTTACGTTCCACTGTGACATAATTTTCTACAACCTTATTCTATTCATTATTTTTTAATATATATTAACGAGCAACAACCCAAAGGATTTCCGCGTCTTTTAGCGACAAGGAAACGACCGCGTGCCCCATAGTGGCATCATAATACACACTATCACCTTCTTTTAATTCAATCGGCTCATAGAGTTCAGAGAAAAAATTAATTTTACCTTGCAAAACCAATAAAAACTCCTCGCCATCATGACGAACCCATTCTTTAAATTCAGCAAAGGATCGAGCTCTTACAGTTGTCTTAAAAGGAACCATTTTCTTACGGCTAATAGAATAATTTAACAGCTCATGCTCATAAGTTGCCGTTGGATGTGGCTCCCCTTTCCCTTTGCGAGTAATATCTCGACGCCCTGCAATAGAATGCTCACTCGCCTCAACAAAAAGCTGTGGCAGATCCATTTCCAAACCATTAATCAACTTCTGCACGATAGTGAAGCTTGGCGAAACTTGATCATTCTCGATTTTCGATAACGTTGACCGAGCTATTCCTGTTCTTTTTCCCACCTCTTCCAGCGTCCAGCCTTTCGCTAAACGAATTTCCTTCACACGTTTACCAAGCTCCAGTGGCTCAACAAACCGATCAGGATCTGACGCTGTGGCAGTTTCTAACGATGGACGACTAACCATAATTTACCAATACTACTTTTATACAAGAAACCGAATAGAATCTATACTTTTAACAAAGGCGCCATAGCCATGGAGCAACGAGAGAGATCAAAGCCCTTACCCGATACGTAAGATATCAAATCACTAGAGTTACCGCCCTTACCATTCTCTAACAACACCCATAACACTGAAGATCGAGTACCAGTCCGACAAAAAGCCAGCGTCTTCTTATCCTCAAGCAAAGCAGCACTTTGAAAATCAACTTGCTCTTGAGATAATTTAGACAAATCTATTGAGTTACTCACATACTCCATACCCAACGCTTCAGCAGCAGCACGAATACTTTCACCAGAAGGCTGATCAGCAGATTCCGCTTCTGGCCGATTATTAATAATTCGCTCAAAGCCTTGCGATTTAAGTGAGGCCAAATCAGCCTCGACTAATTGAGGCGCAACAAAATAAGAGTCATCAAGTTGAATAACATTACTCATAAATCTCTCCTTAAATACATTTAAGAACGATACAACACTTTTATAAGATGGAAACCAAATTGCGTTTTAATAGGCCCTTGAATCTTATATAAAGGGCCACCGAAAACCGCCTTATCAAAAGCCGGCACCATATCCCCTTTACGAAATTCACCAAGATCTCCACCCTTCTTACCAGAAGGACAAGTAGAAAATTGCTTGGCCAATTTATGAAAGTCAGCACCTTTATCCAATTTCAATTTTAAGGATTCCGCTTCTGCTTTCGTCTTAACCAAAATATGACACGCACTCGCCGTCGACATTCACACCCCTATCACTCAAATAAACTAGATAAAACATGTTAACCTATTTAGTATAATAGAATTAACTATAAGCAATCACTAACCTTAAATATTCTTGGCAAAAGTAGTATCAACACAAAATATATAGGCGGCTTTACAATATGAGTACTTATGCAGCAATAAGCGACCTCTCCTTTCTTCTCGTAGAACCATCAGACATGCAAAGGAAAGTTATCACCAAAGCACTTGAAGAAGCCGGAATAAAGCAAATTGCATACGCAAACAACATCCAAGAAACTATCGAGTCACTCTCTTCTTTTCCACCCGACCTTGTAATATCTTCAATGTATCTCCCTGATGGCTCAGCCAATGACCTCATTGATCGAATCAGAAACAATGAAGAAACTGAAAATCAGTGCTTTATGCTAATCTCTAGCGAAAGAAATAGAGATCATTTAGAACACCTAAGACAATCTGGCGTACTCGCTATCCTCCCCAAGCCATTCAACCAAAAAGACCTAACTCGCGCCATTCACGCGACCTTAGACCTTATCGTTGAGGAAGAAATTGACTTAGAAATGTTCGACCCAAAAAGCCTTCGCGTACTGGTTACAGATGACAGCCGGATGGCACGAAAGCATGTAAGCAAAACACTAAACACAATGGGAATTGAGGATATACAATTCGCAGAAAATGGCAAAGAAGCAATTGCACTCCTTAACGAAATGGAGTTTGACCTTATTGTTACAGACTACAACATGCCAGAAATGGATGGCAGAGAACTAACCGAAGCAGTTAGATTAGACCCTGCATTAGCACACATCCCCATACTAATGGTGAGCTCAAACTCAGAAGATAGCCAACTATCAAATATCGCCCAAGAAGGTGTTGATGCGATCTGCGGAAAGCCCTTTGAACCAAGCGTAGTAAGAAAGCTATTAGCGAAAATCCTAAATTAACAACCAAATCGCTTAACCTTTTTATCAAAGCTCAATTCAAAGATTAAAAACAAAAAAAGAGCTTCAAAATGAAGCTCTTTTTTTAAACCAAACATTGGCAATCTTAAATCAGACCGCCGCCATCAACTCAGAAACAATTTGCTGATTAGCCTCAGGAAAACGATACGTCGACAAATTAGAAATAGCCACCCAACTTACCGCCTGACCTTCACTCCCCTCTGGCTCACCATCAAAACCTGTTACCTTATAGAAGCAAAGCTCGACCTGCTTATCACCATAATCATGAGATATCGTTTTATAGAAAGAACTCTCAGTTACAGCAATACCACATTCTTCTTTCAACTCTCTAGCTAAAGCTGTCTCAGCAGACTCAGAAGACTCGCACTTCCCCCCCGGAAACTCCCACAAACCACCTTGATGCTGATTTGAGTTACGAAGAGCAATGAAAACCTCACCACCACGAAGAATAATACCAACAGCAACTCTAACCAACATTAGGTACGATACTCAGCATTAATAGTGACATACTCATGAGAAAAATCTGTCGTCCAAACAATATCAGACTCAGCACCCATACCCAAATCAAGCACAATATGGATTTCTTGAGGCGCCATAGCCTGCTTACCGTGCTCTTCAAGATAATCAGGAGAACGACCACCATCACGAGCAACTTCAAAACCATTTATATGAAGCTGTACGTGATCAACATCCAAACCTTCAACACCTGCACGACCAACAACCGCTAAAATTCGCCCCCAATTTGGATCAGAAGCAAACAATGCAGTCTTAACTAGAGGCGAGTGTGCAATTTCAAACGCAACTTTCGTGGCATCAGATTCAATAACAGCGCCAACCACTTCTACCGTAACAAACTTAGTCGCACCTTCACCATCGCGAACAATAGCATGAGCCAACTCTTGCATAACTTCTGTAAAGGCAACTATAAAAGCTTGGGCCAAAGGCTCATCAACAGAAGTCACCTTCGTATTTCCAGCCATACCAGTTGCCACAGCAATACAAGAATCGTTCGTAGATGTATCGCTATCAACAGTAATACGGTTAAAGCTCTTATTTACAACATCTTTCAATATCGACTGAAGAACATCCACATCCATTGCGATATCACTGCAAACATAACCCAACATAGTTGCCATGTTAGGGCGAATCATACCAGCACCCTTCGAAATACCGGCGATACTATAAGTTAGACCGTCAAATTCGAAAGTGCGAATAGAGCCTTTTGGTAAAGTATCAGTCGTCATGATACCAACACCTGCAGAACGCCAATTATCAGCAGATAAATTGGCAAGAGCTGAAGGAATCGCCGCAACAATTTTCGCCACTGGCAAAGGCTCACCAATAACACCAGTTGAGAAAGGCAAAATAGCCTCTACACTTACACCTGTTTCATTAGCCAAAGCTTCACAAGTCTTTAGAGCTGTCTCAAGACCAGATTTTCCAGTACCAGCATTAGCGTTACCTGTATTGATCAGCAAATAACGACTACCTACCAAACCTAAATGCTTTTGACAAATACGCACAGGCGCTGCACAAAAAGCATTCTGAGTAAAAACACCAGTAACAGATGCGCCTTCACATATTTCAAAAATCACAACATCTTTCTTGTTAGGCTTTTTAATTCCAGCTTCCGCAACACCAATTCTAATTCCTTTTATTTCTGGAATAAGAGGAAAATCATGTAACCCTACAGCCATTTAAGCTTTCTCCAGTTAAATAAGACTACCGTGACACTGTTTGTATTTTTTACCTGAACCACATGGGCAAGGCTCATTTCGACCCACTTTAGGGAACTCTTGAGCACCATCTGTAGACAATAAAGAATCTTCAGCCAATGAATTCAATGAATCATGAATCATATTAACAGTCGTTTTCTCTTCTTGCTTTCTACGGGCTTCTTCTATTTTCTCAGCCTCTTCAGCAGACTGAACTTTTACACGAGTAATAATTTGAATCACTTCATATTTGATTTGTTCTAGCAAACCTTGAAATAACTCAAACGACTCACGCTTATATTCCTGCTTAGGATTCTTTTGTGCGTAACCACGTAAGTGGATGCCTTGCCTAAGCATATCCATTGTCTGAAGATGCTCTTTCCATAAAGTATCAAGAACCTGTAATAGCACTTGTTTTTCAAAAGCCCTAAATGACTGCGCACCAGCAATTTCTTCTTTAGCCTGATAATCACTGACAAATGTATCTAGTATTTTCTGGCGCAGAGGCTCTTCATATAGTTTCTTATCTTCTTCAACCCACTTAGCAACAGGCAGCTCCAGACCAAACTCATTACGAGACTTATCTTCCAATCCCTCAAGATCCCACATATCAAAGATACTTTGAGGCGGAATAAATTCATCAATCAAACTGGTAACAACCTCTTCTCGCATTGCAGAAATAGCTTCAGAGAGATCTTCAGATACCATCATATCAAAACGCTGACGATAAATTACTTGGCGCTGATCGTTTGCCACATCATCATATTCAAGCAATTGCTTACGAATATCAAAGTTACGACCTTCAACTTTACGCTGCGCTTTTTCAATCGCATTTGAAACCATCTTATGCTCAATGGCCTCACCCTTATCCATCCCAAGCGCCATCATCATTTTCTTGATACGATCAGACATGAAGATACGCATTAGATTATCTTCTAAAGACAAATAAAAGCGTGAAGAACCAACATCACCTTGACGGCCAGCACGACCACGCAACTGGTTATCAATACGACGCGACTCGTGACGCTCAGTACCTATAATATGCAAACCACCTGCTGCCAAAACTGACTCATTACGAGACTTCCAATCAGCCTTAAGCGCATCAATACTTTCTTGGCTAGCATTTTCACCTAGTTGAGCTAACTCAACTTGCAAATTACCACCCAATACAATATCTGTACCACGACCGGCCATGTTAGTAGCAATTGTTACCGCACCAGGTCGACCAGCATCAGCAACAATTTCAGCCTCACGCTCATGCTGCTTAGCATTAAGAACATTATGCTTCACGTCTTTTTCAAGCAGGTAATTTGATAAAAGCTCTGAATATTCAATAGATGCAGTACCAACCAACACTGGACGACCCTGCTTAACAATCTCTTCAATATCCAACACAATCGCTTCAAATTTGTCTTCAGTAGACATATAAATTAAATCATTGAAGTCTTTACGCTGAACCTGGCGGTTTGTAGGAATAACAATAACGGATAACCCGTAAATTTGCTGAAACTCAAACGCTTCCGTATCAGCTGTACCGGTCATACCAGATAGCTTTTCATATAAACGGAAGTAATTCTGGAAAGTTGTCGAAGCCAACGTCTGACTTTCTGCTTGAATAGTCACACCCTCTTTAGCTTCTACCGCCTGATGAATACCTTCAGACCAACGACGACCAGCCATAGTTCGACCTGTATGCTCATCAACAATGACGATTTGGTCTCCCTGAATCACATAATCAACATTCTTCTTAAAAATAACATGCGCTTTCAAACAAGCATGAACATGATGCAATAGAGAAAGGTTCCCAGCCGCATAAAGACTTTCACCCTCACCCAACAAACCCTGCTCAACCAGCCAATCCTCAACAAAAGAATGACCATCTTCCGTCAATTCAATACTGCGCTGAGACTCATCAAAAACGTAATGACCTGTTGGCTCTTCACCTTCAATATCTTCCTGCTTAACCAATAAAGGAGCAAGTTGATTAATTTTACGGTACTGCTCAGAGCTATCCTCAACCGCACCCGAGATAATGAGAGGCGTTCTAGCCTCATCTATCAGAATGGAGTCCACTTCATCCACTACAGAGAAGTTTAAATCACGCTGAACACGATCTTCTAAACGAAAAACCATATTGTCGCGAAGATAGTCAAAACCGAACTCGTTATTGGTACCATAAGTAATATCACACAAGTATGCTGCTTTCTTCTCGTCACGATCTTGACCCGAGAAAACCACACCAACACTCATGTCTAAAAATTCATATAAAGGTCGCATCCAGTTAGCATCACGCTTAGCCAGATAATCATTCACCGTAACAACGTGAACACCTTTGGAAGACAAAGCATTTAAGTAAACAGCCAGTGTTGCTACAAGCGTTTTCCCTTCACCTGTACGCATTTCAGCAATTTTACCTTCATTAAGAACCATGCCACCAATGAGCTGCACATCGAAATGACGCATGCCCATAACACGGCTACTGCCTTCTCGTACCACCGCAAAAGCCTCAGGCAAAATAGATTCTAAAGACTCACCCTTTGCGAGACGATCACGAAACTCGCTTGTTTTCCCTGACAAATCATCATCAGATAATTTGTGGAAAGATTCTTCAAGCTGGTTTATCTGTGCAACGACTTTTCTATATCGTTTAACTTCTCGGTCATTCTTTGTGCCGACAATTTTTTTAATTACAGTTCCTAACATCTTGAACTCATCGTAGCCAATTAGTAATAAAGACAGTCTATCATGGTAATGTGTGACAAAACATGAAATATCAAGGACCTAAATACAAAAAAACCAGACATATAGTCTGGTTTTTAAAGATTCGATCAAGAATTAATCACTTACTAAGCACCAACAAAAGCAGGTTCCACATAAGAAATTGGTGTCGTTTGCGCTTCATCTTCGAAAACAACATATTCCCAAGCATCCTGATGCTCAAGCAGAGCAAGCAATAGCTTATTATTCAAAGCATGACCTGACTTGTAAGCCTTATACTCACCAATCAAACTATGACCAAGAAGATATAGATCACCGATCGCATCCAAAATTTTATGACGCACCAATTCATCTCGGTAGCGTAAACCTTCATCATTTAGCACACGGTAGTCATCTAGTACGATGGCATTTTCCATGTTTGCACCACGAGCAAGGTTGTTATTCTTAAAATATTCAAGATCTTTCATAAAACCAAATGTTCTCGCACGACTAATCTCTTTTACAAAAGTGGTCGTTGAAAAATCAAATGATGTACTTTGAACATCCTCACCAATAGCCGGATGTTGAAAGTCAATTGTGAAAGACAACCGAAATCCCGAATGAGGCTCAAGAGAAGCAAACTTATCACCTTCATCTACTCGAATAGGTTTCTTAACTCGAATAAATCTTTTTGGTGCATTCTGAGCCTCTAGGCCTGCCGATTGCAGAAGAAAAACAAAAGGGCTAGCACTTCCATCCATAAGAGGAATTTCACTAGCACTCACTTCTACATAAGCGTTATCTACACCCAAACCAGCCATTGCAGACAACAAATGCTCTACAGTACTTACCTTCACATCACCCTGACATAAAGCTGTAGCAAAATTTGTTGATCCGACTGCTCGCGCATCACCATGAATCTCTACAACTGGATCCAAATCTGTACGAACAAATACAATACCTGTATTCACAGGCGCAGGCTTTAGTGTCAAATACACTTTCTCGCCAGAGTGCAATCCCACTCCAGTTGCTCGAATAATGTTTTTAAGTGTGTGTTGGCGTACCATTATATTCCTACATTTTTATGACTGGATACTATTCTTTGAAAAATAGTATCAATAACACATTTTTTATACAATCCAACGCCTTGATATTGCATCGTTTTTACTCAAACTAGTCAGCTTGACGACGCAAAAATGCTGGAATGTCCAAATACGATAACTTATCGCCACTTGAAATAGAGGCAGAATCAACAGACCCCTTCTTTTCATCCAAGTTTTTCTCTACCACTTCTGCTTTCACATGCTGTGAAGGCTTCGGCACAGATTGAGCAACAGTCATTTTAGCGTTTTCACTTTCAATAACCTGCTCGACCTTTGCAACAACTGGTTGAGAGACAACAGATTCACCAACAGCAGACTTCATTTCAACTGCAGAGCGACCCTCTAAACCAGTGGCAACTACCGTGACTCGCATTTCATCTCCTACACTAGGATCAATTGCACAACCAATCACGACAGTAGCATCTTCCGATGCATATTCTTCAATAATGCTACCAACCTCAGTAAACTCAGACAAACCAACTTCTTCGTTTGCTGTAATGTTCACCAGCACGCCACGCGCACCTCTAAGGTTAATATCTTCAAGCAATGGATTATGTATTGCAGCCTCAGCAGCTACTCTAGCTCTATCCTCACCAGATGCAGATCCAGTACCCATCATCGCCATCCCCATTTCAGACATAACTGTTCTTACATCTGCAAAGTCGACGTTGATTAAACCAGGTCGCATAATCAAATCTGTAATACCCTGAACCGCATTAAACAAAACATTATTTGCTTCACCAAATGCCTTCAGCAATGAAATATTCTTACCCAATACTGGCAAAAGACGCTCATTTGGAACAGTAATCAAGGAATCGACATTTTCACGCAACTCCTTAACACCTTCCTCAGCAACTCTTGCGCGGCGACGACCTTCAAAAGGAAAAGGCTTAGTCACAACCGCCACCGTCAAAATACCTAATTCACGCGCGACTTTGGCAATAACTGGCGCAGCACCTGTACCCGTTCCACCGCCCATACCAGCAGTGATGAACACCATATCTGCACCAGTCAGCAACTGGGTGATTTTTTCTTGATCTTCTAAGGCTGAATCTCTACCCACTTCTGGATTTGCCCCAGCACCCAACCCTTTAGTAATGGTTGAGCCTAACTGCAAAGAGACTCCAGTCTCAAAACCTATCAGCGCTTTAGAGTCAGTGTTAGCACAAATGAACTCAACACCTTCCAATCGATTTTCAAGCATGTGACGTACAGCATTACCGCCACCACCACCAACACCGATAACTTTAATAACAGCATTATCTGATAAATTATCTTCGGCTAAATCAAAGACATTCATGGGCTTATCGCTCCTCAATAAATTCACAATCAATTCTGACTAAATATAACTCTGAAACCAGTGCTTTAATTTCTGCCATGCCTTCGTTGCACTGAAGGATGGCCCGATTTCTTTTTTAGGAACCAGAACTGATGATTCTCGTTTAGTTTGCGTCTTAGACATCATCCGCTTCGAGATCTCGGTTACTTCAGCCTCTTTACTACCATAAGCCAATAATCCAACACTTGTTGAATATATAGGGTTATCGACAATGTCAGACATTCCTTTAGTGCAATCTGGTAAAGATAATCGAATTGGCATCTGAAATACCTTCTCAGCCAACTCCGCCGCACCTTCCATAAGCGACGTACCACCAGTAATTACAATACCTGCAGGGATACGCTCCGCATAACCACTACGCCTTAATTCATCCAGAATTAAATTATAAATTTCTTCATATCTTGCCTCAACAACCTCTGTCAAAGCATGACGGGTGATTGATCTTGGCTGACGATCACCAACACTTGGCACCTGAAGAACCTGATCCGCGGATGCCATAGAAGACATGGCACATGCATATTTCACTTTGATTTCTTCCGCATGCTGAGTTGGCGTGCGTAAAGCCATCGAAATATCATTTGTAACCTGATCACCAGCAACCGGAACCACTGCTGTATGATGCAAAGCACCATCAATCCAAACAGCAATATCAGATGTTCCCGCACCGATATCAATCAAGCAAACACCTAAATCTTTTTCATCCTCACTAAGTGAAGATTCACTAGAAGCAAGTTGAGATAAGATGACACCATCTACCCCCAACCCACATCGTTTAATGCACTTCTCAACATTCATCACAGCGTTAACAGCACCAGAAATCAAATGCACATTCGCTTCAAGTCGAACACCAGACATGCCAAGAGGGTCTTTAATACCTTCTTGGGAATCAATGTGATACTCCTGAGGCAAAATATGAAGCACTCGCTGATCAGAAGATATCGGCACAGCCTGTGCAGCATCAATTACTCGATCTATATCTTCTTTTTGAACCTCACCATTTTTGACGGCAACTATACCGTGAGAATTCAAACTCCGAATATGACTACCAGCAACACTGACATAAACTGAATGTATATTACACCCAGCCATCAACTCAGCTTCTTCGACAGCACGCTGAATTGACTGAACCGTTGACTCAATGTTGATTACAACACCACGCTTCATACCTTTTGAACTATGAGAGCCAATACCGACAATTTCCAAACTACCATCAGCTAGAACTTCGCCAACCAAACAGATAACTTTCGATGTGCCTACATCCAAACCGACTATCATTTCACCTTCCCGGCATTACGTGTTGTTTTGAAAAGACCTTCTTTGCTGTATAAAAAAGCAACAAACAGGCCAATATCATTTATTTTTTTTCCAACCTACAGCCACCCCATGAGGATAGCGAGCGTCGACTGACGTTATCTGGTCTATTCTACCCGATAAATCACTTTTATACACAGCTATAAAGCGCTGCAATCTTTCTAAAATCTCCTCCCTACCCAACTTGACCGCTACACCATTGGTAAAAATAATACTCCACGCTCCCCTTGGCTCTAAGGTAAGAGTAGAAACACGTAGAGACGTTGAAGCAAGCACCTGACTAACCAACCCAAACTGCTCTAACACAACATCACTTGAGTCTTCGGGACCATACAATCTAGTAAGCGGCAAATTAGGCACCTTAGGCGGCGTAATAACTACCGCCGAGGTGGATATCAATTGCCCATCCCCCCAGTATGCAAGAGGCGTATGTTCATGAACAAGCACCTGCAACGTATTTGGCCAAACTTTACGAATCTCTGCACTTGCTACCCATTCAGATGACAAAACAGTAGCCAAAGCATCAGACAAAGAGACACTCAGAAGACTCTGACCAAGCAAAGAAGAATAATCAGATCGCAACTCATCTTCAGTTGCGTATTTCAAATCACCTTTAATCTCGATCTTCTGAATAGCAAACCAAGTTTCAGATGAATCATTTCCCTGAAAAACAGCCACCAATATCAATAAAACTGCCCCGATTAGTGCCGCTATCCTCATAAATCAATTACGCCCTACTTTATCCCAAGCATTTTGCGCAATTTTCTCCACAAGTGACGCATAATCAATGCCCACATATTTAGCCGCCATAGGCACTAAGCTATGAGACGTCATACCTGGTGCAGTGTTAACTTCCAACACCCAAAACACACCAGCTTGATCTCGCATGACATCGACACGCCCCCAACCAGAGCAACCTAATGAACGATAAGCATCCAGAGCCAGCATTTGCAACTCATTTTCATCATCTTCATCTAAACCACAAGGCAACAAATATTCAGTATCATCCGCTATATATTTAGCCTCATAATCATAAAGCTTATGATTATGAGCAGGCTTCAAACCTATTGGCGGATAAGCGACATCATCGATAACCGTAATAGTAAATTCAGGCCCATCGACAAACTCTTCGACCAATATATCAGAGTCATACTCAAGCGCCTTTAGAAGAGCATCATCAAGCTCAGCTCTATTCATAGCCTTGTTAATCCCAATGGTAGAACCCTCTCTAGAAGGCTTAACAATCATTGGATAAGACATCTGCTCCTCGATTACATCCGCATTAGCATGATCGACAAAAGATAAATAAGCGGGAGTCGGAATACCAATACCATTCCAAAAACGCTTAGTTAAGACTTTATCCATAGCCAAACCACAAGCTAAGGGCGAACTACCTGTATACGGCTTACCAAACATTTCAAGTAAAGCCTGAACTCGACCATCTTCACCCTCCCCACCATGCAAGGCAATGAAAGCAAGATCAAACTTAATAGCCTGCAATTGAACAATAGGATCAAGCGCGGCATCAGGACCATAAAGATCAAGCTCTACAACTTGAAAACCTTTTGAACGCAACCCCTCAGCAACCAAAGGACCACTTTGCATTGAAACTTCACGCTCCGCAGAACGGCCGCCATAAATGACGGCAATAACTGATTCTTTTAGTGTTTTAGACATATTAAATTCCGCTCACTGATAAGTTTTTAGAAACCATACCGATATCACCAGCACCTTGCGTAATCAACAAATCACCTTCGCGCAAAACATTACTCAAAATAGAACGTAAATCCGCCTCACTACCAACATGAATAGGATCAACATTACCCCGCTGACGAATACTACCGCACAAAGAACGACTGTCAGCACCGTTGATAGGCGCTTCGCCAGCGGAATAAACATCCAGCAAGAGCAAAACATCCACTTGAGACAGAACTCGCACAAAATCTTCATAAAGATCACGGGTTCGAGTATAACGATGCGGCTGATAAACCATGACTAAGCGCTTCTCAGGCCAACCTGCACGGATCGCCTTAATAGTTGCTAATACTTCACTCGGGTGATGACCATAGTCATCAACAAACATAACACTCGAACCATTTGGAAGCTCTAACGGTTTCTGCTCTTGAAAACGGCGCCCGACACCTTCAAAGCCCATTAGGCCAGCTTGGATAGCTATTGCTTCAACACCCAAATCGGTGGCAACAGCAATCGTTGCAAGAGCATTAAGTACGTTGTGACGACCTGGCATCGGCAAGCGAATTTTCAAGGGCTCACCTTCAGGGCGATGCGCCAAAAACTCACAATAACGGCCAGTTTGCACAATCTCAGTCGCATAAAAGTCCGCCTCTTGATCAATACCATACGTTAAAACTGGGCGACTCAAAGAAGGTAGAATTTCACGAACATTTTCGTCATCAACACATAAAACAGCTAAACCATAAAAAGGCAAGTTATGCACAAACTCAATGAAAGTATGTTTAACCTTTTCAAAGTCACCATCATAAGTGTCCATGTGATCTTCATCGATATTAGTCACTATCACCGTCTGTGGTTGCAAATGCAGGAATGACGCATCACTTTCATCTGCCTCAGCAACAAGATAAGCACTACTACCCAATTGTGCATTTGCCCCAGCGCTAGTTAAACGCCCACCAATAACAAATGTTGGCGCTTCACCAGTAGCCGCTAATATAGATGCCATCAAGCTCGTTGTCGTTGTTTTGCCATGAGTACCCGCTACAGCAATACCATGGCGATAACGCATTAATTCAGCCAGCATTTCTGCTCTTCGAACAATCGGAATTCTATGCTCTTTACCCCAGATAATTTCTGGGTTTTGTTCATTTATCGCGGTAGATACCACAATCACATGGGCGTCATAAACGTTTTCCTCTAAATGCCCTAGATAAATCTTGATACCTAATTCTTCTAAACGCTCCGTGGTAGACGACGCTTTAAGATCAGACCCTGAAACTTGATAGCCTTGGTTATGCAATACCTCTGCAATACCACACATACCAACACCACCAATACCAATAAAGTGGATATTTTGAATACGGCGCATCGTAGGAATATCGTACTGAGCTTTAATATCAATCATGATTTTATTAACCTTAAACAGTGTGCAACAACTTCTTGTGTCGCATTTGGACGAGCAACCAGCTTGGCCTGCTCACCCATTTTCAATAATGTCTCTTCACTTTCTACAAAACCAGAAAGCAAAGAAATGATTTTTTCACAACCTAGCTGTGGTTGCGGCAAAAGATATGCAGCCCCAACTTTTTCTAAATAACACGCATTTGCCGTTTGGTGATCATCTATAGCATGCGGATAAGGCACTAAAATGGAAGGCAAGCCGGCAACAGCAAGCTCACTCACCGTCATAGCGCCAGCTCGGCACAACACAATATCAGCCCAATAATATGCTTGATCCATATTATCCAAATAGGCCTCAACACGAGCGTCAACCTTTGCCTCTTTATAAAGTTCTGATACCGCTTCAAAATTACGAATACCAGTCTGATGCCATACATCTAAACGCTGAGTGAAAGGCCATTCTGCTAAAACCTGAGGAATGACATCGTTAATCGCTTTTGCGCCCAAACTCCCACCTACAACAAGCAATCGCAAAGGCCTTGCAGCACCGCTTCTTGATACTCGAACACGCTGCTTCAAAATATCGCTTCTAATTGGATTACCAACGCTAATAGCGTTAGGTAGTGCACCATCAAAAGCCTGCAACCTTAAACTTGCTACTTTAGAAAGTAACCTATTGGTAGTACCAGCAACGGCGTTCTGCTCATGCACAACTAATGGAATACCTAAAATTTTAGCAGCCACGCCACCAGGACCTGCAACAAACCCACCCATACCTAGAACGACATCGGGCTTAATTTTTTGCAAAACAGCCACCGCCTGCCCAATAGCATGCAAGATCCTAAAAGGAGCGACCAATAGACCTAAAACCCCTTTGCCTCTCACTCCTTTGATAGATAAAGAATGCAATGCTATGTCATGTTTAGGCACAAGAGTTTCCTCCATCCCACCTTTAGAGCCAAGCCATTGAACATCGGCACCTTTATTCTTAAAACTTTGAGCACAAGCCAATGCTGGATAGATATGACCACCTGTTCCACCAGCCATTATAACGACTCTTTTGACATCGCTCATTTTGTACTCTCTTTCATTTTAATCGACTCACCAGAGCCATCACCTTTCTCAGCCCGTCTATTCTCAATATCGACACGCGCTACAACAAACAAACTCCCCAAGGTAATTATCAAGCTACTGCCGCCATAACTAATTAATGGCAAAGTTAGCCCTTTAGTAGGCAAAAAGCCGGTATTTACACCTATATTGATAATAACTTGAGCCAAAATAAGAATTGAAAAACCAAAGCACATATAAGCAGCAAAAGGTCGAGATAACGTCATGGCTTGACGACCAATCTTAAAGGCGCGAGCAACCATTAGCGCAAACAAACATATCAACAACAAACCGCCAAACATGCCCGTTTCTTCAACCCAAATAGAAAACACAAAGTCTGTATGGGCTTCAGGCAGATAAGATAGCTTTTGAACACTGTTTCCCAGCCCCAAACCAAACCACTCGCCACGACCATAAGCGATTAAAGCCTGACTAAGCTGATACCCTTCATTAAAAGGATCTGCCCACGGGTCTATAAAATTCATCAAACGCTTTAAGCGATAACTTTCAGAAATGGCAACAACGCCCAACATTGAAACGGCACCAACCATTAAAAGTAAAAACTGATACAAGGGTGCGCCGCCCAAAAACAGCAACACCATCACTGTACCTAGCAATACTACAGACGCACCAAAATCTGGTTCAAAAAGCAAAAACAAAAGAAAAATACTACAAAGGCAGAGCGGAAGAACGAAGCCGACCCAACCCTCTCTAACACGGTCAGCTCTTCGCACTAGATAACCAGAAACATAAACCACCATACAAACTTTTGCGACTTCCGAGGCCTGAAGGTTAAATACCACCAAATTAATCCAACGACGACTACCATTAACACTTTTTCCAATTCCAGGCATAAGCACAAGAATAAGTAAGATGAGAGACAAGCCCATCATCAAAATACCCCATTTTTGCAGTTGATGCGTTGGCAGAGACAATAACACCCAACCAAATACCAGCCCAATAGCGAGATATAAACCCTGCCTCACCATAAAAAAATAGGGTTGACCATGGATAGTTTCAGAAATAGAGATAGACGCACTAGAGACCATCACCATCCCTAGCGCCAAAATAGAAACAACAGCAGCAACAAAAACAGCATCAACTTGAGCAAATTCACGAAGAGACACTCGGTCAAATATTTTCAACCATGTCATAACTCAGCAACCAAACTGGCAAAATGCGCGCCGCGCATTTCATAGTTTTTATACATATCTAAACTGGCACAAGCTGGCGAAAATAAAATGATCTCCCCCTCTTTACTATCCTGCCCAATACTAGCCACAATTTGGTCTAACGTATCAAAGTGCTTAACTTCAGTGTCAGAAGGCAAAATTTCAGCAATACGATCGGCATCTTTTCCAAACAAATAAACAGTGCGCACTAGATCCTTTACGGGTTTAGCAAGAGCACGAAAATCCGCGCCTTTCCCTTCACCGCCAGCAATAAGTAAAATATTTTTATTAGCAGCCGATCCAAGCCCCTGAAGCGCGGCTAACGTCGCGCCAACATTGGTGCCTTTTGAATCATTAATATAAGTCACGCCATTAAGAACCCGAACCGTTTCACAACGATGAGGCAAACCACCAAACTCTTTCAGTACCTTTCCTACTGCCTCAGACAGAACATCCACTCCCAGCAATTCAAGCATAGCTAGAGCCGCCAACACATTGGCGTGATTATGAGAGCCCTTCAAAGCAATTTGTGACGTGTGATAAAGCCGCTCAACACCCTTACACAACCAAGCCCCATCACCATCTTTGAGCATGCCATACTCTTTTAAATCAGGACTTTTTGTTGTAAATGCACGAACAGGAACACCTTCAGCCAGCAATGGCGCCGTTAAGATGTCTTGCTTGTTACAAACGGCAGCTTTACAACCTCGATAGACTTTTTGCTTGACGCGTTGATACTCATAAAGATCTTTGTAACGATCCATATGATCTTCGGAGACATTAAGAAGACAGGCCAGATCGGCCTGTAGTGCGTGTGTTGTTTCAAGCTGAAAGCTAGATAACTCAAGCACATACAAATCAGCATTTGGAGAAAGTAGATCCAATGCAGGCAAGCCTAAATTACCGCCCGCTATGGCATTTTTTCCGCAAGCCTGAAGTAACAAAGCTACCAATGTTGTGACTGTACTTTTGGCATTAGATCCGGTAATCGCAACAAAAGGCGCATTGACATAATCACGAAACAAATCGATATCGCCGCGCATCGCAACACCACGTTCAGCCAAGCGAGCCAGAACAGGTGTGCGCAAAGCAATCCCAGGACTAACGAACAACTCCGTTACACCAAGGGTTTCAAGCACTTCTAAATTGCCCGTGAAAATCCGCTCTTGCGAACAAAACTCTTTCGCCTGCTCCAATCCCGGTGGATTCTCACGAGAATCCACCACATAAAACTCAATTCCCTTGCTAGCTAAAAAGCGTACGCAAGACAAGCCTGTCGCACCCAAGCCTACAACGGCTCTTACCCGATCTGACCCGATCAACGACATGCAAAACTCCTAACGTACTTTTAAGGTGGCAAAACCTACTAAAACAAGACAAACAGTGATGATCCAAAAACGCACAATCACTTTAGGTTCAGCCCAACCTTTTAATTCAAAATGATGATGAATCGGCGCCATTCTAAATATTCTTCGCTTAGTTAACTTGTAAGAAGCAACCTGCAAAATAACCGACACCGTTTCCATTACAAAAACGCCGCCCATAATAAACAAAACTAATTCTTGGCGAACAATAACCGCAATTGTTCCCAACGCAGCACCTAAAGCCAAAGACCCCACATCACCCATAAAAATTTGTGCAGGGTAAGTGTTAAACCATAAAAAACCCAAACCAGCCCCAGCAAGAGCGGCACAAAACACCAGCAACTCACCGGAACCATGTACATAAGGGATAAGCAGATAATCAGCAAATCGAATATTACCGGTCAAATAAGCAAACACACCAAGAGCACCACCTACCAACACGGTTGGTAGAATCGCCAAACCATCCAGTCCATCGGTTAAATTTACTGCATTACTTGTACCGACAATAACGAAATAAGTCAGCACAATAAAAAGCATACCCAAAGGGATCGCAACATCTTTAAAAAGAGGCACAATTAAGGCTGTTTCAGCAGGCGTGCTCGCGGTGTAATACAAATAAAACGCAGCAGCTAAACCAAACACGCTCTGCCAAAAATATTTCCATCGACCAGGAAGACCTCGTGGATTTTTCTCCACCACTTTCCGATAATCATCAACCCAGCCAACAACACCGAATGCCAACATAACCAATAAAACAACCCAAACGTATTGATTACGCAAATCACCCCACAAAAGAGTGCTAACAGAAATCGAAAAAATAATAAGCGCGCCACCCATAGTTGGCGTTCCAGCTTTCGCTAAATGCGTTTGAGGCCCATCGCTGCGAACCGCCTGACCAATTTGCAAGCGCTGCAACAAAACAATAACCTTATTGCCAACTAATAGAGAAATAGCCAATGCAGTGAGAACACCTAAAATGGCGCGCAGAGACAAGTAATTAAATACCGTAAAAAATGTATGATATTTACTTAAATAAGCCGTTAACAGAAGTAACATTGGTAAGGAATATCCTAATTAATTAGTGCTTCAATGACATTTTCCATTTTAGCCGAACGAGAACCTTTGACTAAAATAGCGTGTTTTTTATCTAGCGGACGAACTACTGTCGCCGCTTCATTATGAGTATTACAAAAAATAGCGTTACCACCTTCACTTCTAAAAGCAGCACCAGCAATACTCGCTACGGGACCGACACAAATCAAACACGAAATCCCTTTGTTTTTAGCATATACCCCTAAGCCATGATGAATGCCATCTCTTTGAGCACCAAGCTCAGCTAAAGCCCCTAAAATCAACCAAGTTTCTTCTACTGGCTGAATTGCAAGAACATCAATAGCCGCCTCAACAGACGCTGGGCTGGCATTGTAACAATCATTAATTAATAGAGCGCCATTTTTTGCTTTAAGCCGCTCTAATCGTCCAGAAACTAGCACAGGGGTGGCTAATTTATCAGCCGCTTGTTTAAAATCAATCCCCATTACTAACATAGCCAAAACAACGGCCATACCGTTTGCAATTTGATGCTTTCCAGCACCAGCAATAGAGACGGATTGAGCTCCCCCATTGTAATGAAACACAGCTAAACTAGACTCAGCACTCAACTCAATATCAGACACATAAAGATCGGCAGATTCAGTAAATCCAAAAGAATAAACCTGACGATCTCCAGCTAAACCACACCAATAATCGAAGTACTCATCATCAGCATTTAGAATTATGCTAGCATTGGGCGAGGAGCCAGAAATCAACGCTCCTTTTTCTTTTGCAATATCCTCAATACCACCCAATCCTTCAAAATGACTTCCACTGGCATTCGTCAATATAACGATGTCTGGAAACGCAATCTTAGCCAACAGAGGAATTTCGCCAGTAAAACTAGTCCCCGCCTCAATGACTGCAACATCGTGATCAGCATCTAACTCAAGAAGCGTTTGTGGCACACCTATTTGATTGTTCAAATTGGCGCGTGTTTTTAACACATTTTCATCCGTCAGGGACTGAGCCAACCAATCTTTTACGGTTGTTTTACCATTACTGCCTGTAATGCATACAACAGGCCCCTTAAAGGCATCCCGAATCAAGCGAGCAATCACACCATAAGCCAATGTGGTGTCCACAACTTTAACATAATTAGGCGCATCAACATCTCGATCAGAGACAACACCAACAGCACCTTCTTGAACCGCTTGCCCTATATAATCATGTCCATCAAAACGCTCACCTTTTAAGGCAACAAAGACACAGCCTGAAGTTATTTTCCTTGTATCAGTAATAACTGCATTTAACACGCAATTTTCACCGATAAGTTGGCCGCCGCAAGCTTCGGCGATATCTGAAAGAGTAAGGTTAATTAACATAAGCCTCCAACGCTCTCAGCGCCTCTTCTTTATCATTGAAATGGTGTTTAACACCCTGAACATCCTGATAAGTTTCATGTCCTTTTCCAGCAATAAGAACCACATCATTAGATCCAGCCGACAAAACGGCCTGACGAATAGCCACTCGACGATCAGGCTCAAAACTAAATGCCTCATCCTCGTTTGTTTGCGCTAAGGCATCAGAAAATATTTGCTCTATGGATTCAGTACGAGGATTATCTGATGTTAACCATACGTAATCAGCATTTTGCATAGCTGCCGCCATCATTAGAGGTCGTTTACCTCGATCTCTATCACCACCACAACCAAACACACAGATTAATCGACCATTCGTATGCTCTTTTAGTGCTTGCAAAGCGACTACCAAAGCATCGGCAGTGTGCGCAAAATCAACAACGACAAGAGGGGCATTTGGTAACTCAACCTTATCCATACGACCAGGCGCACCACTTAATGTAGACAGACCACTTATTAAGGTCGATTTATCTCTTACCTCATACCAAAGACTTACTAAAGCTGCTAGGGCATTCTGCACATTAAAACGCCCTAACAATGGCAAAAATACAGGAGTTTCACCTTCCGGGTGACACAAAATAAATCTACAACCTGCCGGCTCCAACACTAACTGCTTCACATAAAAATCAGCTTGCGAGTTTTGCTCACTATAATAATGTCGACTCGAACCGGCCGCAGCTTCCGCCATAAAACCAGCATAACTATCATCAAGACAAAATATGGAATGAGACAAACCATCAAAAGAAAACAACCGCTGCTTAGCTAAAGCGTAGGAATTCATATCGCCATGATAATCGAGATGATCACGAGAAAGATTTGAAAATACAGCGGTTTGAAAAGGAACACCTTCAATACGCCCCTGATCTAAAGCGTGCGACGACGCTTCAAAAGCAACAAAATCGACGCCTATTTCAGCCATTTTCATTAAAGTGAGATGTAAAGAAAGAAGGTCTGGCGTGGTCTGTTTAGCTTCAGACAAACGATCTAAGGGCCCAACACCGAAAGTCCCAACCAAGCCGCTAGAAAAACCGATATATTTTGCCAGTTGAGCAATGTAGAAACAGATAGAGGATTTGCCATTGGTTCCAGTCACAGCCACCATACGCTGTGGCATATGACCAAAAAAACCATGCAAACAAGCGACTAACAATTTAGCTGGGTTAGCAACAGAAACAAGTTCAATATCATCACGCTGCAAATTTAATTCAGAAGGGACAACCGCGATTTTACAACCTAGTTCGATGACATCATCTAAATATTCCCAGCCATTTGAAGTTACACCAGGCAAAGCAAAAAAAACGCTCTCCTGATCTACTTTGCGACTGTCAGTTTCTAGACAATTATATAAAGCAGAATGCGAGTTATCCTCCAAAGAATAACCCGCCAAATTAAGCAGTTGAGCATGTGTTATTTGCCCCATTTAACCACCCTGTACAACTTGATAAGGAACTTTTTTAGACTCTAAACGAACTTCTCTGAGCCCTTCTGGCAAATCAGGATAAATATTCAGAGTTGTTAACGCTCCTTCCATAACGCGAGAAAATACTGGCGCAGCAACCTCACCACCATAATATTCGCGACCTTTTGGATCATTAATCATTACCACCATTGCCAATCTAGGATTTGACGCAGGCGCAACCCCCGCAAACAAGGCAATGTATTGATCGTATTCGTACCCTTTAGAACCAACTTTATGCACAGTACCCGTTTTGCCTGCGACGCGATAACCTGGGATTTGCGCAGCTTTACCAGAACCTCGCTGCACAACAGACTCCATCATCTTCACAACATCATGAGCCACTTTTTGAGGAATCACTTGCTTACCATCTGCAGGCACATCTTGCTTAAAAATAGTAACAGGAACTCGATAACCACCATTAGCCAATGTCATGTAGGCTTGAGCTAGCTGCAACGTAGACACAGACAAACCATAACCGTAAGCCAAGGTAGCAATTTCTGATGGGTGCCATTTAGGATGAGACGGAAGAACACCGGATGCCTCTCCTGGAAACCCAATCCCGACAGGCGAACCTATACCTAATTCATAATCCATATTCCAAATCGCATCCTGAGGAAGCGACAAAGCAATTTTCGACGCCCCGACGTTACTCGATTTAATTAGCAATTTTTCAAAATCGATTACACCGTAATTGGCGGCATCACGAATAGTAAAGCGGCCAAAGCGCAGATAACCGGGAGAGGTATCAATTGTTGTCTCTGTGGTATATTGATCAGACATCAACGCCGCCGAAATAGTGAACGGCTTCATGGTAGAGCCCGGTTCAAACAAATCAATCACAGCACGATTGCGCAGCTCTTCATATTCCAGTTTAGAACGGTCATTTGGGTTATAAGATGGCTGATTAACCATCGCCAAGATTTCACCAGTCTTAACGTCTAAAATCACCGCCGATGCAGACGTAGCGCGATGCTCCGTCACTGCAGCTTTAAGCTCTCGATAAGCCAAATACTGCAATCTAAGATCAATACTTAGCTCAATATTTTCACCAGGATGCTCTGCTTCTTCAACACCAACACCGCGAATGATATTGCCAGTAAGATCCTTCACATAGCTTCGACGACCAGGCTGACCTTCTAAAGCTTGATCATAAGCAAGTTCGATACCCTCCTGGCCTTTGTCATCGATATTGGTAAAACCAACAACATGAGAAGCCACTTCACCAGCAGGATAAAAACGCTTATATTCTTTAGTCTTACTCACCCCAACAACATTAGCCGCCATAATAGCATCAGCTTCATGAGGCGGTATTTGACGTCGAAGATACATAAAAGAACGAGTCTTATTAGCTTCAAATCTTTCTTGTAGCCAAGCACGACCAACCCCCATCACTTCTGCTAGACGTTTAATCTCTTGCTCTGGGCCAATATTTAAAGAAGGATCTCGAGGAAGCTTCCATAAGGCTCTTGGATTAGCAATTATCGTCCAAGTTGGCGTACTAACAGCCAAAGGCTCTCCACGACGATCCAGAATCATACCTCGGGTCGCCGGAATGGCTTCTGTGCGTACAGCTCTCATCTCGCCTTGGTTTTGTAGAAACGCCTTATCAACAACAGTCAAATAAAATAGTCGACCGCCCGCAATAAGAAACAATAACAAAGCGACGCCATATACAAATCTAAAGCGCCATTTTCCTGGAGTGTGAACACTGTCTTCAATATTCATGGTTTCACTATTATCAATTCATCCTGAGAGGGTGCGTGCATTTTTAAATCTTTAATAGCCGCTTGCTCTAAGCGACTTGGCTGGGTTAGCGCACTTTGTTCAAGAAGCAACTGGCCCCATTTCACTTCATAATCCACTTCATCTTGCTTCAATGTTTGAAGGTAAGAGAAATCCTTCCTAAAATCGTATACCTGAATAACAACAGCAATTGAAACAATCGCTAAAACAACAACACCGATAGCAAATACTAACGGTGAAAAACGAGCCTTAATCACTGACCCGCTCCAAAACGCGCAAGACAGCACTACGAGAGCGAACATTCTCACTCACTTCAGATTGAGATGGCTTAATCGCCTTACCGACTGTTTTAAACTTAATATCAAGATGAGCATTTCGAATTGGCAAATGTCTTGGTAATTCAGGCCCTTTCGCTTGCAATTTCATAAAGCGTTTAACGATACGATCTTCAAGAGAATGAAAACTGATAACAGCTAATCGACCACCAACTTTTAGAGCTTGCGCAGCAGCATCAAGACCAATTTCCAAGTCACCCAATTCATTATTAATGTAAATTCGAATACCTTGGAACGCCCGAGTAGCTGGATTTTTGCCTTTTTCCCAAGCTGGATTCGCTTCAGCAATAATTTTTGATAGCTGGAGCGTTGTTAAGATTGGTGTATGAGAACGATACTCACAGATAGCTTTTGCAATACGACGAGAGAATCTTTCTTCGCCATACTGATACATCACATCCGCCATATCTTTTTCGCTAACAGTGGCTATCCACTGGGCAGCACTTATACCCTTGTCAGGATTCATCCGCATATCAAGCGGACCGTCATTCATAAAACTAAAACCGCGTTCGGCGTCATCGATCTGAGGAGAAGACACACCCAAATCCATCATCACACCATCGACCCTATCAACACCAAACACACCCGTAATGTGTTCAGCCATGTTTGCAAAGCTATCTTGCACAATAGAAAAACGTGCATCTTCTTGCTCTAACAACTTGCCATGACCAATCGCCACAGGGTCTTTATCAAAACCAAGCAAACGACCTTTATCTAATCGATCCAAAACCAAACGAGTATGCCCACCGCGACCAAACGTCCCATCGACATACAGACCATTAGTATCGGTTACTAGCATATCGACGGACTCATTAAGCATGACGCTTATGTGTTCTGCCATCGTCTTTGTCATAAAGAAATATCCATCATGGTTTCAGTTTGTAAGTCCGCAAGAGCATCTTGGGACAAATAATCTTCACGTTGCGCTTCCCACTCTTCTTGGCTCCAAATTTCTAACTTCTTACCTTGGCCAAGAATCGTTAACTTTTTATCCAACCGAGCAAATTCACGCAGTGGCGCAGGCAACAAAATCCGACCCGCTTTATCCACTTCCAAATCAGTCGCATGCCCCACTAAAAGACGCTGCAAACGCCTAGCTTGTGGCTGAAACGTGGGCAACTTATCTAATTTTTGCTGAATCAATTCCCATTCAGATAAGGGATAGAGCAACAAGCATCGAGAAACAGGATCAATGGTCACAACCACACCATCGTCATCATATTGGGCCAGATCATCGCGTAAGCGTGCCGGAAGCGACATTCGCCCCTTCACATCTACACTCACCTGATGAATCCCACGAAACATTGCCATATCCCACTTATCGACACTTTATCCCACAATTTAACACTATTTATGAAAAAGAGTAAAAAAAAACCAACCAAATAGGCAAAAATAGATGCAATGATTTTGTAAAGAGGCAAAAAATAGACAAATGGAGAGACTAAAACAGAAGAAAAAACACAAAACGACACTTTTTAGGCAAAAAAAGCCATTCACGCAATTGAGCACAAACGATAGATAGAAGAAGCAAACAGATTTGGAAATTCAATAAAACAGAAAGCACCACTAACCATGGCACTCATAGAATAAAAAAGGAGACGAAACGCGAGGAAAAAATTGCAAGTTGGCCGATAAGCCGGGTTCTGTCGTGGACAGTCATTCATCTAATACGTACATCACTGCACGTCTTTAGCAACCTACCCGAACTCAGCGCGGGTCACGCCAAAGAGTTCCTATTTGGTCTTGCTTCAAGTGGGGTTTACCTAGCCACGAACTGTTGCCAGTCGCGCGGTGCGCTCTTACCGCACCATTTCAACCTTACCGGCAGTAAACTGCTTAGGCGGTGTATTTTCTGCTGCACTTTCCGTAGGCTCACGCCCCCCAGGCGTTACCTGGCACTTTACCCTGCGAAGCCCGGACTTTCCTCCCCCCAATAAATTGAGCGGCGACTGCCTAGCCAACTTGCGAGGCGCATATTACTTATCTATAGAGACAATAACAAGTGCTTTCTCGAAAGCTGAAAATTTTCATGCATATTAAAAAAACCAAAAGATCAAAAATCAAGCAATAGGCAGCTGAAAACACACCTCAAGACCACCTTCCTCCCGATTTCTCGCCATTATCTGCCCCTTATGAGCACGAATAATACGTTGCGAAATAGTAAGGCCAACACCAAATCCACCACTATTCGCCTCTCTTGCTTCAGAAGAGCGATAAAAAGCGTGAAAAATCTTTTCTAACTTATCATCGGAAACACCCGGACCATTATCACGCACATAGATAAAAGCCGTTCCGGCTTTTTCTTGAGTTTCGACCTCAATAACTCCATTACAACCCGCATAAAAGCAGGCATTACGAAGCACATTTTCGATTGCATGACGCAACTGTAGAGGATCCCCCAATATTGTTTTTGGTGCACGCCCAATTTTAGAAACGGAAATTCCCTTTAACTGACTCTCAAAACTTACATCCGCAACAATTTCACTTAACCATTCTTGAAGATCCATCTCCTCTTTTATTAGAGAAGCAGCCTCCAACCGACTCAAGGTAAGAACCTGACCAATCAACTCATCAAGCTCATGAAGCTCAGTACGAATACGACTCAAATACCCTTTCTGAGCCTCTGTTGCATATTTATCTTCCGCTATAGTCAGTGCTACTTCAATCCTTGCCAGCGGCGTCCTTAACTCATGAGAAACATCACGCATCAACCTCTCTTTCGACGAGAGTAGCGTATCAATCCTGACCGCCATCTCATTAAACTCTCGCGCCAATTTACCAACAGCATCACTTCTTCGAGCCAACTTATTTTCGACCCTAGCCGTCATGTCACCCTGACCAAAGGAACGAGCAACTCGCTGCAACTTAAGCAAAGGCCCCAGCAACCAATACGCCAATACCCCACTCGAAACAAACAAACCCAACAAAGAGAAGCCAACAACTGCCTCAGGTGCAAGAGAGCTAATTTCAGGATTCGGCTTAAAAATAAGCAGATACTGAACATTATTCCCACCAATAACCTGAATGAATTGGCTATGTAAAAAATCCGCTGCTGGCCGAGTAGTAACGCTTGGCGTATTTTGCTCCTTAAAATTACGAGGCAAAGGCTTTAACAGAGGGCGACCATTCTCCTGATACAAATAAATAGTTCCGGACAATCGCTTCTCTGCCTTTTTAGTTTCCTCCTGCAATGAAGTAATACCAAACTTTTCATACCCAGCCACCAACTGAACACCGACATCTCCCAGTAAATCAGCTGATACCTGATTGCGCTTCTGGATAAACTGAACCATCGCCAAACCAATACTAACAACAACAATATTGGACAGTAACACCACCAGAAACACACGTAGAAAAGTATTTTTCATAGAAGACTATGCACCCTGCTCATTTGACACAAAAATATAGCCTACACCGCGAACTGTTTTGATTCGTGGATCGCCATTTTCTAAATTGCCAATTTTTTTACGTAAATTACTAATGTGCATATCTAAACTTCGATCGTACATGGTTAATTTACGACCAAGGGCCTTTTCAGAAAGCTCTTGCTTCGTGAGTACCTGACCTGGCGCCATCAACATACACTCTAGCAAAGTATATTCAGATGTCGTCAACTCTACTAACTCACCCTCCAGATACACAGTACGATCTTTGCGACGCAATAAAACACCAGAAAGATCTATATCTGCTGTTGGATCATCTTCACGCTCTTGGCTAGCTCGACGCAAAATCGCTTTAATTCGGGCCAACAATTCACGCGGATTAAAAGGCTTAGACAAATAATCATCAGCCCCCATTTCTAAACCAAGAATACGATCTATATCGTCACCCTTTGCCGTCAACATAATAACCGGCACCGAGCTTTTATTACGGATCTGTTTTAACGTTTCGAAACCGTCTAATTCAGGCATCATTACATCGAGAATAATAATATCAGGCATGTCTGCTGCCATAAGCTCTAATGCCTCACGACCATTCCAAGCATGCGCTACTTCATAACCCTCGCCATCAAAGTACTCTTTGATTAAATCCGATAAACGAGCATCATCATCAGCAAGCAATAACTTAACCATAAATATTCCCTCTCATTTTTTCATTATTTAGCAGGCACTTATATCGCCTAAAATTCAATTGTAAATATTACCTTAGCGCCAGACAAACTCCTCCCCCTCTTTTCACTCTATTTACAAAGAATACTAATATGATGAACTTAGCTATCCATAAAAACAAAAAAGCCGCAACTAAGCGGCTTTTTTTAACAATACATCCAGCAATTTAGACTTATTGTTTAAAAGGATCGCGAATCACAATTGTCTCATTACGATCTGGCCCAGTAGAAATAATATCAACCGGCACACCAACCTGCTCTTCTAGGAAGCGAATATAATCTTGAGCATTTTTTGGCAAAGCTTCAAAATTTTCAGCACCTACCGTAGATTCAGTCCAACCAGGTAACTCAACATAGACCGGCTTAGCCTTTTCGTACCCTTCACTATCAACCAAAGAACCAGCGACAGGGTTGCCATTTTCATCTGCATAGGAAACACAAACTTTAATGACAGAAGAACCATCAAGCACGTCCAATTTAGTCAGACAGATACCAGAAACCGAGTTAATCTGAACCGCATGACGCAAAGCAACCGAATCAAACCAACCACAACGACGCGAACGACCAGTAGTAGCACCAAACTCATGACCACGACGACCTAAACGCTCACCATCTTCGTCAAAAAGCTCTGTTGGGAAAGGACCAGAGCCAACACGGGTGGTATAGGCTTTCGTGATGCCAAGCACATAATCCAAGTACAAAGGACCAAAACCAGTACCCGCTGGAGCACCACCGGCCGTTGTATTTGAAGACGTCACATAAGGATAAGTACCGTGATCGACATCTAATAATGAACCTTGCGCACCCTCAAACATGATGTTCGCACCCGCTTTACGCAAGTCATGCAACAAAGTAATAGTATCAGCCACCATAGGACGTAGAAATTCTGCCATTTCTAAACCAGAAGCATAAACCTCATCAAAAGAGATAGGCTCAACTTTGTGATACTGAGTAAGGACAAAGTTATAATACTCAAGCACTTCTTTAAGCTTAGACGCGAAACGCTCAGAATCCAATAAATCACCAACGCGAATTGCTCGTCGTGCTACTTTATCTTCATAAGCTGGCCCAATACCACGACCAGTTGTACCAATTTTCTTCTCACCTCTAGCAAGCTCACGAGCCTGATCAATAGCAATATGGTAAGGAAGAATCAGAGGACAAGCCGCGCTAATTTTCAAGCGATCAACTGCTGGAACACCTTGCTCAAGCAGTTCAAGCACTTCAGCCTTCAACGCTGCAGGAGACAACACAACACCATTACCGATAATGCATTGAACACCTTCACGCAAAATACCAGAAGGTATCAAATGCAAAACCGTCTTCTTGCCATCAATAACCAAGGTGTGGCCCGCATTATGACCACCTTGAAAACGTACAACTGCAGCAACATCTTCAGTAAGTAGGTCTACAACCTTGCCTTTACCTTCATCGCCCCATTGAGTGCCTAGAATAACAACATTTTTACCCATAATTTCAGGTCTCATTTAGATAGTTCTTAAAGAAAAGTCTAGTTATGAACCGGCATTAACTGCCAAGCTTCATCAACAAATTCCAGCTTAAAATCAGCATCTCCAGCGTAAATATCATCCAAGACCTCTACCACTCGATATCCCTCAGTACGTAAGGAATTTGCTTTCTGCCAAAGCTCATCACTTGAGCAAATTGGCGACAGAACAGTTTTTGGCTTATTGACCACAATATCAGTCAAAGCAACCAAGGCCTTTACATCCGTACTAAAACCCGTAGCCGGACGAGACCGACCAAACACTTGCCCAATATTGTTATAACGCCCGCCACGAGCAATAGCATTACCATGACCAGGAACGTAAGCCGCAAAGATCACACCCGTATGATAACTATAAGAAACCAAATCACTCAGATCGAAATGTAGGCCAACCTGAGGGAAGCGCTTACAGATGAAATCACTCACTTTCTGCAATAATACAATCGCATCACGAATTGATTCATTCACATCACCAAGCAAATCTGTCGCATGTTTTAATACTTCTTTACCACCACACAAACGCGGCAAACCAACCAGCCATTGCTTTTGAATATCACTCAGAAAACCAAGCTCTTCAGCATATCGATCAAGCTCGGGCAAATCTTTTGCCTTGTAAAGCTCAATTAATTTACTTTCTTGATCTGCATTAAGATTACAAGCAGCAAGCACACCACTAACAACATCAACATGCCCAAGATCAAGAACAAGGTTAGACAAACCGGCCACAGACAAGGTTTGCAACATCAAAGACAAAACTTCAACATCACTTTCTACGCCGCCATGACCATAAATTTCTGCGCCCAATTGAATAGGGCTACGAGTACCATCTAAGCCCGCAGGCATTGTTCTCAATACACTACCGCAATAACTCAAACGCTGCACACCATCATCTTTAAGACAGTGAGCATCAATACGAGCAACCTGGGATGTAAAATCGGCACGAATACCTAAAAGTCGACCTGATAACTGGTCAATTACTTTAAATGTTTCAATTTCTAGGTCTGAGCCAGCACCCGTAAGAAGGGAATCCAGATACTCTAAAAGAGGAGGTATTACTAATTGATATCCCCAACTCTCATGGAGATTAAGCAGAGTTCTTCTAAGGTGCTCGATCTTAGCGGCCTGCTCAGGCAACGCCTCGTCAACGCCCTCAGGAAGTAACCAGCGATCTGCTAATGTCATTAAATTATCCTCTTAGCTTCGAGTCAGCAAAAGAAGCATTAATCCAAGAAACATACTAACCGCGCCCAGAATACGCAAATTCCAATCCGAGCTCGCGATAGCTTTCACCATTATTTCTCTCCATATATTTGGAGCGAGAAAAGGCAAAACACCTTCGGCGATCAATAAAAGGCTGACGCCAACCAGCAGCGACTGCAACAATTCCTGCATAGATTCTCTTTATTTTGACCATTAAAAAACCGGGCTTGGCCCGGTTTGTGTAATAGTACCATGTTTCCCATTTTAACAAATAGGCTTCATGCACGATTATTGATGAATATCTACTCTATTTAGCACTACGGCTAGTTGAGCTATTCAGATACTTAAAGAATTCGCTATCAGGCTCAAGTACAAACAAATCATTGCTACCGCTGAAGCTTTCACGGTATGCCTGAAGACTACGATAAAACTCGTAAAACTCAGGATCTTGCTTATAAACCTTAGAGTAAATGGCTGCTGCTTTAGCATCACCATCACCACGAATCATTTCAGCATCACGTTGCGCTTCAGCTTCTAGTACAACTTGCTGACGATCAGCGTCAGCACGAATACCTTCAGCAAGCTCTAAACCTTTCGACCTATGCTCACGAGCTTCACGCTCACGCTCAGTTCTCATACGCTGGTAAACAGATTCACTAACATCTGGTGGCAAATCAATTCGCTTAACTCGAATATCCACAATAGAGATACCCAATTCGCTCTGAGCGACCTTATTCAAGTCATCACGTAGCTCAGTCATCAACTGATCACGCTCCCCAGAGACAACCTCATGCATAGTTCGTTCACCAAACTTATTTCTAAGTCCAGTGTCCACACGAGAAGACAATACGCGATTTGCAACAAATTCATCACCAGACGTCGCCTGATAAAACTTAGAAACAGAATCTATCTTCCATTTAACATAAGAATCTACAACAACAGCTTTTTTCTCCAACGTCAAGTAACGCTGAGGACGTGAATCCATTGTTAAAATTCGAGCATCAAACTTCTTAACTTCATTCATGATCGGAAGTTTAAAGTGAATGCCAGGCTTAACATCATCCTGAACAATTTCACCAAACTTAAGCACCACTGCACGCTCTGTCTCATTGACAACAAAAAGCGTCTGGGAAGCAATCAGCACACCAAGAAGAACAACAAATAAAACTGAAAAAGAAAAGCCTTTCATTAGTTTCTGCCCTCTCTACGAACTGTTGCACTTTGGCGCTTACGTATCTCATCAAGAACTTGATCTGTTAACGCCCCAATATTACCTGAATTCACTGATCCAGTACCTTTAGATGATTCCGCACGCTGCTTCATTAACTGATCTAAAGGTAAATACAGCATGTTATTCCCTCCTTTAGTATCAACAACAACCTTGTTCACATCTTTATAAACGGATTCCATTGTCTCGATATACAAACGACGACGAGTTACATCTGGCGCCTTAGTATACTCACGATACAATCGATCAAAACGATCAGCTTGACCACTAGCACGAGCAACTATCTCAGATCGGTAAGCCTCAGCTTCCTCTCTAATACGTTGAGCACGACCACGAGCCTCAGGAATAATACCATTTGCATAAGACTCAGCTTCGTTACGCACCCTCAACTCATCTTCTTTCGCCTTAATAACATCATCAAATGCCTCTTGCACCTGAGTCGGCGCCTGAGTATTTTCAACGTTTACTTTCGAAATCAACAAGCCAGTACCATAAGCATCACTGTAATCCTGAATACGCGCCTTAACTTCTGTCGCCAATAACTCACGACCTTCAGTTAAGATTTGATCCATTTCAGAGCTACCAACCACATGACGAAGCGCACTTTCTGTCACCTGAGCAAGAGACTCTTCAGGATTACGAACATTAAGCAAGAAATCCTTTGGGTCTTGAACAGAATATTGAACAGAAACACCCACTTCAACAATGGCATCATCAACTGTCAACATTAGAGCTTTGTGATCATGCGAACGAACCTTAGTCACATTCACCTTGCTAACAGAATCTATCATCGGCGGATTCCAATGAAGGCCCGGCATAACAGTAGAGTGGTATTTACCCAAACGAAGCACAACACCTCGCTCCTGCTGATCCACCTGATAAATACCCGTGGCTGCCCACAAAGCAAGCAAAGCAATCAGAACAAGGGCAATTATGCCACCGCCAAATTTGCCAGACATACCGGAATCACCACCATTAGAGCTGCCGGATTTGCGAGTTTTCTTAACCCCAAGCATCCCCATCAACTTCTGAAAAGCCTCATCCAAGTCTGGAGGACCTTGCTCCTTACCTCCAGGCTTACGACCCCAAGGGTCATTGCTAGTCTCTTTCTCACGATCTCCATCTGGGCGCCCAGCACCATTATTACGGTTTTTATCTGGATTCCATGGGTCATTGTCGTTATTACCCGGTTCATTCCAGGCCATACTACGTCTCCACTTTATTTTAATGATAATCCTGTATAACTTACACGGCCTCTATCTGATCCTCAGACATGCCAGCGCGAGCCAAAATCTGCAAGTAATCTTTTTTAGGCAACTTGACATCAAGAACAAAACGACCCGCTTCATCAAAGCGTTCAGACTTTACAGCCCCATGCTCGAACAACATGGCCCTTAAACGCCCATACTTGCTCGACAAACAAAGCGTTTCATTAAAGACATCTTCCGCCAACAGCTCTGCGATAGCCTGCTTAAGTAAATCAATACCTTGACCATCACGAGCAGACAACCAAACTCGAATAGGGTTCCCGTTAGCATCCCTATCAATTCTAGGTTCTGCTGTCGGCAATACATCTATTTTGTTAAATACAGTCAAAGTTAGCACTTCGTTAGCGCCAATCTCTTCCAATACAGAGTCAACATGCTTCATATTCTCATCACGAGAAATATCAGCCGCATCTACTATATGCAGCAATAAATCTGCCTCAGACGACTCTTTCAATGTCGCCTGAAATGCCTTAATCAAACGGTGAGGCAATTGACGAATAAAACCAACCGTATCAGCCAACACTATGGAGCCAATCTGCTCTATATCTAGACGTCTCAAAGTTGGATCGAGCGTTGCGAACAACTGATCAGCCGCATAAACGTCAGCACCAGTCGCACGATTAAATAAAGTAGATTTACCAGCGTTAGTATAACCAACCAATGAAACTGTTGGCACAGAAGATCGATCACGAGATCGACGATTCTGATCACGCTGAGAACCCACTTTCGCTAATCTTTTCTGAATAGCCTTGATACGCTCTCTAAGTAACCGACGGTCAGTCTCAAGCTGCGTCTCACCAGGCCCACGCATACCTATACCGCCTTTTTGGCGTTCTAAGTGCGTCCAACCACGAATAAGACGTGTCGACATATGCTGCAATTGAGCTAACTCTACCTGCAACTTACCTTCATGGGTACGCGCACGTTGAGCAAAAATATCAAGTATAAGCCCTGTACGATCAAGTACACGACATTGCAAAACACTTTCTAAATTACGCTCTTGGGAGGGAGATAATGCATGATCAAAAAGAACGACTTGCGCCTCTTCTCGATCAACAATATCTTTAATTTCTGCTAGCTTGCCAGTACCAATAAAGTATCTAGCATCTGGACGCTGGCGAGTCCCTGAAACAACAGCAACAGGGTCAGCGCCAGCCGAAATAGCAAGCTCAACAAACTCTTCCGGCCCATAAGATTCACTTTGATCGTTAAAATCTATATGGACCAATACAGCTATTTCACCACTATCTGGACGTTCAAAAAACAATCTAGTATTCCTCTGCTTGTCTTATTACAGACAAACTATTCAGCGTCATCTTCCGGCTGATCAGGAGACGGGATGCGAATTGTACGGGAAGGCACAACTGTAGAAATGGCATGTTTATAAACCATTTGACTAACAGTATTTTTCAATAGAATCACAAACTGATCGAATGATTCGATTTGACCTTGAAGCTTAATTCCATTTACAAGAAAGATAGATACTGGCACTCTTTCTTTACGTAGAATATTTAGATAAGGGTCTTGTAATGATTGCCCTTTTGACATTGTAATCTCCTTAAACAAGCAAAAATATTAAATTAATTATTGATAAAACAATACTGTAGATACTACACCAAATTTTTATCCATTTCCCCTATATAATCCTGCTTTCTATGTAATTCAAGGCTTCAGGCACAAGATCTTTCGACAAACTATCAAAAATCATCAAATCCTCCCACCCTCTCAACCAAGTAAGCTGCCTTTTTGCCAATTGACGAGAGGCAACCACACCTTTAAAGATAGCATCATCTAGCAAATCAACACCGTCTAAATATTGCCATAGCTGCCGATAACCAACACAACGCATGGAGGGCATATCAATCGTCAAATCACCACGATGATAAAACCCCTCCACTTCAGCTAAAAAACCTTGATCCATCATGTCGTAAAAACGCTGCTCAATTCGTTCATGCAGCACACTGCGCTCTTTAGGCATCACTGCCATATTGATCATTTCAAATGGCAAAGAAACAGTTTCTTGCTGCGCCCAGAAATGAGTCATGGTTTTGCCGGTCAACCGATACACCTCAATAGCGCGCTGCAAACGCTGCGGGTCATTCGGATGGATGCGAGACGCCGCCTCAGGATCGAAGGCTTGCAATTGTTCATGCATAGCAACCCAACCCTTTTCAGCCGCCTCGGCTTCAATTAAGGCCCTAAGCTCCGCATCGGCTTGCGGCATTTCCGCCAAACCTTTTTGCAAAGCATTGAAATACATCATAGTACCGCCAACTAACAGTGGCGTTTTACCTTTGGCAAGAATCTCTTGCGACTGCTTAACCGCATCCAATACAAAATCAGCCGCCGAGTAAGACTCGAGCGGATCAATAATATCAATCAACCGATGAGGAGCCCTAGCCAGCAACTCAGCGTCAGGTTTTGCCGTACCAATATCCATTCCCTTGTAAACAAGAGCGGAATCAACACTGATAATTTCAAAATCGTGATGCTCAGCTAACTCAACGGCCAGGCCAGTTTTTCCTGAAGCCGTTGGCCCCATCAAACAAACAACGTGTGGCTTTGCCATATTAACGCCCTCTCAAGAAGAGTTTATCTAAATCGGACATGCTCAAATGTGCCCAAGTCGGTCGACCATGATTACACTGCCCACTCCGCTCAGTCACTTCCATATCACGAAGAAGACTGTTCATCTCCGCAATCGTAAGCTTACGATTTGCACGAACAGCACCATGGCACGCCATTGACGCCATCAATTCATTCGCCCGAGACTCCATAAGATCTGACACACCGTTTGCAGACAGATCACTAATCACATCACGAACAAGACCTTCTACATCACCTCGAATGAGTATAACGGGAACTTCGCGAACCATGGCACTTTCTAGTCCCGTTCTTTCTACACGGAAACCGAAAGCTTCAAAAACCTCACCACTCTCTTCAACGAGATCCGCCTCACTTTGCGACACCGCAATATTAATAGGCACCAGCAAAGGCTGAGATGAAATATTTTTCTGATAAAATGCCGCTTTCATGCGCTCATAAACAATTCGCTCATGGGCTGCATGCATATCAACTAAAATAAGTCCCTGTTCACTCTCAGAAAGAATATACACGCCGTGTAACTGAGCCACAGCAAAACCCAAAGGCGGAACCGCTTGGTAATCCCCTTCAGGCCTAACAAACGGACTTTCACTTTGCCCTAAAGCGCTAGGAGGTGAAATCTCTCTTACTTCGCCCGTTTCAGGATCAACCTCTTCAGTTTTAGATACGTACTCTTGCGCATAACCAGACAAACGACTCATGCCATCAAGCTGTCCACGTACTTCTGAAGAACCTAACGAATTTGACGTAGATCGCATCCAGTCCATCGAAGAAGACGCAGAACGATTAGACAACGGCAAAGCAGATTGCTCTGTTATGTTCGTCGCACCATAACCAACCGGTTCACCGCTCGTCGAATTATTCATCCCTGTCGGAGCCGCATCAGACTCAGGCCGTACATCTGCAATCGCTTTATGAATTCGACTAAATAAGAAATCATGTACCAAACGCCCATCTCGGAAGCGCACTTCGTGTTTAGTAGGATGGACATTCACATCAACCGTCGACGGATCCAATTCAAGATACAATACAAAAGTAGGGTGACGGCCATTGTATAAAACATCACGATAAGCTTGGCGTACAGCGTGAGCGACTAATTTGTCTTTAACAACTCGACCATTCACAAAGAAATATTGTAGATCCGCCTGAGAACGAGAAAACGTCGGTAAACCAATCCAACCCCATAGACGCAACCCAGCCGCTTCAACATCTAGCGTCAAAGAGTTTTCGATAAACTTTTTACCCAACAGAGTCGCTAATCTATGCTCGGCATGAAGCTGGTCAGTAACGGGACGAAGATCGTAAACCTGCTTACCGTTATGACTGAGACGAAAGCCAGTCTCATAACGACTCAGCGCCAGACGCTTTACCACTTCTTCCAAGTGAACAAATTCTGTTTTTTCAGTACGAAGGAATTTTCGGCGAGCCGGGGTGTTAAAAAATAAGTCTCGCACTTCGATAGTTGTGCCTTGCGGATGAGATGCAGGCCGAATGGCAGTCGCCATATCTTTCCCTTCCGCTTCAACACGCCAAGCTTCCACTTCGTTTTCAGCCTGAGAAGTAAGATGCATCCTTGAAACAGAACTAATACTGGCCAGTGCCTCACCACGAAACCCCAGCGTGCGCACAGCTTCTAAATCATCCAATGTAATAATTTTACTCGTTGCGTGACGACTTAATGCCAAAGACAAATCGTCTTTCATGATACCGGTGCCGTTATCACGAATTTTGATACGCCTTACACCGCCCTGTTCAACATCTATATCAAGCTGAGAAGCGCCAGCATCAAGGCTATTTTCAAGCAACTCCTTAACAACAGAAGCTGGTCGCTCAACCACTTCTCCCGCGGCAATTTGGTTGGCTAAACGTGGAGATAAAAGATTAATTCTTTGCATGAACGACCTTTAATGTGAAAACAGCCTCTTTAAAAAACACAGAGACTCAAATATGATTTTATCCAGCAGGAATAACAAGCTTCTGACCAATCCAAATAACATCATTACTCAAACTATTTGCTTGTCGCAAAACGGGCAAAGACACCTGGTTACGACGAGCAATTTCGGACAAGGTATCACCCTTACTAACCGTATAAACATAATCAGAATTTTTCTTTTGCTTCCAATTAACTAAGGTTCCATCTGGGGCATTTTTAGTAAAATATTCAACCACCCCCCTCGATATAGAGTCCGCTAATTTCACACGATAAGTTTTACTCGACAAATTTTTAGCTTCAGTTTTATTCGAAACAAATCCGGTCTCAATCAATATAGAAGGTATATCTGGCGATTTCAGCACGACAAAACCAGCCTGCTGAACACTGTCTTTGTGCAAAACAGCAACCCCCTTCATTTCACCTAAAACACTCTTACCTATATTCAAACTCATTTGAATAGTAGAGTTCATCGACATATCCAATAGAACCTCAGCAAGCAGCTGATCCTTATCATCCAGTGAAATACCGCCCACTAGATCGGCAGAATTTTCTTGCTGCGCTAACCAACGCCCCATTTCGGAGCTTTTGCCACTTAATGACAACGCCCAAACAGAAGCACCTCTTGCACTCGACTTGGTAAACGCATCCGCATGAATAGAAATCATCAAATCCGCATTAGCATCACGAGCAACCCGCGAACGATCTCGAAGCTGAAGATAGGTATCTGTTGAACGCGTCAAGACAGCCTTAAAGCCGTCTACAGCATTAATCCGGCTTGCCAACTCTTTGCCGATAGAGAGCACAATGTCTTTTTCTCGCACATTATATTGACCTAAGGCACCAGGGTCTTTACCACCGTGGCCTGGATCAATTGCAATCACAATATCGCGCTTCTCTTTAGATAAATTCGCCAAACTTTTAACAATCGTGGCTGGCTTTCTTACGCCATACTCAAGCTCAACCAGTATTCTGGGGCCATAAGTACCATTTGCTGCCAATACGGTGCTTTTAGCCTTTGCAGCCTGACCCAAATCAAGCACAAAACGAACACCAGAATCTCGACGAGCATAGCGCACGCGCATCAATACATCAGAAGTTAGCGCCGACAACCCATTTACAACGGAGGCATTCAGATCTACGCCACTAATATCTAAAACAATGCGATCAGGATTTGAAAGAGGGAAAATTCGATGCTCCGCAGCCTCAGAAAGCTCAAACACCAAACGCGTCACCCCCTCTTGCTGAGCAACGCGAATATCTCGAACCTCCGCAGCTAAAACGCTACAGGTCGCCAAAGACAGGATTAAATTAATAAAAATAAAAAGATAAGTATGAAATTTAGTATGCATATCAGACAGCTAGCTAGTATATCTGACACACTATAACTGCTGATTAAATGGATCTCAATCTTACTTATAGTAAAGTCTTCTATACATCAAGAAGTTATAGCGCTCTTCAAAACGTTTAGAGCCGCATTACCCTTTTCTGTATGCGCCCCTAAAGACACGTGACGACCTTGTCTAATTAAGCTCAGCGAGACAAGTAAATCCGCCTCAGGCAAAACACCACGCCCCATCTCAGCCCACTCAATTAAACACAAACTTCCATCAGAAAAATAATCGCGAATCCCCATAAACTCAAGCTCTTCTGCATCCGCCACTCGATACAAATCAAAATGAAAAGCCTCAACATCAGATAATTCATAAGGTTCAACAATAGTGTAGGTTGGGCTTTTTACTGGCCCTTCATATCCCAAACCACGTAAAACCCCCCTTACTAGAGTCGTTTTACCCATTCCAAGATCACCTTCTAAGTACACAACTGCACCTGACTTCAACACCGATGAAAAAACCTCACCTAGATTTTCCATCGCCTCTTCACCATAAACATCTTTTTCTATTCGCATTACCTATCGATCCTTTTTCCACTCAAAATAGAGCAAACACCAACCACACGGTCGTTTTATTTGTGACAATTCTAATACAGAAGCCTTTTGAAACAAGCACCAATAATTCATAATAAACCAACTTCCCAATCCACAATAACAATCACACAGCAAAGGACTCATATGGACTGGCTCTTCATTTCACTCATTGCCATTGCCGTTTTCATTACAGGCATATCTAAAGGTGGTTTTTCTGGTGCATTTGGCATTCTCGCTGTTCCGCTTATTTCACTGCAAACTTCACCTATGCTTGCAGCTGCTATTATGTTACCCATTCTGTGCATCATGGACATATTTACAGTGCAAAAGTTCTGGAAAAAATGGAATACAGAGCAACTCATCAAATGCATTCCAGCCGCTATAATAGGCGTTGTTATTGGCGGACTCACTGCATCATGGTTTTCGGCAGAATGGTTGAAAATAATGGTAGGTATTATTGCGGTAGGCTTCACCCTAAACTCATGGCCAAAAAAGAGCCGGACAGCACAACAAAAACCGCTTAGTACTCTTGCAGGAAAATTCTGGTGTGCACTTGGCGGCTTTACAAGCTTTATTGCTCACGCTGGCGGGCCACCAATGAGCGTTTATTTACTTAGGGCAAATCTAGATAAGACACAATACGTAGCGACTGCAGCCGTTATTTTCACCGCCATCAACTATGTAAAACTCATCCCATACGGGATGCTTGGGCAACTTAATAGTTCAAATATACTTCTGTCACTTTGCTTCACACCGGTAGCTTTTTTAGGCGTGCAACTTGGTGCTTGGTTACACTACAAAATATCTACCGCATTATTCTTCAAGGCCATGTACAGCTTTCTTTTCTTGACAGGAATAAAACTAATATGGGATGGGATAGCAGGAATAAGTTAATAAAGAAGCGAACGAAAAAAAGAGAGCGAAAAAACAATACAATTAGCGAGCTTCGAACAACTTATAAGCTCGCTAATTCGTAAGAAAAAATTAACGCAAAATTACTTAAGCCTTATCATCTAAACCAAACATAGTTTTTCGATAATGCTTCAACTCACCAATAGACTCCAAAATATCATCCATTGCCAGATGCGAACCTGATTTAGAAAAACCTTCTAACGCTTCTGGTTTCCAACGCTTCGCCAGTTCTTTAACGGTACTAACATCCAAGTAGCGATAATGAAAGAACACTTCCAACTTAGGCATATAACGATATAAAAAACGGCGATCTTGCCCAACACTATTACCACAAATTGGCGACTTACCAGCCGGAACATACTGAGCCAAAAACTTAATCGTCTCTTCTTCTGCCTGCTCCATACTAATCGTTGAAGATAATACTCTTGCCGTTAACCCTGAATCACCATGATGCTGCGTACACCATTCATCCATCGCATCCATCACCGCTTTTTCTTGATGAATAGCAAGGCTCGGCCCTTTAGCTAACACATTCAAATGTTTATCCGTAACTACCGTGGCAATCTCAATAATAGTATCGGTTTCTGGGTCCAATCCTGTCATTTCAAGATCGATCCACACTAAATTCTCTTCATTTAAGCTCATAATCTTCCAAGTCCTTTATTATCAATGCCAAGCATTATACTCTATGCGCCTTACTTTATGACCAGACGAATCTAATGTCGAAGCGAAAACTTACTAAACAACAAACTTGGCGAATCGAAAGAATTCACAAAGAGCGCGTTGAACGCACTCAAAAACGAGGCGATGTCGCCGAAGAGCTCCTGCAGTCATCAGATCTCGGACCTGAAACTGAAGGCATTATTATTTCTCACTTCGGCACACAAGTTGAAGTAGAAGGCACTCAAGAACCTTTTATTGGCACCTCTACACGCTGTAATTTACGCGCCAACCTAGGTCAACTAGTAACTGGCGATAAAGTTGTCTGGCGCCCAAAACAAAATGAAGGTGGTGTTGTTGTTGCCACTACACCAAGGCACACATCCCTGTCTCGGCCTGACATGCATGGCAGAATAAAACCTGTTGCTGCCAACATAGACCATATCATTGTTGTTATTGCCGCCGAACCGGTCGCACACGCTAACTTAATAGACCGCTACTTAGTCGCCGCCGAAACCGTTGGCATACCACCGGTTATTTTGCTCAATAAATGCGACTTAATTGATGACAGCAATAAAGCAGATTTAGACACGTTACTAAAAACCTATGAAGATCTGAATTACAAAATCATCAGAACATCCATAAAGAACCAAGCAGGAATGGAAGCGCTTTATGATTTTTTACAAGACAAAACAAGCGTTTTTGTTGGACAATCAGGCGTAGGAAAATCCTCTCTTATCGGTACACTACTTCCTGATATAGACATTAGTGTGGGCGAACTTTCGCAAAAACGAAAAAAAGGCGTACACACCACGACCACAGCTCGACTATTTCACATGCCGAAAGGCGGCGACCTTATTGACTCCCCGGGGATTCGAGAATTTGGTTTGTGGCATATTTCGGAAGACGAGCTGTTGAATGGCTTTATAGAATTTCGACCACATATTGGCTATTGCCGATTCCGCGATTGCGCCCATGAAAAAGAGCCAGGATGCGCAATTCTAGAAGCCTTAGAAAAAGGTGAAATCACAGAACACCGCTTCCAAAGCTTCTTAAGAATCAAGCATTCTATACGCGAGAATCAAGCATTCTAAAAAACAGTTTCAGGCGTGAGATTTAAGTCAGATTGCTGGCCAGGATTACCAAAATTACTACGATTCTGATCCAGCAATTTCTTATAAGCATCATCAGTTAACAAGGTAATGCTGATACGCCTATTTTCTGCACTGTCAGTATCGAATCTATTGTAAGGAATAGTATCAGACAAGCCAATCACCTGAGCAATACGCTTACCTTCAACCCCTCCTTCTTCCAAAATATGGCGCGCAGCATTCGCTCGTAAAGCGGATAAATCCCAGTTATCAACCCTTCCTGTACCACCAAACTTAGAAGAATCAGTATGACCAGTAATGACAATCGGATTCGTCACCTTATTAAATATTGGTGACATACTAAGCAAAGTATTCTCAATATCCGGCATCATTCGAGCACTTCCACGCTCAAACATTGGCTTATCAGGGTCATCCAACAGAGTAATCCGAACACCAAGCGGTGTAATTTCAATGCGCATATTCTTCTGCTGAGAGATCAAAGCATTCATTTTGCTCATTTCCTCTTGCAGCATATTATTGATGCTCTTAGACTCCGCAGAATCAGGGCCATTCCCCAGAAGCTTATCTCTTGACCTAACATCTGCACTACCTGCTTCAGGCAACTGCAAATCCAATTTCTTATCTGCACTCTTCGCCGGACTACCACCTAAATCTATAGGATTGGCACTATAGCCAGCCGTAGATGCTCCCATGGGATCTTGAAAATAGCCCTCTATACTTTTCAACTCCTCAGGAGAAGCCACACTCATAATCCATAAAACCAAGAAAAATGCCATCATCGCCAAGGCAAAATCGGCCAACGCTATTTTCCAAGCACCACCATGATGACCGCCTTTTTTGATTTTTTTAACTCGGCGAATAACCAACCCATTAGAACCTAGGGCCATCCAATACTCTCCTTATTAACCCAGCACGATGCATCCATATTAACGATATTGCTTAAGACCATCCGACAGTTCAATAAAACTTGGACGCATTTCCGGAGGAAGTAACTTTCGACCCGTCTCGACAGCTACAGGCGGCGCATAGCCAGACACAATGGAATTCAAGCATGCCTTAATACACAAATAGGCTTTCAATTCATGCATCCCCAAGCTCTCTAAGTGCGAAGCGGCAGGCCCAACAAAACCATAACCAAAAAAGATACCCAAGAATGTGCCCACCAAAGCGGCAGCCACATGCGCCCCAATCTCTTCTAACGGACCACCAATAGATCCCATGGTAATAACAATACCCAACACTGCAGCAACAATACCAAAACCTGGCAAACCTTCAGCTACCCGAGTTAGAGCATGACTTGGAGCAACCAATTCTTCTTGAATTTGCTCAATTTCATTATCCATGATGGCTTCTATTTCATAAGCAGGCAGACCCGTTAATGTGAAGATACGATAGTTATCTGTCAAAAAATCCACCACTTCATGGTCACGAACCACATCAGGGAAACGATTAAATAATTCACTAGTAAAAGGCGACTCAATATCGTCTTCGATGGACAAAAAACCTTCCTGTCGGCTTTTCTGAAATAAACAATACATCAACCCTAGCAACTGCAAATAAAATTTCTTATTGTGCCGACTACCAGAAATAACTTGGGGCAACATAGTTAACACTTTTTTCTGCACAATAAATGGGTTCGCCACCATAAAAGCACCTAAAGCAGCACCACAAATAATGACTATTTCAAAAGGCTGCCATAACGCCAACAAATTCCCGTGAGATGCCAAATAGCCAAATACCACACTAACAATAACCACTAGCAAGCCAGCTAATGCAAACATATTCTCTTCCTTAATACCGACAAAGTATGCTCTTACCTCAATATACAGTATGATTAATGAGATCAAAAATATAAGAGCATTTAAAAACTACCTACAACCGAGTCACTAATGTAACCAGCTATGATAGACAAGTCACCTTCTGGCCTAAATGAATGGCTACATTTTCTTAAAAATAAAAAATTTCCTGTTAGAGCAGTTAATTTAGCTCGCCTAAAAACTCAAATTAAAAGAACAGAAGACACTCTTGATGGAATGCAAGCAAATATAGCCTCAGACCCACTGCTAGCTTTCGCTATTCTAAATGAAGCAAATCGCATCATACCGAATAAAAACAATGAAATAAAAACGCCTTTTCATGCTGCTGCCATGGTGGGAATGAACGGCATTGCAAAACTACTTTCACACTTTGCCCCCTACGAGCTCAACACCCAAAAAAAACCTCCACATTTAGTTGCCTTTTTAAGCGAGATACAAACCAGCTATGAAGCAGCAACCATTGCCAGACACTGGTCAATTGAAAAACTAACCAGCCAAGAAGATGATATTTTCTGGATAACACTATTTCGAGATTCTGCAAGGTGGCTATTGTGGTTCTATGCCTACCCAACCATGGCAGCCCTAAAGCAAAGAATACAGCAAGGCGAAAAAGCCAGCCAAGCCGAGCTAAACATTTTGGGGTGTCGCATAGATGAGCTCACCGTCCATCTATGCAACCATTGGCACACACCAAACAAAGTCATAGAATCATTTTTAACCAAGCACATACCGAACGCAAAGGAGCTACAAGCACTGGCACATCTAGCAAACCATCCAGACGAGCTACCTGGTTTCACCGAAGATAAAAGACTGACCATTTTAGTAAATAATCCACTTATTTTTTCGTACTGCGCAAACAAGGTTGCCCATGAAGCCAGCCTAATGCGATGGGACTCCAAAAACCTGCCATTTTTCTATCGCGTTGTTGCCACGGTAATGCACAAGCGACTGAGCGACATCATCAAAACAGCACACTTCGCAAGCACTGAAGCCGCAACCTTATTTAACAACGGCGGAAAAATCCCACTTGCGCAACAATTACTTGATCCTGATTTATATTTAGGCAAAACAAGATCAAAACCTAAAACATCTTTATCCCCTATTGCAGCACTCAAAAAAGCACTCAAGCAAAATAAAGAATACGACACAAAACAAAAAACAGGACTTGCTCTAAAAACCATCAAGCAAGCTATACCAAATGCACAACACAGCATTATTTTTAAACACTCAAATAACAAAACCGCCCCCATGTACCAATTTGGCTACAATATAGATATCATCAAAGCCATCCAATGGAGCGCACCATCAAGCGTGTTTAAAAAACTGTCCGACAAACGCTCTGCCATTCACATATTTGGACAAAAACTTGATAATTTACTAAAAGATTTACCACACACATCTGATCAAATAATTGACGCAAATAGCCACCTTATTCTGGCATCAACACAAACCTCAAAAGATGAAACAGCGATATTTTGGTTAGAAACCCGCACCGAATTCAACGAAATAGATTATAAAAACCTAAAACAGATCGTGTCTTTAATCAGCCACAACATACTATAAATTCACAAATATCAGGATAAATAACGTGACTAAAGATCAACTTTTTGCATTTGCTCAACACATCACCCCGCAAAAAACACTGTCTCGCGCTATTGGAAAAATAGCCGAATGCGAAAACAACTGGGTTAAAAACACATTTATTGGCCAATTTGTAAAAAAATACCAAGTAGATATGTCTGAGGCGATCAATAATGACCCACTATCTTACCGTAACTTTAACGATTTTTTTACCCGAGCCATTCGCCCAGAGCTACGCCCAATCTGCGATGAAGATAACGGCATCGCCTGCCCTGCTGACGGCGCAATCAGCCAAATTGGCAAAATAGAGCACGGCACAATCCTACAAGCAAAAGGACACCACTATAGCCTAACAAGCCTTTTGGGTGGCGACGCCTCTCTATCAAATCAATTTCTTGGCGGCTCTTTTGCGACCGTTTACCTATCTCCAAAAGATTACCATCGAGTCCACATGCCACTAACTGGCAAACTGACAAAAATGATCCACATCCCAGGCAGGCTATTCTCAGTCAACAAAGTGACAGCAGAGCAAATACCTAGCGTCTTCGCACGCAATGAACGTACAGTATGCCTATTTGACACAGAAGCAGGCCCAATGGCCGTTATATTAGTAGGGGCTATGATAGTTGCTAGCATAGAAACAGTATGGGCTGGACAAGTAACGCCATTCAATAAGAACGTCGTTACTTGGGACTACAAAGAACTAAATAACATTGAAATCAAAAAAGGCGAAGAAATGGGACGATTCAAACTAGGATCAACAGCTATCGTTTTATTTGGAAAAAATGCCGTTAATTGGGAGGAATCTCTGCAAGCAGAAACCCCAACAAAAATGGGCATGCATTTTGGCAAAATTGCCGATAAATAACTATCACAAAAGAAAACACATAAAAAAGCCTGCTCGAAGCAGGCTTTTTTATGTGTAAAATAAACTCACCACCTAAGGCAGATCGTCTTCCAATTCCGCCTTTGGCGCGGGGATTAAATCCTCTCGCTTAACATCCATCGCTAGTAGTAAATTTGCTGCCACGAAGATAGAAGAATAAGTACCAATCACAATCCCTACCAACAACGCCATAGAGAAATTGTGAATAGCTTCGCCGCCCATAACAAACAAAACAACCAACACAAACAACGTTGTTAATGATGTTATCAAAGTACGATCAAGCGTCTGATTGATAGAATCATTCACCAAATCATAGGGCTTCGTATCGCGCATAATACGGAAATTCTCACGAATTCGGTCACACACCACTATCGTATCGTTCAGAGAGTAACCGACCACAGCAAGCAACGCTGCCAGTACTGTAAGATCAAACTCTACCTCGAAGATAGAAAAGAACCCTAACGTGATAATTACGTCGTGAATCAAAGCCGCAACGGATGCCACAGAGAACTTAAACTGGAAACGCACAGCTACGTAAATCATCACAATGGCCAAGGCAAGCAACATACCCAGACCACCCTGCTCACGTAATTCCTCACCTACTTGCGCACCCACAAACTCAGAGCGCTGTAGAGATACATCAGTCGTCCCATTATTTTGAAGTGTAGATAACACTTCATCACCAAGGGTCGCTGTGTAGGAATTTGCCATACGAACCACAACATCAGTTGGCGAACCAAAGTTCTGCACAACGACATCAGAGTAGCCATTATCACCCAGTAGCGTACGTACATCATCTAACTGTGGCGCCTCTTTATAAGACACCTCAATCAATGTACCACCAGTAAAATCCAACCCAAACTGTAGTCCCTTTGTTGCCAAAGAGCCAAGAGAGATGAGTATCAGCGTAAGCGAAAAGACAGCTACGATCTTACGCATTGCCATAAACGGAATATTTGTCACTTTCATGGCGTTCTCCTAAATGTACAGTTTCTTGTTTTTACGACCACCATACACAAGATTAACCTGTGCACGAGTTACAACGATTGCCGTAAACATAGAAGTAAGAATACCCAGCGACAATGTCACTGCGAAACCTTTAACAGGCCCAGTTCCTACCGCGAACAAAATCACAGCAACCAACAAAGTGGTGATATTGGCATCAAAAATAGTCGTAAATGCGCGGTTAAAACCAGAGTGAATCGCTTGCTGATTCGGCACTCCACTTGCTAATTCCTCTTTTATCCTCGAGAAAATCAACACGTTTGCATCCACCGCCATCCCCATCGTCAATACAATACCAGCTATACCTGGCAAGGTAAGCGTAGCGGAAAGCAAAGACATACACGCCATCAGCAACACAATATTTAATGCTAACGAGATATTGGCAAAAAGACCAAACACCTTGTAATAAAGCAGCATAAACACCATAACAACCAACAAACCAATTTGGGCAGAATCAACACCTAATTTAATGTTCTCTGCACCCAAACTAGGCCCAATGGTACGCTCTTCAACAAAGTAAATTGGCGCAGCCAAGGCACCAGCACGAAGCAACAAAGCCAACTCAGAAGACTCACGAGGACTGTCTAGACCCGTAATACGGAATGAATTCCCCAGCGTCGTTTGAATTGTCGCCAAAGAAATGATGCCTTTCTCACTGTAACTTCTACGCACTTCTTCCATTTTGCCGTCTTTCTCGACAAAACGACTACGAGACTTATGCTCGATAAACACAACACCCATATTTCGACCAACAGCAGAACGAGTCACTTTACTCATCTGCTTACCACCTTTGGCATCCAAACTAATGTTTACCTGTGGGCGACCGTTTTCATCAAAAGAAGAACTTGCATCAGAAACACTGTCACCAGTGATAATAAGATCACGCTCTAGACGCGCTGTGCGACCACTGCCATCACGGAAAGACAAGGTTTCAATGTCTGCACCTTTGTCCTCCAGACCCGCTTCCAAATGGAACTCAAGGTTGGCTGTTGCACCGATAATGCGTTTCGCTGCCGCAGTATCCTGAACACCAGGCAGCTCGACAACAATACGGTTACTGCCTTGACGCTGAACCAAAGGCTCAGCAACACCTAGTTCATTTACACGGTTTCGCAATGTCGTTAAGTTTTGCTGTAGCGCATAAGATTCGATTTCTTTCTTAGCAGCTTCAGTAAAACTCACATCTAAGTAAAAATCACTGCCATCTTCACGAGTAGCATAGCGGTACTCAGAAAAATCTTTCTTCAGCAAGGTTTCTGCCGTGGCCAAGTCAGGCTGCTGCAAGAAGCGAATCGAAAGCACACCGTCTTCAATATCAACACTGCGATAACGCACACGATCTTTTCGCAATGCCGCCTTCATTTCACTAGCGCTAACTTCAAGCTTTTGCTTTAACGCTGCAGGCGTATCCACTTCTAACAAGAAATGCACACCACCACGCAAATCAAGACCTAGCTTCGCAGGGCCAGCACCTAAGGAAGACAACCATTCCGGCGTCGTAGGAACAAGGTTAAGCGCAGTTACATAATCATCACCCAGTGCTGCCGCCACAACCGGCTTAGCAGCAAGTTGGTCCTCACCGCTATTAAAGCGTAAGGTACCGCCAGCAGAGGTAAGCTCTGCTTCTTTTAAATCTATATTCGCTTTTGAAAGCGCACTTTTCGCTTTTTGCAAAGCCTGCTCATCAACAACAGCAGTCGCTTTTTGGGTAGATAGTTGTAGCGCTGGATCATCCGGATAAAGGTTTGGGAAGGCATACAGTAGCCCCAAAGCCAAAACAAGAAGAATTAGCAAATACTTCCACAAGGGATACTTGTTAAGCATGAAAATTCCTTTACACCTAAAAAATTAAATGGATCGATAAAGAAGAAAAGCGCCTAGGAAGGCGCTTTTCAAAGAAGGTTAAATTGACTTTAACGTTCCCTTAGGCAAAACAGCAGCAACTGAAGACTTTTGAAACTTCATTTCGATGCCTTCAGATACTTCAAGTACTACATAGTTATCGTCTACTTTAGACACTTTACCTAGTACACCACCGCCAGTTACTACCTCAGTACCTTTCGCTAGAGATGCAATCAAGTTTTTATGCTCTTTTGCACGTTTCGCTTGTGGGCGCCACATAAGGAAGTAAAAAATGACAACGAAGCCTGCAAGAAGCACTAGGTTAAAAATACCTGTATCTGCTGCTGCGCCGCCTTCAGCGTAAGCTGGTGAGATCAATGCGATCATGGTGTTAACTCTCCAATGGTTTATGAAACTGTTGCGAACCCTTTTGTAAAGGAATTTGCATAATTTTGTTTATTATTCACTCAAAGCTGGCGTTTCTAGGCCTCGCTTTGCATAAAACTCATCAACAAAGGCGTCAAATCTACCTTCATCGAGCGCCTGACGCAATCCCGCCATGAGTGTTTGGTAATATCGTAGGTTATGAATTGTATTTAATTGCGCCCCTACCATTTCTTGACACTTATCCAAATGATGTAAATAAGACCGAGAAAAGTTTTTACAAGTGTAACAATCACATTCTTTATCTAATGGGCCAACATCGTGACGATATTGAGCATTACGAATACGAACTACACCATCTGAAGTAAACAGATGACCATTGCGCGCATTACGCGTTGGCATAACGCAATCGAACATATCAACACCACGACGAACACCTTCAACCAAATCCTCTGGTTTGCCGACGCCCATCAAATAGCGAGGTTTATCTTCAGGCATTTTTGGCGTGGTGTGATCTAACACCTTCATCATTTCGTCTTTAGGCTCACCAACTGACAATCCGCCAATCGCATAACCATCAAAACCAATATCCACCAGCCCCTCTAGAGACTCATCTCGAAGGTTTTCATACATACTGCCTTGGATAATGCCAAATAACGCAGATGGACTGTCACCGTGCTCATCCTTCGAGCGTTGCGCCCAACGCAAACTCATACGCATGGACTTAGCGGCCACTTCTGGCGTCGCTGGATAAGGCGTACATTCGTCGAAAATCATCACAATATCAGAGCCAAGATCGCGTTGAACTTGCATGGAGATTTCAGGACTTAAAAACACCTTCGAACCATTAATTGGCGAACGAAAGCTAACGCCTTCTTCGGTAATTTTGCGCATTTCGCCAAGCGAAAACACTTGAAAACCGCCAGAGTCTGTTAAGATTGGCTTTTTCCATTGAGTGAAATCATGCAAATCACCATGTGCTTTCACAACATCTGTTCCCGGACGCAACCAAAGATGGAAAGTGTTTCCCAAAATGATATCAGCACCAATTTCTTCGATATCTTTGGTCAACATACCCTTCACCGTACCGTAAGTACCAACAGGCATAAAAGCTGGCGTTTCAACTTTTCCACGCGGAAACGTCAAGGTAGCACGACGCGCCTTTCCTGACGTAGTGTGAAGTTCAAAATCCATAAAACATTCTGGACGCTTATCAGACATACGTCTTATTCCTCACCTTGCGGGCCTTTAGCCTGCGCATTTCGTGTAATAAACATGGCATCACCATAACTAAAAAATCGATATTTCTGCTCAACTGCTTTTTTATAAGCGGCCATCACATGGTCATAACCCGCAAAAGCGCTAATTAGCATAATCAGTGTTGACTCTGGCAAATGAAAATTCGTCACCAAAGCATCCACTGTTTTAAATTCGTAACCTGGGTAAATAAAAATACTGGTGTCGTCCTGCATCGGCGCTATTTCCCCACTCTGGCTTGCCGACTCAAGACTACGAACACTGGTCGTACCAACAGCAATAACTCGTCCGCCACGAGCCTTAGCAGCTTTAACTTGCTCAACTACACTAGGTTCAACCTCTACGTATTCAGCGTGCATAATGTGGTCTTTTACATTTTCGACCTTCATTGGCTGAAATGTTCCAGCACCAACATGTAGGGTAACAAATGCTATCTCAACGCCTTTTGCCTTTAGCTTTTCAAGCAAAGCATCATCAAAATGCAAACCAGCAGTCGGTGCCGCAACAGCACCGGGCTTTTGATTATAAACCGTCTGATAACGTTCTTGATCACTGTCTTCATCAGGACGCTCAATATAAGGCGGCAACGGCATATGACCAGCACGCGTCAAGACATCCAACACAGGCTCATTAAAAACAAGGTGGAACAACGCACCTGAACGACCAACCATAGTCGCTTCAATCTGCTCACCTTTATCTTGCCCCAAAATCAGCTTGCTGTTTTCTTTTGGCGACTTACTTGCACGAACATGAGCCAGCGCTTCATTCGTATTAATAACTCGCTCAACCAGTACCTCAACTTTCCCGCCAGATTCCTTTTGACCAAATACCCGCGCAGGAATAACTCGAGTGTTGTTAAACACCATCAAGTCACCGGGTTGAACCAAATCCAACACATCTGGAAATTGACGATGAACCACGTCACCGCTAGGACCATCAAGATGCAACAACCGACTGGCTGTTCTATCAGGCATAGGGTAATTAGCGATCAGTGAATCAGGTAAATCAAAGTGATAATCGGAAACGAGCATGAAAAGAAAGCTACCTAGAAAAAACGACCCAGCATTCTAGCGAAAATCCTCTCAAAAAGGTACTTCCAAGCCACTACTTGTTAAAAAGATAAAAAATAATACGTATAGCCGTTGACTTATCTTATAAATACTCTAGAATACGCCTCACCTTTTTCAAGGCCAGTGTGGTGGAATTGGTAGACACGACGGATTCAAAATCCGTTGCCTTCGGGTGTGGCGGTTCGAGTCCGCCTACTGGTACCAACATAAAAAGCCCTGATCATTGATCAGGGCTTTTTTTTCGTTCCTTGAATGCTATTCTGGGACAACAGCGTCATTTTAGGAACAAAACATGAATCGCCGCAAAAAAATCAAAGACATTTATGATAAGCGTATGAAGCAAGCTAACTTAAAGGTTAACCCTAAAAAGGCTAAGCCTAAGTACATTTCTAAAGCTGAGCGCGCAAAAATGGAAGCAGAAGCTGCTGCAAATCCAAGCACGCATGTTGACGCAGAAGCCTCTGAAACAAGCGAAACAAAAGACGCTTAAAATCTCGCTCTAAAATGCCAGTCACCTTCTTTCATATCATTTTTGATTGACTGGCAAATATCCTCATCTATCAGATCACTGTCTACGTCATACAATCCACATTGAGCAACTGCACGCTTTTTATTGATATTCAAACCTAAGTACTCATAGACAACTCGAGCGCAACATGGTGCTCTTTCACCGCTTCCTGATACACCTAAACGCAATCCAGTTAATCGCTCGACACGATTTTGAAAAGAAGGATAAAGAATCGTCTGCGTCATCTCAACATGAGTCTGACGTTCATAATCAATTAAAAATAATCGATCCGATAAGAGCTGCACCACACCATTATAAATACCATGAAAAGATTTTTTTAAATTACGAGGATTCAGACGCTCAGTACGCTGATAGTAAGTTTTGTCACCTTGAGACTCTATATGAACCAAGGTGCGTAAAATTTTTCCTGGGCACGCCATGGAAAGATAATATTCAAAGTAATAACCAGAGTACTTAGCTAAACCATGCTGTCCAGATTGATTCAGCTGATTAAATTGCTGCTGCTCAGGCGTAAGACTTTTTACGTCCTCACTCTGACGAATAGGTCGTGCTTGAACCAATTTAACAAATTGATCGTGTGGCAACGCCATCTCACTAGGCTCAACACCAAAAAACTCTCCTATACGACGCCGAGTACTACTACTCGGCACCGTCGTCCCATTTAAGTAACGATTAAATTGAGCACGATTGATATTTAGTCGACGACATACATCCGCCACCGATTTGTAGTAACTACATAACAACTGCAGATTATCAGCAAAATGCTGCACCATGATTATTCCCATTCAATCGATACCAAAATTCACTCACCCAACAACTCAGCAGTGTAATAAATAATCTCACCAAAAACACGCTAAATATGATGCTAGTTGACGCTATAGAAGCATCAAATAGCACCAAATAGCGACTTTTTACGAACTGCCTTTCCTACTAATTTTTCGTTCCAATGAACTTCTTAGCACTACCAAATAAAACTAAATAATAAATCTAAAAAAGTAGGAGTTCCCATGCTATCTCTTCTCACCGACTTGCTTTGGAGCAAGGTTCTTATCGCTGTATTAATCGGCATTGGTATCTGGTTTACCATTGCAACCCGTTTTGTACAATTTCGCTATTTCGGCAATATGTTCGGCATTCTTACCGCAAAACATCATGAAGCTGATGGCAAACATTTAAGCTCATTCCAAGCTTTAATTTTATCTGTAGCGGGCCGTGTCGGCGGCGGTAATATTGCTGGTGTTGCGGTTGCGATTACGATTGGCGGCCCAGGTGCAATTTTCTGGATGTGGGTTGTTGGCCTAATGGGCATGGCAACCAGCTTTGTCGAATGTATGCTAGCACAAACCTATAAAGCTGCAGAAAAAGACGGTACTTTCCGTGGCGGCCCAGCATTTTATATTGAACGCGGTCTAGGTAAAAATTGGAAATGGTTATCCGTACTGTATTCAATCTTACTATTAGCCACTTTCGGTATCGCCTTCACGACCTTGCAATCTTATTCTGTCGCTACCTCATTAGAAGACGCATTTGGCATCCAGCCTTACTACAGCGGCATCGGTATGGCACTAATTGTTGGCCTGATTATTTTTGGCGGCGTTAAACGTATTGCGCAAGTAGCTGAAATACTAGTCCCTATTATGGCTGGCGGCTATTTGTTAATTGCTCTTATCGTTCTTGCGATGAACCTAAGCGCGGTTCCAGATACTTTGATTATGATAGTTAAAAGCGCGTTCGGCTTAGAGCCAGCATTTGGCGGTGGTATTGGTGCCGCTATATTAATGGGTGTAAAACGCGGCCTATTCTCTAACGAAGCGGGTCTTGGTAGCGCACCAAACGTTGCAGCGGTTGCTTATATTCCACACCCAGCGAACCAAGGTATCGTTCAAGCCTTCTCTGTATTTATCGACACGATCGTATTATGCACTTGTACTGCACTGATTATCCTTCTTGGTAGCGCTTATGATCCAAGCAGCACTGAAACTGTTCAAGGCGTAGCTCTAACTCAAGCATCATTGGCAACTCACATGGGCGATTATGGCCGTATGTTCGTCAGTATTGCTCTGCTGCTATTTGGTTTTAGTACCATCTTGTACAACTACTACTTAGGCGAAAACAGCGTTAGCTACCTAACTAAATCAGACAATCATGGCTTCTACATGAATGCCTTCCGCGTCATCATCATTTGCCTTTGCTGCACGGGTGCTATCCTTGATCTAGGAACAGTGTTCGCCTTTGCAGATTTGAGCATGGGTCTATTGGCGCTCGTTAACTTATTTGCTCTAGCTCTGTTATTTAAAGTTGCTAAACGCGTTATGAAAGACTTTGATGATCAGCGCAAACAAGGTAATAAAGTGCCAACGTTTGAAGCAAACCGTTTCGCCGATTTGGATCTAGACCAAGAGTCTTGGCCAAATAACGAAAATAACCACCAATAAACCAACTTAAATTACGCCTCATCGTGATCCGGTGAGGCGTCAGGAAGAACATCATGAATACTCGCTCTGAATACGATTTACTTGGCAATATGGACGTTCCCGCTGACGCGTTGTATGGTATACAGACATTGCGTGCAGCTCAAAACTTCTCGATTACTGGCGTTCCTATTTCTCACTTTCCTGAATTGATTAAAGCCTTGGCAATGGTAAAAGCGGCTGCAGCTCGAACCAACCAAGAAATGAAACTACTAACAACTGAAAAAGCCGATGCCATTGTCTATGCCTGCCAAGATTTGATCCAAGGTCAATATCACGATCAATTCATTGTTGATGTAATTCAAGGTGGTGCAGGCACTTCAACCAACATGAACGCCAACGAAGTTATTGCCAACATTGCACTAATGAAATTAGGGCATGAGAAAGGCGAATACAAGTTCCTACACCCAAACGATGACGTAAACCGCTCACAATCCACCAACGACGCTTACCCAACGGCAGCATGCTTGGGCATTCAGTTTGCTGCCGACAACTTTGTACCAAGCCTTGCATCACTAAAAGAAGCATTAGAAGCCAAAGCTCGTGAATTCGCGCACATCGTAAAAATGGGACGTACGCAGCTTCAAGACGCAGTACCAATGACATTAGGCCAAGAGTTTGATGCCTTTGCTGTTACCCTTGGTGAAGATATCGACCGCATCAGTGAAGCCTGCGCACTACTTTGCGAAGTAAACCTTGGCGGTACTGCAATCGGTACTGGCATCAATACACCTGAAGGTTATGCCAAACTAGTAGTAGAAAAACTAGCAACTATTTCAACAAAACCACTCGTACCTGCCAGCAACTTAGTCGAAGCAACATCAGACATGGGTGCGTTTGTATTTTTCTCCGGCATTTTGAAGCGTCTTGCCATTAAACTAAGCAAGATGAGCAACGACTTGCGCTTGCTATCTAGTGGACCTCGTACAGGTTTAGGCGAAATAAACCTACCACCAATGCAGCCAGGCTCTTCCATTATGCCAGGTAAGGTAAACCCTGTGATTCCTGAAGCGATGAACCAAACTGCGTATCAAGTCATCGCGTCTGATCTTGCTGTAACTCTAGCGGCTGAAGCGGGTCAATTACAGTTGAACGCCATGGAACCTATGATCATTTATAACGTACTAAATTCGTTAAAAATGCTTAAAGAAGCCTGCCAAATGCTGGAAACTCGCTGCATACGCGGCATCACAGCCAATGAGGCAGTGTGCGCTGGCCACGTAGAAAACAGTATCGGTATCATTACTGCACTGGTTCCGCATATTGGTTATGCTAATGCCTCTCGCATTGCTAATACTGCACTGCACACTGGCAACACAGTAAAAGCCTTGGTAATTGAAGAAAACCTGCTAACGGAAGAGCAGGTGAATATTTTGCTAAGCCCACAATCCATGCTTTCCCCTAGCAAGGTTGTAATATGAGCGCAAAAGTACTCATCTTGTATACAGGTGGTACCATAGGCATGATTCAAACAGAGCAGGGCTTAGCCCCTGCTTCTGGTTTGCAAGAGCGTATAGAAATGGCGTTAGGGATGAGCATAAACACTCTTCCCTCTTTTGAAGTGCTGGAAATTTCACCTTTAATTGACAGCGCCAATATAACGCCAAAGCACTGGACCAAACTAGTGTCTATTCTTGCAACTCATTGGCAAGACTATGATGGCTTTGTGATTCTTCATGGTACGGACACAATGGCGTACACAGCCTCTGCCTTGTCTTTCATGCTAGGCGCCTGCACTAAAAACATCATTCTAACAGGCTCTCAAATTCCGTTAGGGATGAACCGAAGTGATGCCACTTCAAATTTACAAGCTGCCCTATCATTGGCAATTTCTCATAGGATAGCAGACGTAAGCTTGGTTTTTGATGGCAAACTAATGCGCGGCAATCGCATCCAAAAAATTAGCAGCGGTCGATTTGAAGCCTTCCATACCCCAAATGACGATTTGTTAGGTGAATTAGCGATTGGCATGCAGCTTTATCCAAATCGCATGATTAAAAGTAATGACGAGAGCGTAACAACATTACTTGAAAACAATATTGTCAGCTTTAAAACTGGTGCGGTTGGAGTGGTTACACTGCACCCTAGTCAACCAGTTGCCATTTATTTAAGCCTCTTGGACGACGATAACTGCAAGGCAATTGTTCTGCTAACTTATGGTGCAGGTAATGTACCGGATCAAAACCCAGCGTTTTTATCATTCTTAACAGAGGCTATGCTGCGCAAGAAAAACATTGTAAATCTGACCCAATGCCTACACGGTGGAGTGTCTCAGGGAGCGTATGCAGCGGGATCTATCTTATCCTCTATGAACGTTTTGAGTGGTAGAGACATGACCCTAGAAGCAGCCTTCTGCAAGCTCCATTGGCTCATTGCTACAGGTGAAAGCTATTACGGCATACTAGAAAAGTGGAACACTAATTATTGTGGCGAGTTTACTCTCCAATAACGATGACTAGAGGAAACAAATAGGCAGGCACAATAACCGGACAGAGTTTGTTTTTGAATTCAGTCCGGTTATGTTTATTTGCAGATTAAAACGAGCAGATTAAAATGTTAAGCAGGCTCACTCCACACCGCCCATTCGTTACCACACGGATCTAGAAAGTGAAAACGACGACCACCAGGGAAGTCAAAAATTACTTGTTCAATCGTTCCACCCGCCGCTTGTACTTTTTCAAATACGACTTCAAGTTCATTACTATACAGAATAATCAACGCCGCGCCATTTTGTGGTCTTGAACAAAAGTTCGCTTGAAAAAAGCCTCCATCTAATCCTGCATTTTCAAACGCTGAATATTCTGGGCCGTAATCTCTAAACCCCCAACCAAACACTTGACTAAAAAAGGCTTTATTTAACGCCAAATCACGCGCTGGTAATTCAACATAATTGATCTTATTGGATTCCATATATCCCTCACTTAATCGTCGATGTCACTACTAAGATAACGCTGATCACAATCATTGCGCCACCAATCCATTGCTGCGTCGTCATTTTTTCAGAAAAACGAACTTTTGAATAATACAAGGTTCCGATTATTTCAATCTGCCCTAACGTTTTCACCAAAGCTGGATTAACCAAAGCAAAACCAGTAAACCAACCAATTGACCCTAGAGAACTTAAGACACCTACCTTACAACTTAACGCAAATTCATGCTTAAACGGAGCTAAAATATCTTTGCTTTTATAAATCTGAATGCCACACAAAATAATAGATTGCAAAGCTAAAACATACCAAAGCGTGACGCCTGCACTAGTAATCAGAGAACCAGATAAAGAATGACTGGCGATAGACGATGTTACCGAGGTAATAGCAAAACACAAACCACTAGCAAGCCCAAGTAAAAGAGATACGTCCTTGTGCGCTTGTCTAATATTGTTCCACTTAACACTCATTACAATAGCCCCTAACACACCAAAAGCAATGCCAAACCACGCTCCCATGGTCAAAGTATAATGCAGTAGAGGCAAACCAATTAACGCAGCCAAAACCGCTTCTGTTTTAGACAACAAGGTTCCCAATGCGAAACTACCAGCCTGAAAGGCTCGCAACATAAAATACGTCGCCATAATCTGAGTAATGGCACAAATGCTTGCCGCGATGACAAAAACTAGATTTTTTTCGACAGATACCCAACCAAATAGCTGCCAACAAATAACAAGATACACACTGACTAATGGCAAGCCATATAAAGAACGCGACATAGTGGCATGTAAAAACCCAGTTTCACGAGCCAGAGTATTTTGATACGCCGTTCGAACCGACTGACAACCTGCTGCAAACAGAGTAATAAAGATCCACATGCCAACGCCTTATCTCACAAATTTGAAAGCGCTAGCATGAGGTTAAGACATGTATTTGTAAAAGGAATAAAACTTATATTTTGGATTCCATATAGGAATAATTAGGAAACAATTCGACAGGCCTCAGCGAATTGTTTGGTCAAATCAAAAGCGGATATTTCTTGGCAACCTGACACATTCTGCCCACTCCACAAAGAAGAAAAATCATCCAAATTCTGCTTCTCTGCCAAATTTTTCAATTGCGCCATTTCCATTGATGCATAAGGAAAATCTGGCACACTGGAATTCATATAGCCAAGATCTTTCATAATACGATTAGCAATACCTCGTGCAGGTCGCCCAGTAAAAACATTGGTTAAAGCCGTATGATGGGCTCTTTGACTTTTTAAAGCAGCACGATGAAGTTGAGATGTTTTAGCTTCGTGACACAACAAATAGGAAGTCCCTATCTGTACTACTGACGCACCCAGAGACAAAGCGCAGTTAATACTACGAGCATCACAAATACCGCCTGCTGCAATCACAGGGACACTTACTCGATCGACAATTTGAGGCAATAGTGAAAACAAACCAATTTGAGTAGAAACATCTTTCGACAGAAACATCCCTCGATGCCCTCCCGCCTCAAGACCTTGCGCAATGATGCCATCCACGCCATTTTCTTCTAACCAAACCGCTTCTTCAAGTGTTGTCGCAGAAGACAGTACCTTAGTTCCCCAACTTTTAACCCGTGCAAGCAACTTAGCGTCAGGCAAACCAAAGTGAAAACTAATAACGGGGGGAGCAAAGTCTTCTATCACATCGGCAATATCGTGACTGAAAGGCATTCGGGTTGCGGCTTTTATGGTCGCATCATATTGACCTGAAAGCTTATCAAAATACGGTTTCAACAACGCTAGCCATTGTTGATGCTTTATTTCATTGTATTCTGAAGTGTCATGACAGAAAAAATTCAGATTATACGGTTTATTCGTCGAGGCTTTAATTAAGGAAACCTGATGAGCAATATCATCCACGCTTAGCATAGCGCATGGCAAAGACCCCAAACCACCCGCTTCCGAGACCACAATAGCCAAAGCACTGTCTTGAACGCCTGCCATAGGTGCCTGAATAATCGGATAGTCCATTCCCAACCAATCACATGAACGAAATTGTTTCATCTGGCCTCCTTATACTTAAAACTAAAAGCTTAAAACTTAGCAACAATATCCGACAAGGCTTGCTTAATGGCAGCGTCAACAACTTCACCGTCTTTCATTACATTATAGAAGTTAGGCACACTCAGGCTACCAACAATATTGCCTTTGAAAAACGGCATGCTGTTAACAGTTTGAGCAAGTACACTACTTGCACCACCAGGTCCTGGAGATGTTGAAAGCACAGCAATTGGCTTATCTTGATAAACGGCTTTTTCAATACGAGATGCCCAATCAAAGATATTTTTATAAGCAGCAGAATAAGAACCATTGTGCTCAGCAAAAGATGCAACGATTACATCTGTTTGAGCAATAGCATCTACAAAAGCTTGTGCTTGAGCTGGAACACCTGATTCTTTCTCAAAGTCTTCACTGAAAAGCGGCATTTCGAAATCATTAAGATCAAGAAGTGTCACTTCCGCGCCTTCTACAAGGTTTGCTGTATAACCGGCCAAAGCCTTGTTAATAGACTGGCGGCTTGAACTAGCACCAAATGCAAGTATTTTCATTTTCGGTCCTTTTATTTCGTTAAGATTAAAAATTTCTTCAAGAGAAATAGTTTCATATTTTTTTGATGTTCAGCTGCTTAGAATGCCACCATGAACTTAATTTTCAAACATACTTTTGTACGCTTTGCTATCGTCGGTGGTGCTGGCTTTCTAGTCGACCTTGCCAGTATGCTGCTGCTTTCCATTTGGTTGCCGCATCTTGTTGCTCGTGGTTTCGCATTTTGGGTCGCAGCCAGCTCGAACTGGTGGTGGAATCGCACTATTACTTTTACTGACCCCAAACAAGAAAAAAAAAGCGACAGCAAAAAGGCTGCCGCTCTGCAATGGATGCAATTTCTTGGCAGCTCTGTTATTGCCTTTGTGCCTAATTGGGGTTGCTATCTAATATTAATATCTCAACCACCAGCAACATCCAATTCTACACTGACTCTTTTATGGCCTTATTTAGCCATGATACCCGGCATATTAATTGGCATGATGCTCAATTATGTTTTCTCACGCTATTGGGTGTTTTCTCCCGCTAAGCTTTAATCGGCCGTGCTTGTCAATTCAATCAAGCCTTGGCTTGTTCAGCGCTATATTCAGCAAATCGCCCTTTCGATTTATCATGCACTTGATCATGGCGCGGCCAAGGCCAACCACCAAATTGTGTACGTTGATAATCTTGAAACGCTTGCTGTAGCTCTGCACGTGTATTCATAACAAAAGGACCATGTTGCTCAACATGCTCACCGATTGGGCGGCCTTGCAACAACAAGAATCTGGCTTTTTTGCCCTGATTACGCAATACCAAAGCGGAATCACTTTTCAAGACAAAAGCTTCATTAATAGACGCATTTACACCATCTAACGTTACCTTCTCACCTTCAAAAAAGTACAAAGTACGGCTCAAATTAGCTACCGCTGCAGGCAAGTTCCATTCACTGTTTTCTGGCAAATCAATCAACCAAATAGCAACATCGTTTTTACTATCCGCCGCCCATGAATTAGGCGGACAAGGTGAAGGATCAACATTTTGAAACGTGCCAGCAACCACTTTAACTTGTGTTTCCAGACCTTTACTGTCTGCCACTTTAACAACTGGCGTATCTTCATTCCAAAGCATGGTGAAATGCGGTGGCACCATTTTATTCTTGCTTGGCAAATTTAACCAAATTTGAAAAAGTTCTAATGGATTAACATCTTCTTCATTCAACAAAGGGAACATTTCGGAATGCTGAACGCCTTCACCTGCCGTCATCCACTGAGTATCACCCTCCCCATAACGGCCAGCCGCACCAATAGAATCGGCATGATCAACAAAGCCTTTGTTCACAATGGTTACCGTTTCAAACCCGCGATGCGGATGAGCAGGAAACCCAGGAATACTTTTACCGTGATACATACGCCAACCATCAATACCGCCAAAGTCTTGCCCCAATGGACGATTATTTAGCGGTGCATCAGGCCCCATAGATGCGTTTGCTTTTGGGTAAGTATCATTATGGAAAGCACAAAATAAAAAAGGATCAAATGTAGGCCAGAACATTTGCAGAGGAATTCGTTTTAAAATTGACGAGCTCATTATGTTTCTCCATCAAGAAATAGTGTAACTGATGCACACATCATAACATCTATAAACTTGATTGTTTTATGCTTATATTGGTTCCAATCTATCTATTTTTTAAATACGTAGATCATTGAGAACATTGTGTATCACTTGGAAAAACGACTGTAGCAGTGCACCCTAGCGCACCATTATCAGCTGAACAGTTATCCGCCAAAGAGAACGAACAATGATACTTGGCGCAAATATCGCGCACTATCATCAACCCCAAACCATAACTTTCGCCGCCCGGTTTGCCGCTCAAACCACAACCTGTATCGACAATAGATAATTCATTATCTGATATCACTAGATTCACATAGCCCTCTTCAGTACAGGCCATGGCATTTTTCAGTAAATTCCCCACTAAAATATGAAAAGTAGGAATAGGTAATTTAGTAATAATTTGACCATTTTCAACAATATCAACCGCAACAGATTTACCTGTGAGATACCCCAAATGCGTCTGTCGAATGTCTTCATATTCACTTGTCTGCACAACACGCGAAGCAATAGCAGCCAAATCTTCATCTCGAGTTAGAGACAACAGAGTCGTGATGTAATCTTCCATCTCTTGACAGGCTTGAACCATGCGAACTCGTTGACGTTCTAAAAATTCCTTCGAATCAGATTTACCAAGCAGCGTTGTCGCGCCCTTCATGACCATTAGAGGTGTACGTAGCTCATGACTCGCATAACGGTTGAATGCTCTCTCTCGCTGAATCAACTCTCGAATTTGATTTTGGTAGCTATTTAACCTATCAACTAAATGGCGAATTTCTCTTGTCGCCGCCCCTTCTGGCAACTCAATAGCAGACAAATTGGCAGGCGTTCTTTCGCCAAGACTTTTAGAAAGTTGGGCAAGCGGTTTGGTTAAGCGATCAGAGATTCGCATGACCACCCACAAACTGACGATCAACAACAACAGAGACAACACAAGTTGAGTACTCTGTGTTTCAAACATCTGGGCTTCAGAGATTTCATAAATCTCATCGTAATGAATCACATAAATATCTTTCAACTCGCCATTTAGCATCACTCTAGAATGCATAGAAAACATTTCTAATGTCGTATCTGATTCTTTGTCTAATTCATAAGGCTTATCGTCTTTGGCGTTGGCAGCAAGAACCACACCAGATGGTAAATTTTCTTTACCCACGTACACTTCGGAAAAAGGCGGCACAGAAACATGTGTTAAATCAGTGCCATTTAATAAAGAAACAGCCGTATTTTTATCTTTTAACATGCGATTTTCTGCATAAATCATTTCTATGTTTTCGATCATTGAGGTAAACATAGAAAAGTGAAACGCTATAATCGCGAACGCTACGATTGAGAAATAAGTGAAGGTTAGCTGTTTCGCAGTTTTAATTTGTTTCATTCATCACCTTCAGCAACAAGACGATAACCCACCTTAGATACGGTTCTTAAATAAGCATGCTCAAAAGGTCGATCAATCAAACTGCGTAATTGATAAATATGACTACGCAGCACTTTGCTATCTGGTTCTTCATCACCCCATAAGGCATCGCAGATTTCATCTTTTGACACCACATCAGGGGCTTTTTGAATAAGACATTTTAAAATCGTGTATTGAGAAGGATTTAAAGAATATCGGCCACCTTCACGCTGCAACACTCGTGTATTCATATCCAAAGACAAATTACCAAAAGTTAACGTACGGTTGGCGACACTGCCTTTTCGTCTTCTTACCAGAGCTTGCAATCGAGAATCAAGAATTTCCAAATCAAAAGGCTTCACTAAATAATCGTCAGCAAAATGGGCAAAACCAGTCAATATATCGTCTTTGGTATCGCGCGCTGTCAGCATTAATATAGGCGTATCAATACCGGCTTCTCGCAATGATTTACATACCGTTAGTCCGTCCATTTTAGGCAACATTACATCTAAAATAATGGCATCATAATGTTCGGCTTTTGCTAATTCATAACCTTGCAAACCATTATTCGCGTAATCTAGCACATAGTTTTTGATTTCAAAGTAATCAAAAATCACACCGGCAATATCTTTATGGTCTTCCACTAACAGTAATTTCATATTCGTCTCAATTATCAAAAAATGCTGTAAAAAAAGAGTGGGCTAATAAAGCCGAATTGTCACATAAAAGCGTGAAAAAAAAGTGAATCACCTTTTTGCGACACCACTGTTATTAGGATGTACTCATGAACTTTTTTCCGTTTCAGGAGAACGCCAATGAGCGCCATTCCATATAGACAATACGCGAACTTTGAATCCGCGGCAAAGGAGCCTACAGTAAAGGCGCAGCCTCTCGTATCAGTAATCATTCCATTCCTAAATGAAGCGGATGTATTGGCAGTTTGCCATCGACGTGTCTGTGAAGCGCTTTCTAAACTCCAACAGTATTGTGAAATCATCTACATCGATGATGGCAGTAATGACAACAGCTGGAAAATGGTGAGTCAGTTCAAACACCCCTTACATCAAATACGCAGCTTAAGATTAAGCAGAAATTTCGGTAAAGAAGCCGCAATGAGCGCAGGCATGAAAGCAGCCTCAGGCCGCTGTGTCATTCTACTTGATGCGGATTTACAAGATCCACCAGAATACATTCCCGATATGGTACAAGCGTGGCAAGATGGCGTACAAGTCGTCGAAATGCAACGCCGCGAGCGCCATGGAGAGAGCTGGGTAAAACGCACCACCGCACATTGCTTCTATCGTTTTATGTCCAAAATAAGCGATCACCCAATTACCGAAAACGTCGGTGATTTTCGTTTGATGGATCAAAAAGTCGTAAACGTTATTAACACTTTGCCAGAAAGGACCCGCTTTATGAAAGGTTTACTTGCTTGGCCTGGTTTTACTCGTAAAGTCCTCACCTTTGACCGCGACCCTCGTTTGGCCGGTGACACCAAGTGGAATTACCCAAAGCTGATTCATTTGGCATTGGAAGGCATTACCTCATTCAGCACAAAACCATTACGCTGGGCGACTATGGCAGGATTAACCACATCGGCTATCGCCTTTATTATGGCTCTGATTATTTTCACCAAAACCATCGTCTGGGGTGATCCAGTTGCAGGTTATCCATCGACAATACTCGTAGTTTTATTTTTAGGTGGTATTCAGCTTTTATCCATTGGTGTACTAGGCGAGTACGTTGGACGGTTGTTTATTGAGTCCAAACAACGACCGTTGTATGTACTCATGGAAGACGCTATGACAAAACCCACGTTCAAATACTCGGACTCTGAATAATGCAACAACCGACCTACTCATTACCCTCGGCCAAATTACTGCTGATACTATTAATTAGCTGTTTGGCATTGCGTTTTATTTCTTTATCTCTTTATCCGTTAATGGACACCACCGAAGCACGTTATGGCGAAATGGCACGCATCATGTTTGAAACTGGCAACTGGATCACGCCGATGTTTGACTACAATGTGCCATTTTGGGGAAAACCGCCAATTTTCACTTGGTTAAGTAGTCTTGGATTTAGCCTATTTGGCGTCAATGAATTTGCCGCACGAGTACCACACCTGATTGTTGGATTAGCGGTTATTTGGTTAGTGTACAAGTTGGCAAAAGACCACTTTCAATCTTCAGTAATGGGCATTTTTTCTGCCAGCATATTAGCCTCTACCGTATCGTTTATCGTATTAAGTGGCGCGGTAATGACTGATACGGCCCTCACCTTTTCTATCGCCCTAAGCATGATTAGCTTTTGGCAAGCTTGGAGTAATAAAGGCAAGATCTGGGGTTATTTATTCTTTATCGGTTTAGCATTAGGCATGTTATCAAAAGGCCCATTGGCGATTGTATTGATTGGCATAAGTTTAACTATTTGGTTGACTCCTAATGGCCGCTGGAAAAGACTATGGAACATTCTACCTTGGGGATATGGCACATTACTTTTTCTCGTTATTACTGTGCCTTGGTACGCCATTGCTGAATATAAAACGCCAGGTTTTCTAGATTACTTCATCGTTGGTGAACACATTAAGCGTTTCATTGTCAGCGGCTGGCAAGGGGATTTGTATGGCAGCGCACACGAAAGAACACGCGGCACTATTTGGGTTTACGCGTTAGCTTCTATGCTACCTTGGAGTCCCCTTATTATATGGCAATGGATTCGCTCTATAAGAGACGACAAAGATGTCGAAGAAAGCTCAGATGGTTTCGGCACTTTCTTATTATTCTGGATGTTGTCACCGATGATTCTGTTCAGTTTTTCCGGCAACATTTTAGCGAGCTACGTGATGCCGGCATTGCCAGCAATGGCGCTGTTATTAGCGCATCTTCATAAGCAAAGACCATTACAAAACTGGCTCTACAAAGCCGGATTCATAACGCCATTTTTACTTATCGCTCTAATCAGCGTATTGCATTTTGATTTAATACCAAACCGCTCTGAAAACAAAATACTTGCCGTTTGGAAACAACAGCCAGAAGCTACGCAAAGCGATTTATTTTATCTGCACAAGCGCCCGTTCTCTGGTCAATACTATTCATCTGGTAAAGCGAAACAGCGCTCAACAGATTTAAGCTCTTGGTTACCAGCACAAAACAAGCCGTTTTTCATCGTGCAATCTAATAATGATCATATTGTGTATTCAAATTGGTTATGTGAGGAAAGAAACACAACAGGAAAAGAAGATCTTATGTATTGCGAAAACAAACCATAACTTTGATTTCTACTTTACTAAACGTGTTTTAGAGCAAGACATAAACAAAGGAGCCGATTAAGGCTCCTTTTCAATATGTTAAGTCAGTAAACCTAAACAGCAACAGATCCATAACTCGGTTCAGTATGCGAATGATTTAACGCATCATGGGCATGAGGAATATAGACAATCGCATCATCTTTTTCGATTTTAAGCGACTCAGACGCCTCACCTTTCCAGGCAATTTTTCGTTCATCACGAGGCGATACGCCAATGTGTTTTCGATAACAGCGACTAAAATGCGGTGTCGAGATAAAGCCACACGCCATGGAGATTTCTACAATCGACATATTCGATTGTTTTAATAATTTACGCGCTCGTTCGAGTCTCAGGCGTAAATAAAAGCGTGACGGAGAACAATCTAAATGGCGATGAAACATGCGCTCAATTTGACGACGAGATACGTCAACAAAAGTCGCCAATTCATCTAGCTCAATGGGTTCTTCCAAGTTGTTTTCCATTAACTCGATCACATCCACCAGCTTCGGCGTGCAAACACCTGCACTATTAAACTGACGCATTGGCATACGCTGCTGATCGGATTCATTACGAATACGATCACAAATAAACATATCGGAGATCGCATTAGATAATTTAGGACCATGCTGCTTGGTCATCATGTTTAAAAACATGTCCATTGGTGCACTGCCACCAGATGACGTCAGACGATCTTTATCGATGGAGAACAGCTTGTTATTACAGTTAACTTTGGGGAAGGTTTCTTGTAGAGCAGTTAAACACTCCCAATGCACGCTACACTGATAGCCATTTAACAAGCCAGCATAAGCAAGCACGTAAGCGCCAGTACAAATACCACCAAGCTGGACACCTTTACGCGATTGTTTCATTAGCCAAGAAACCTGCTTCGCGGTAAAAGTACGAGTAATATCGATACCACCAGCAACAATAATGAGGTCAAACTCCGTACTGTCTTCAATCGACATATCAGGTGTCAAACTCAAGCCGTCACTGGCGGTAACCGGCTGGCCATTTTCAGAAATCAAACTCCAACTATAGAGTTCTTCTGCCGATAACTGATTCGCCATACGCAGCGGTTCAATAGAAGAAGCAAGCGCAATCATCGTAAAATGATCAAGCAATAGAAAACCTACCTTCGTTGTGCTTCTTGCATCAAAAGCGAGCGTAGCGTTATTTGCCATTACCATATTAGTGTCCTCATATTTGTGCTTCTTAACTACTAGGCAAAATCTAGACCATATTTCTAGATGACATTCCTAATAACCGTAAAAACACTTTATTATTTTTAAGGAGATACAAAATCCAAGGTATCACATTGTATATTCACACAATGCCTATCGACTCTAGAGAGTAAATCATCCTAACCCTCAATAAAGACCAACACGTAGAACATAACACCATGCACTAATATAGAACAAGATCGCGCTTTTATTGAACGCTTATTTAATAAAAAATCGCCTATCTCTAATATTCCACAACCACGTTTGATTTAGGCACCGTACAACAAGACAAAACATAACCTGCTTCAATATCATCGTCGGTAATCCCGCCATTATGATCCATCTGGGTTTCGCCCTCTTTCACCAAAACTTTACAAGTTCCGCAAATCCCCATACCACAGGCTTTCGGGATCATGAGATCTAGTTTTGCTGCAGCATTATGCAAGGTTTCCCCCGCAAGGACCTGAATACTCTTACCACTGCCCATAAACTCAACGCGCAATAAGTCCTCTTGATTAACTGCATCGGCTTCCGCCTGAGCCACTTCTGCTTGCTCAATGGCATCTTCCACGACATTGACAGGTGTCGCACCAAACGATTCTTCATGATAGTGCGACATATCAAAGCCACGATCGAGAAGCAGCGCACGAATCGCTTTCATATAAGGCGCAGGGCCACAACAGTAAATCTCTCGCTCCATAAAATCGGGGGAAATCATATCGAGTTTAGAAGCATCCAAATAGCCTCGATATCCTTGCCAAGGCAGACCGTTCTCCATGCGTTCAACAATCAAATACAAACCAAAATTGTCTAATCGCGCCGCCATATGATCTAACTCACGAGAATAGATCACATCCCTTGGCGAACGCGCGCTGTGAATAAAGGTAATATCCACATCCGCATTAGTATCAAACCACCAGCGCGCCATGGACATAACAGGCGTAATCCCAACACCACCAGACAGTAACAAGACTTTCTCAGCAGGAAAATCGATGCAATTAAACTGACCTACAGGACCATGTACTGCCAGTTCAGAACCGACCGACATATTCTCATGTAGCCAATTCGACACCTCCCCACCAGGCACACGCTTTACCGTAATAGAAAAGCTATAAGGCACAGAAGGCGAGCTCGAAATCGTGTAAGAGCGCATCACCTGCCTGCCTTCGATCTCCAACTCTAAAGTGACAAATTGTCCCGGTTTAAAAAAGAACATAACCGGTTGCTGCGCCATAAAGCAAAACGTGCGCACATCCCATGTTTCATGAATCACCTTCACACAACGAACATTGTGACGTCCATTTACCCAAGTCTGAGTATTTACAGGTGCTAAATAATCAGCGTTCACCATAGTAGAAGAGTTGGTCATATTGAAATCTCTTAATTAAATTCACACACCTAAAGTAAAGTGCCTGAAGTTGAGCATCTACTCTTTGACTTACAAAGAGCGGCACCGTTTTGAGCCATTCTGGGTCCTGTTGATCAATGTAAGTTAACTCTGCGCGACAATTAGTTGCTCAGGGCAGCCAAGGCTAGATCAAGACTAGGTACCTCAAGCTATTGCGAGTCGATTTATGTATCAACTCTTGTCGTTAATGGTCATTTCTTTCCCTATTGATTAAGCGACTATAGCCTCGTAGTCAAAAGACGCATTCCATCAATCTTTTTGTCATTAAGGCCCAGAAAGATGAATCAACACGACCTACTGAATGTACGCCATGCTTCCTTAGATGAAGCCAAAACAGCCATGACAGACTTGCTAGAAAAACGTCCTAGCAACTATTCACTCGACGCACAGCTTTATAACGACCCACACATGTTCAGAATCGACATGGAAGAAGTCTTTCAAAAAGAATGGCTATTTGTGGGCATGACTAGTGAGATCCCAAAAAAAGGCGACTATATAACCGTCGAAATTGGACAAAACCCAGTGTTGATTCTGCGTGACGGCGAAGGCAATGTGAACGCCTTCCACAACACTTGTAGACACCGCGGTTCAATACTTTGCACCGAACACAGAGGCAAGGTTGCCAACCTCGTTTGTCCTTATCACCAATGGACTTATGATCTAAAAGGCAACTTACTGTTTGCTGGCACAGAAATGAATAAAGAGTTCGATTTGAAGCAACACGGCCTAAAATCCGCGTTTTGCAAAACAGGCGGTGGCTTCATCTTTGTTTGCCTAGGTAAAACTGAACCAACCGACGAATTTGACGAATTCTTAGCGACGCTAGACGAATACATGGAGCCCTACGACGTGGAAAACACCAAATTAGCGGTCGAATCCACCATGTACGAACGCGCTAACTGGAAACTGGTACTCGAAAACAACCGCGAATGTTATCACTGCGCTGGAAGTCACCCAGAGTTACTACAAACACTACTAGAATGGGACGACACAGAAGATCCTCGCGCACCACAAGACTTTCACGATCATTATAATGCTCAAGCTGCACAATGGGATAAAGAAGGCATTCCTCACAAGCTAAAAAGCTTTGGTGAAGTGCAACGTAACCGCATCGTGCGGATGCCGCTCAAAAAAGGAACAAAAGTAATGACCATTGACGGCTCTTCCGCTTGCTCGTTACCACTTGGAAGAATTCAAAACCGCGAACTTGGTTCCATGCGTATTTTGCATTTACCAAACTCGTGGAACCACATGCAGTCAGACCACTTTATCGTGTTCCGCGTATTACCTGTTTCGGCCCAAGAAAGCATCGTCACCACCAAATGGTTCGTCCATAAAGACGCCGTAGAAGGCATAGACTACGAGACAGATACCCTACGCAAAGTATGGGACGCCACCAACGAACAAGACAAAATTCTCGGCGAGCGCAACCAGTTAGGGATCAACTCTATTGGCTACCAACCTGGTCCTTACTCAGAAACCTATGAATTTGGTGTTATCAACTTTTTAGACTGGTACTCATCCACTATGCAGAAAAATCTAAAAGCCAAGTAATTAGAACATGTTCAAATAGCCCAAATCTTTTTCTAGTCCCTCTAGAAAAACAAAAAGCGAATCGTTTGATTCGCTTTTTGTTTTTTGCTTTTTTATAAAATTATTCTGAAAACAATTCAAAAATCAGATTACGAAACCAAATGTTGCCTGTATCTTGGTGATAGCGACGATGCCAAAACATATTGATCTGTGCTGGAGGAATATCAACTGGGTGCGGCTTAACGATCAACCCAAGATTTTCGGCTGTTTGTAAGGCAAGTTTCTCGGTCACTGTAGCAATTAGATCTGTTTTCGCAACAATGTACGGAGCAGAAATAAAGTGCGGTAACTTCAATTTACTGACTCGCAAAATACCACTTTTAGCCAATAACTTTTCTACTCGCCCATGCCCTGTATCTTGAGCTTCTATAATAATATGTTCCGATTCTGAAAAGCTTTCTAAAGTAAGAGTCTCTTCGGCATAGGGATGCCCTTTACGAATCAAACAAACATAATCTTGATCAAATAGTCTTCGTTGATAAAAACCCGCTTCTAACTGAGGCAAAAGCCCAATCGCAAGATCCACACTTCCTGTTTCTAATTCCTCTTTAAGTGATTGCCCTTGATCTCTTACAGTACTGACCGAAATATTAGGTGCATGTTCAGCAAGATACGCCATCAATCTTGGCAACATATAAATCTCACCTAAATCCGTCATATTAATGCAAAAGGATCGATCACTCGAAAGCGGATCAAAACGTTCCTGATAATTTAAGCCGTCTTGTAATGTGCTTAACGCATAGCCAACAGACTCCGCAATACTGTCGGCAAATGGTGTGGGCCTCATACCACGTGCCGTTCGTTCAAACAGCTCATCATTTAACGCCAACCTTAATCTGGCTAGGGCATTACTTACTGCAGGCTGAGTTAATCCAAGCTGTTCTGCCACTAGCCCAGTCTTACGTTCTCGATACATTAGTTGAAAAACAACCAACAGGTTTAAATCAATATCTTGCAGGCGAATCATGTTAGAGATCTCACTGTCGTGAATATACATTATTAGGATTATTTTATATCTGAATATCTCTACAACTTCTATAGTCCGTTTATGCAAAAGCATCGCACATAAATCAAACAATAATAAGTAAGAGCGAAGATGGAAATTTTAATTAAGCCTACCAATAAAACGATAACAGCTACTCAAGGCAGCACCTTGCTAGAAGCGTTTTTGGAAAATCAGATTCCTATTTCCTATAGTTGCTTATCTGGCCGTTGTGGTACCTGCCGCTGCAAAGTAATTGAAGGTACTGTAAGCGGACCATCCGCTGCAGAAGGCCGTTTGGCTCAACATGGTCAATTTGTTTTAGCCTGCCAAAGCCGTATTGAAACCGATTCAATCATTGAGATACCTGAGCCAGATGAAATCATTACGCATCCAACCAAAACAGTAAAAGCCCAAATTGTTGCTTACGATGTGTTATCCAATGACGTTCGCAGCCTTAAGCTTAAAATCAACAAAGGCTTCGACTATTCTCCAGGACAATTTGCTAACCTCACTTTCTGGCGTGAAGACGGAACCCGATCTTACTCAATGGCAGGGGTAACAGAAGACGATTTACTAGAATTCCATATACGTCTTGTTCCCAATGGCCGAGTCACATCAAAACTAGATGAACACATCGAAATTGGTGCATCGATTAAACTCAATGGCCCTCTTGGCGCCTCTTACCTAAGACATAAAAATAACGACCCTATGCTGTGTGTCGCAACTGGAACAGGGCTTGCTCCCATTCTTTCAATTGTTCGTGGTGCATTAGAATCTGGTATGAAAAACGACATTCATTTGGTATTTGGAGCCCGCACCGAAGAAGATTTATACGGCTTGGACTATTTGAATTGCTTGGCTACTGAATACTCAAATTTCCAATACCTAATCGCTTTAGATCATACCAAACCCAATAGCACCTCTTTCCGTGGTTTGGTGACTGATGCCATCGCAGCTCATTTTCCCGAACTTAAAAACTGGCGAATCTACTTAGCTGGTGCTCCCGCCATGGTAGAAGCTGCGTCCTTGGCGTGCACTAAGCGCGGTGCAGACATCGAGCGGATATACGCCGATGCATTTTACCCGAGTGGGGTATAAGCCAGTATTTCTAATTTTTGAATCCAAATAATGCCTTTACAGAAAACCAGTCATTTCTTTAAAGGACAAAATCCAACCCACAATAAAGACAAAAAAGGGTGAACAAAATGAGTCAGGAAAATCGCATTCCAATGACGCCAATTTGGGACCATGAAGACACGAGTCGAATTCCATTTTGGGCTTACACAAACGAAGACATACACAAGCAAGAACTTGAAAAGCTCTTCTACAAGAATCATTGGTGCTATGTAGGATTAGAAGCAGAAATCCCACAACCAGGCGATTTCAAACGTACCGTGATTGGTGAACGCTCAGTCATTATGGTACGCCATGAAGATAACAGTATTTATGTGGTAGAAAACGTCTGCGCCCACCGCGGCATGCGTTTTTGCCGTGAAAAGCATGGCAACACTAAAAGCTTCACCTGCCCCTATCATCAGTGGAATTACGACCTAGAAGGTAATCTTCAAGGCGTTCCTTTTCGTCGTGGCGTCAAGCAAGACGGCAAAGTAAAAGGCGGCATGTCAAAAGACTTTAAAACCTCCGATCACGGGCTAACCAAATTATTAGTAGCAGAACGTGGTGGTGTGGTATTCGCCAGTTTTGATCATGATGTGGAATCTTTCGAAGCCTTCCTTGGCCCTACTATGTTGTCTTATTTTGACCGCATGTTTAATGGTCGAAAACTCACTTTATTGGGTTACAACAAACAACGCATTCCAGGTAACTGGAAACTCATGCAAGAAAATATCAAAGATCCTTATCATCCTGGCTTATTGCATACTTGGTTTGTCACTTTTGGCCTATGGCGCGCAGATAATCGCTCAGAACTCAAAATGGATGAACATTTTCGTCATGCGGCAATGATTTCAACTCGCGGTTCAGGTGGTAAAGACACCCAAACCACCAATGTCTCTAGTTTTAAAGAATCCATGCAACTCAATGATCCGAGCTTCCTGGATGTTGAAGTGGAGCCATGGTGGGACGGTCCTACAGCTGTAATGATGACCCTATTCCCTAGTGTCATTCTGCAACAACAAGTTAACAGTGTCAGTACGCGCCATATTCAACCCAATGGGCATGGCTCGTTCGATTTTGTCTGGACGCATTTCGGTTATGAAGACGACACTCCAGAAATGACTGAACGCCGTTTACGTCAAGCTAATTTATTTGGCCCAGCAGGTTTTGTTTCGGCCGATGACGGTGAGGTTATTGAATTTTCCCAGCAGGGTTTTGAACAAAAGCCCTTCCATAGGTCACTTGCAGAACTTGGCGGTAAAGACATAGAAGAAACCGATCACATGGTCTCTGAAACCTTAATCCGAGGCATGTATGCCTACTGGCGCAAAGTGATGGGAGTATAGCCATGAAAACAACGCTAATAACAACTGAAAACTATCTAAAGCTGACTCAGTTCTATCAAACCTACGCCGCCGTAGTGGATCAAGCTAATTGGACTGCATGGCTCGATATGTTCGCAGAGGATTGTGTCTACAAGATTCAAGCTCGTGAAAACTATGACAGAAACTTGCCAATGGCAGCGCTTTCGCTAACCAGTAAAGGCATGCTGAAAGACCGTATTTATGGCATCACGGAAACAATATTTCACGACCCTTACCATCAATTGCATATGGTGTCATCACCATTAATTCTCAGTGAATCTGATAAAGGTGTTATTGAATCACAAGCAAATTACACCGTTTTCCGAACCAAAAATGATGGTATTGCAGAAGTCTACAACGTAGGTCGTTATCTCGATCGCTTGCGGATAACAGATGATGGTATTCAGATTGAATCCCGCCTCTGTATTTTTGATAACGAGATGATCCTCAACTCGTTAATTTACCCCATCTAACTCACTTAAAAACATAAGGATAAGTCGAGGTCCCTATGAGCGAAAATTGGATAAATACGATCAGTATTAACGATATTCCCGAAGATGACGTTATTGGTATCACTGTAAATGGCCACCAGATAGCACTTTATAAAGTAGAAGATGAAATCTTCGCTACAGACAATATCTGCACACATGGGCATGCCTTGTTAAGCGATGGTTTCTTGGAAGATGGGGAAATTGAATGCCCTCTTCATCAAGGACGGTTCTGTATAAAAAGCGGTAAAGCCATGAGCGAACCGCTAACAGAAGACATTAAAACCTATGTAACTCGAACGGAAAACGGGCAGGTTTTCCTAAGATTTAGTTAACGATATTTACTGTCTGATGCTTATAACATCTGCTGTGATATCACTGGCAAACCAGCAAACAATAAATATAAATAATCTGGAGAGAAACAATGAAAAAATCACTATTAGCAGTTCTTACTACTTGCTCAATCACGCTGCTATCAGCCAATACCTCTGCACAAATTTTGTCTATTGCGTCACCGCCACAAGGTTCTGTTTGGAACACGATGAGTAATGGCATAGCCAATGTAGGCAGATCCAAAGAAAACATTAATTTAGTGGTTCAGCCCTATAGCGGCAACCGCGCCATGATGGATGCGGTAAATCAAGGCTTGGCCGAGTTTGCCATTAATGATGTAAACGATGCCATAGTGGCTGCCCAAGGCGAAGCAGATTACAAGGGTAAAAAACGCGACCACTTAAGAATTGCCCTACGAATCAGCCCTCAACCTATTGGCATTTTTGTCCGTAAAGACGCGGGCATAAATACGATTGCAGATTTAAAAGGTAAACGCGTTGCATCAGGTTGGAATGCTTTTCCAATTGGTCGTCCTCACATGGAGGCCATGTTGGCAACTGGCGGCTTAACTTGGGACGATGTTCAACAAGTTCCTGTTCCTGACTTAATTCGTGCTGCTGACAATCTTTCCGCCAATCGTTTAGATGCAACTTATTTTGCTGTAGGTGGACCCAAAGTGGCGGAAGTTGATGCGTCTGTTGGTGGCGTCACCTTTCTTCCTGTCAACGCGGATCAAGCGGCGCTCGACGCAGTACTAAAAATACGCCCTGCTTTTTATTTTTCAGAAATTAAACCTGCACCGCATCTAGTTGGCATCGACAAAACCATAAACATGCTGACATGGGATAACGTCTTAGTCGTCAATGACAAAGTCTCTGATGAGCAAGTCTACCAAATGGTAAAAGCCATTTTGGAAAACAAAGACGCCTTGGTACAGCTTTACCCAGGCTTTAAAACATTAGCTATTAATACACCAAACAAAAACTATCCCGGAATTCAATACCACCCAGGTGCGATTCGTTACTTCAAAGAAAAAGGCCTTTGGCAGGAGTAATACCTCTCTTTTTAACCATCAGTACTCTTATTTACTTCAGTAAAAGGTGCTTTAAATGAACACGGAATCATCAACTCAAGAAGTTGTTATTCACGAGCCTGCGATGATATCAGTATTAAGAAATGGCTTAGGGGTGTTAATCGCCCTCGCCGCCATTGCTTTTGCCGCTGATCTTTTCAGCCGCTTAGGAATTGCAATTTATACTGAACAATATCTAGCGGTGATCTTGGGGATCAGCTTAGCGCTGGTCTTTCTAAAACCCCAAAGTAGCCAATTAAAACGCAGCCTAAATGGTCTGCTTGCGCTACTCGGTTTGATCACCAGTCTATATTTAGCAGTGCAATATCCTGATCTTGTTGAGCGACAACTCGATCTTCCTTTAGATGCCTTAGCAATTTCCGCCATACTATTTGTTCTGGTATTGGAAGGATTAAGACGAGTAGTTGGGCTCACCTTAGTCATTGTCGTCATGCTATTTATGGTATTCGCCCTACTAGGCAGCCATCTTTCAGGCCCTCTACAAACACGTGACATTGACCTAGATAGACTCTTCGTTTATCTCGGTGTCGATACTAACGGTATGTTAGGGTTAACCCTTAACGTAGCGGCCACCATTGTTATTGGCTTTATTTTATTCGGGCAGCTGCTACTTCGTTCTGGTGGAGCTGACTTTTTCAATGATATTGCTTTAGCTCTAATGGGTCGAAGCAAAGGTGGTTCAGGCAAAATCGCCACTATCGCTTCAGCGTTATTTGGCTCCATTTCCGGCGTCGTTGTATCGAATATTGTGGCTACAGGTGTCGTCACTATTCGTATGATGAAAAAAGGTGGATTCAAACCTCACACGGCAGCCGCCATTGAAACTGTTGCATCAACGGGTGGGCAAATTATGCCTCCTGTAATGGGTGCTGTGGCTTTCTTGATGGCAGAATTCCTGCAAATTGGTTATAGCGAGGTGGTCATTGCCGCTTTGGTACCTGCCATTCTTTACTATGCAGCACTGTATATCCAAGTTGATTTAGAAGCGGCAAAAGAACAAATCAAACCGATTGATCCTGCACTTATTCCCTCTAAAAGAAAGGTTCTACAACAAGGTTGGATTTTTATCATTCCTTTCGCTGCCGTAATTTTAGCCCTCTTTAGCTTTAACCAACGTCCGGAAACGGCCGCCCTTTGGGGTGCTCTTGGTGCACTAATTGTTGGTGTATTAAAAGGTTATAAGGGCAAACGCATGGGCGCTAAAGACATCTTGGGCAGCCTAGAGGAAACTGGGCATTCTATTGTCGATATCATCATGATTGGTGCCGCTGCAGGGTTCATTATCGGCATACTAAATATCACCGGCTTAGGCTTCGGATTAACCTATTTCTTGGTCGAATTAGGCCAAGGCAATCTATTCCTCTTACTGGTCATTTCTGCTGTGGTTTGCATCGTACTCGGTATGGGAATGCCAACCGTCGGCGTGTATTTATTGCTCGCTGTTTTAGTCGCGCCCTCATTAATTCAAGTTGGTGTAGAACCTATTGCAGCACATCTGTTCATCTTCTATCTGGGCATGATGTCCATGGTGACACCGCCGATAGCCATTGGCGCCTTCTTTGCTGCCAGCATTGCCAAGGCAAATCCAATGAAAACAGCATTGACCTCAATGAGACTCGGTTGGACGGCATACATTATCCCATTCTTGTTTGTCACAACGCCGTCACTCTTATTAATCGGAGAGACATCACAAATTGTCATTACAGTGATGAGCGCACTGATCGGTGTTTGGGCTGTATCGGTAGGCTTTGCGGGTTACTTCAAAAATAAACTAAACCTCGTATTTCGATTTGGTTTTGTCATCGCGGGAGGCTTATTTTTACTGCCAAATTTACAAGGCGGTGATACGCCAATTGCTCCAAAGGTGGCAGGTCTGGCTCTATTAGCTACTCTACTTTGCGCAACTCTTCTCGTTAATAAAGCAACGTCTCAGGCGTCATCTAAACAGACTCAATCTTAGGAAGCAGCTATGTATTTATATAATTTTTTCAACAGTTCGACCTCCTATCGAGTTCGTATCGCTTTAGCCCTAAAGGGACTAGATTATCAGCACCATGGAATAAACATCCGCATTGGTGAGCAATCCAGCATGGATTACATGCGTATAAATCCATCAAAAGGTGTACCTGTGCTCATTACCGATGATGAGCAAACGCTCAGCCAATCCCTGGCTATCATCGACTATTTGGATAAAACCCATCCTATTCCAAGACTTATTCCCGCAGACAACATGGATCGAAGCCGAGTACTAGAGCTAGCCAATGTCATTGCCTGTGATATGCATCCAGTCAACAACCCACGCATTCTAGGGTATTTGAAAAAAGAATTTGGCATTAGTGACGAACAAAAAAATGACTGGTACCAACATTGGATTAATGAAGGCTTTACTGCAGTAGAAACACTACTAACGAGACATGGTCACGGTTCTTATTGTTTTGGAGAACAACCAACTCTAGCCGATTGCTGTCTGGTCCCACAAGTCGCTAATGCTTTGCGCTTCGGTTGTGATCTATCGACTTTCCCTAAAGTATTAGCTGTATATGAGCATTGCCAGCAGCAGCCTGCTTTTCAACAAGCTGCACCGGATCAACAACCCGATTACATGAATTAAAGAGCATGAATTAAACAACATTATCTAAACACCGACACATCCAAATACGAGGAGAGTCATATGCAATCATTAGGAACTTTAGAGGATTTACCTCAATCCTATCGCGACAAATTAACAGAATTGAATTTGGTGCCATTGTGGCCAAATATGCGAGCAGTTTTGCCCCATAAAGTCCCAAGTCGTAAAACACAAACGCTAAATTGGCGTTTTGATAAGCTTCGTCCCTTGTTGATTGAAGCTGGTGATTTAACGCCAATAGAAAAAGCTGAGCGTCGAGTGTTGGTATTGGCTAATCCAGGCCACGGGCTCGCTAACATGCAAGCTACTCCGAGTATTTACATGGGCCTGCAATTGATTTTGCCTGGTGAAACCGCTCCTAACCATCGTCACACTCCGAATGCGGTACGCATCATCATTGAAGGCAAAGGAGCGACGACCATTGTCGATGGCGAACCTTGCATAATGGAACGTGGCGACCTGATCTTGACGCCTTCAGGTAAGTGGCATGAACACCAACACGTTGGTGATGTGCCTATTATCTGGCTAGATATTTTAGATTTACCTCTGATGTATCAATTAGAAAGCTCTTGGGCAATCGAGGGAAAACCTCAAACTACAACCTTAGAACGAGACAAATCATTTGCTGAATACAGTGCCGCTGGCGTAGTACCTGAATTTGACTTCCAGCGAGCAAGTGTAGACTCCCCTATGTTGCGATATCCATGGACAAAAACCCGCGCTTGTCTTCTGGAAATGGCACAACACTATGGTGATAGACCGTTACGTATTACTTATGTGAATCCAGAAACAGGTTCCAGCTTATTCCCAAGCATTGGTTTTGGCGCCATGATGTTACGTCCTGGGGAAACCTTATCACTACCCAAACGCACCACAGCATGCGTTTTTCATATTGTAGAAGGCCAAGGCTCACTAAAAGTCGATACCAATGACTCTATCCATTGGACAGAAAAAGACACCCTTAGCGCTCCTGGTTACACAGAAATAACCATAAGCAATGCCTCTACCACCGAACCAGCTTTCATCATTACCGCTGACGAAGCTCCTCTTCATCGTTATCTTGGTATTTTTTAATCGGTTTATTCTGCCTCCATTGTATTTAATAAAAGGACAAAATCATGACGAACAAACTTGCGTTTCCTGCAAAAGAACCCGTTTTAGCTAAAATTGCTGATTCAGACAATCTATTTCCAATACATAGGATTTTTTGTGTTGGCCGCAATTACCACGCCCACGCAGCAGAAATGGGCGTCGCTGTTGATAAAACCACGCAGGAACCTTTTTACTTTATCAAGGACGCCAGTACTTACGTGTCCAGTGGTTCAAGCATCAACTATCCACCACAAACTGCCAACTATCATTATGAAATGGAATTTGTTGTTGCCATTGGCAAGGAAGGTTTTAACGTCACTGAAGAACAAGCGGAAAACATCATCTTCGGCTACGCCTGTGGACTAGACATGACACGTCGTGACCTACAATTAAAAGCTCGTGAAACCGGTCGACCATGGGATTTAGGTAAAGACTTCGAAGAATCCGCCATACTGGCCCCTATAATTCCGATTAAAAAAACGGGCTTCATTACCCAAGGTAAAATAGAGCTAGCAGTCAATGGTAAGACAAAACAAGCCTCGGATATCAACCTTTTGATTTGGAACGTGCGTGAGATCATCGCTCATTTGTCTAAGTTCTATCACCTACAACCAGGTGATTTAATTTACACAGGCACACCAGACGGTGTCGGTCCCGTAGTACAAGGAGACAGAATCATCGGTGCTATCGAGGGAATTGGCTCTATACAGCTGGATATTAATCAGAATTAGATCAAATAAAAAAGGGTTGAAGCATACAGCTTCAACCCTTTAATTAAGAAAGAACACACTCAAAAACTACAAAATCCGCTTAAGTAATCTATCCGCCCGTGTTCGAATAACTTTTTTTAGCAGCCTTTGGATTTTCACTGGATAATCATGAATGGTTTCAAGCTGACTATAAGATGAGATTCGCTGCGTATACTTATGAATATTGTCAAACTCAGCAGTGAACTTAGCGAGCAAATGCTGATTTGGATCTTCAATCAATAAGCCGTTTTCCAAATCAAGCGCCCACGCTCTTGGGTTCACATTATTGCCTGTTAGCAACATGGTACGACGATCTACCCAAAGCCCTTTTAGGTGATAACTATTGTTGTCGTGCTTCCATAAATGAATAGACAAACCACCCGACGCAATATGGCTTTCATTAGCGCGAGCAAACTTACGCAAATTCATCTCGTACAAATACGGTAAACCACCAATAGCTTTAAAAGGCTGATCTGGCGCGATATAAAAATCGTTGGCGGTTTTATCCCCCACCACAACATGAACCTTCACGCCACGCTTAATAGCACGCTTCACTTCTCTCAACACCACTTTAGGAAGGTTAAAATACGGCGTACAAAGCACGATCTCTTGTTTCGCATCCGCCAACAACGCAGTAATTTTTTGGTTAAGCACATTGTTACGCTTACCCACGCCAACCATAGGCGTCACCGCCACCTGATGATCACCTACCACTTGCTTTTCGCCACTATAAGACGACTTACCCAGCGAGATTCTAAACTGCCGAATTGTGGATTTAAGCTCTTTCGTTGAAGGTAAATCCGTTTCAGCAAGATTATTCACCGCAGGATTTTGGATCATCTCTTTACGAATGAATCCCGCCATGCTATCTGCCAGCGATGGATTCTGAATAACATGATACCGATCAAATCGATAGCGATCCTGATAATGCAGATAAACGTTGTTTAAACTCGCACCGCTGTAAATCACAGTATCGTCGATGACAAAACCTTTTAAATGCAAAACACCAAACACTTCACGATTACGAACCGGCACACCATAAACAGGAATGGCATGCTCATATTTCTCAGCATACGCCTGATACATAGCGGCGTTGCCTTTGGCTTTTTCTGCGCCGATCAAACCGCGCTGAGCACGATGCCAATCCACACAAATAACAATATCTAACTCAGGGTTACGCTGTTTGGCTTCATAAACAGCCGTCAAAACCTCCCTGCCTGCTTCATCATTTTCAAGATAAAGCGCAACAAGATAAATTCTCGACGTAGCGTTATGGATCGCTTCTAATAAATATTCTCGAAAACTAAGGGCAGATTGCAGAACTTGGAATTGGTCAGGTTCAACTGCAAAAGTAGGCAATGAACCGAATAAATTTCTAATGAGCATAATACAGAGGTGCTACCTTATTTTTAACTAACGACAGACTGTAACAAATTCGCCGCTTTTTTCCTAAAAAAGAATCACTTGTGCTCAAACTGCGCAAAAGTGACAAACATTGGAGACATCAAATACGGCTTAAACCCTAACCTCTTCCATATCAGGGTTATTTTTCAAATACGCCTTCCAAGAGGAATCAATCACCTTCACCTCATCTTCAATCCAGCGCTTGAACGCCATCACTTTTTGGTACTTAAAATGCGGTGCTGGCGCTACAAGGTAAAAGTCATACTGCGACTTCATATAAATAGGCAGCGGACAAATAAGCTGACCTTTCTCGATCTGCTCATACACCAAACCATAACGCATCATCGCAAGACCTTGTCGAGACAACAACGCTTCCACCAAGGAAGTCGAATCCGCCACATGCAAATGCGATTTCATCGGCATATCGTAAAGATCCAAAAACCGCTGCAACACAGGCCATACATGCCGAACATCTGGCCCAGTATCAGTAATAATCGGAATATTGATTAACTGCGCCTTAATTGGCTGGTCCAGATTAATCATCGAAGGATGGCAAACCAGCACCAAATGCTCCCTGAATAACAATTGCGATTTCAGCCCCGCATATTCACCTCGACCTAAGCGAATACACAAATCCAAATCACTATCAGTAAAAGTCGATAAATCAATACTCGGACTTAGGCGAAGGTTAATCTCCGGCTCTTGTGATTGAAACCCACCCAAACGTGACACCAGCCAACGACTCGAAAACGATGGCACCGAACTAATCACCAAGGTATTGGGGTTCGGATCTTCCGTGATGCCTTTTACCCCTTCTTCTAATAAACCAAACGCCTTCTCAACGTAGTCAAATAAATACTGCCCTTCCGATGTCAGAACCACTTGGCGAGTGTGTCGTTCAAACAACTCAACACTCAACGCCTGCTCCAAGGTTTTAATCTGCTGACTCACCGCCGCCTGCGTCACAAAAAGAGACTCCGCCGCCTTCTTAAAACTCAACGTCTGTGCCGCATAACGAAACGCCTGCAAAGATTTCAGCGGCGGTAAAGCTCGATTAGAAGACATGAAAGACACCCTTTATAAGTAAGATTTTCTTAACTATAAAACACTTTTTCTCATTTGTCGCACCGCAATTAAAAGGCGATTATTTGAACACAAAGCAAACAAACCAATTAACAGAGAAAAGGATAGCGCCATGAAAAACTGCACATCAGAAGAATTAAACAACCTCGAAAACAACCAACTAGACATAACCTCTAACTGCAAAAACGCATTAGCTAAACTAGAAGCAAACACATGGAAACAACGCCTAGCCAAAATAGCCCACAACTGGCGTACAAGAAGCAGATTGAGCCAACTTAACGACGCTCAACTAAAAGACCTCGGCCTAACCGCCGCCGACGTGGATCAAGAAGTGAGAAAGCCGGTTTGGAAGTGAATGTGATTGGGGTGGGAGCAAGGGCGCTTGGTGGAGTGCCCTTGTTGAAAAGAAGGTTAAAAAATCTTAACACCATTAGTTTTAACAAAAACGACACAATATTTATAAATTATAACCAATATCATATACAACGTTTTTTTATAGTTTAAATTTATACCACCCTACAAACTAATAAAAACATCAAAAAAACTATAAAAATCATTTCTATAATAATCAAAACCTCTCACAGAAAATAACAAAACTTATTTCTCTATTAATACTTTTTCAATGATTTATTGTTTTTTTGATGGTAACTTCGAATTAAACCGTGAAAAAGGATGAGAAGGTAAAACTATCAAATATACTGTCTACAGTTAATCAAGTTGAAAAATCAAAGTTTATAAATTTTTTAGATCGTGTTTGTAGCGAAGCAATTACACACGATAAAGAACTGGCAAAACGAGTCAACAATATTGACGGACAAATAAAAAATGCCTCCAGTGGCGAGATCATTCAACTCTTTGAGTTAGTTCTTCCTTACTTTGAAAAAAGTGTTAAAGAACAGTTAGCTATGCTTGGAGCACAAGCATCTTTGCTTATCAATATAGTCAGCCGAGATGGAAACTGCATTGCACGCCTATCATGGATTGAAGCTCTCTACACCAAAGAATGGACCTCCATAGATTCTAAGGCTAAGGAAATAAATAGTTTAATAGAAGCTTCGCTCGATAATGAGGAATTTAATGAAGCTAAGCGTTTAGAAATCTATTATTCATGCCTTAAAGAGGCATACACTAATGATGAGAGGAACAATAGAGAAGCCAAAATCACAGATGATGAAAGAAGCATTTTAAATGTCTTAGCTAACAAACTGGACATTACAGCCGATCAGAAATCCGCAGTTGAGCATTTAGTCAATGCTATTCCTCAAACAGGAGTCCAAGACTGCCTCAACACTTTACGAGAAGTCGGACTTGTTTTTGTAAGCCGAAAAAACCTAACCGTTTACATTGCCGATGAAATAGTCGCAATGCTCAACCGAATGCAAGGTAAAGAATTGGCGGATAAACATTTACTACGCATATTACGCACTCTAAGCGACTCTGAGCTATCAAATATTCTCAAAGCCCATGGCAAACGTATCAGAGGCAAGGAACGAAAAGAAAAAATCAGTGAAATCATTAAAATGGGCTTACCGATATCCCTAGTACTACAACAAGACATCAACAACCCTGACGCAAATATTAACGATCGTAAAGAGCGTTTAAAAGTACTCATTTCTGACCTAGATTTAGGTTTAGATAAAATAGGTACAACACTTGATGAAAGAACAGATTTAATTATCTCATCTCTAAACTCCTCTACAGAAAATGAATTCAATGCACTCAGTGCTACTGGCTTTAAAGATCTATTTTCCACCTTAAAAACCCACTTCCCAACACTAACATCAGTCCTACACCAAGATTTTGAAATTGAAGATAATGAGGAACTAGATGTCGATAAACTTAGAGCATTGAGCATCACTCCTCACGATATTCTTTACATGCTGTCCAATGAAGATATTAAATCTGTTCGCGACAGTATGGGGGTGAGCAAGCGGGGAAATCCACGCTTAGTCATTTTGGAGAGCTTTGCCGATGCTACAGATAAGCTAATTGAAAACTACGCATTGTTAGCAAAAAGGGATCTTGCAGGTTTAAAAAATGAGGGAATAGAAATCACAGAAGCCGATATTGGCATTAAGTTCGAGGAGGTAACTAAAGCCATCTTCGAACAACTTGGCCTTGATGTAGATGAAGATTTAAGAAGATCTATCAATACAGCAAAAGATAAAGCAGATATTATTCTTTCACTGAGCGAAGACGATATAATCATCGGCGAAGCTAAAACCTGTAAGAATGGGGATTTCGCTAAATACTCAACAACTTCGCGCCAAGTTAAAGCTTATGTTAATCGTTGCGAATCTTCAGGAAAGCGTGTGGCTCAAGTATTAATCATCGCTCCATCATTTTCTACCGACTTTGTTGAATCAGCCGAAATGGATACAGAGATTAATATATCCTTATTAGAAGCTGCTGGACTTAAGCAGATATTAGATGCATTTAAATCTAGAAGAAATCCGAATTTTTCTGCAAAACTCTTTACAAAGGGTGGTCTGTTAAAAGCAGACCTAATTGCTAAGAATGTTTAAAGTTATTAGAACTTAAATCAACGCCATATCGAATTTAGGGTCAGATGAAAAAAACGCTATTTTTCATCTGACTCTAAATCCCCCTTCTTTCGCTCTGTACGATTGTAAATTTCGAAAGATGGCAGCCTGATGAAATAGCTATATTTATCGCTATCTACAACCACGCAATTCGCAGTAATGAGACGTACACCATATTTCTCTTCAGTATCTCGTTGTATTTTATTTGCGAGTTCATAGCTTTCTGACGCGTTTTTTCTGAGGGTATACCATTGAAAAAATGAATAAAAAATCAAAATAAATCCAGCAACAATACCAAATTTCAAATTAAATACATGAGCTATTATTGAAGCATCCTTCATATATATAGCTTGACTAACTGCTAATGAGCTAATGATTGCGCTCCACTTAAATTTTTCTCGATGTTTAGAGGTTAGCCTCCATTGAGATAAGTGATATTCATTTTCTTCCGTTAAACTTAAAATATTGTCTAATTCAGCTTCTTTAAAAGGGGAAGATGTTAGTTCATTTATGTGCATATGAAATTTTTCTTAATCTAAATTCACTATTGAAATGCGTAAATATAGAACTATGCATCTTGTGTTATAACAATTAAGGGTTATACAGCAGCGTAGCTGCGGCTATAACCCACTGTTGAACGGCTGCGTTGTCTATATAGGGGATTTGCTTTTTTCATGGTGGGACGTCCCTGTTAAATAACTCGCTAAATACCAAAGTCTGTTTGGACTATGCCGCTTCAGATCGCCTTTTATCACCGCTATGTTGGTTCTATATTTACTCTTTTGTAACGCGATTTGACCAGCGAGGCAAACAATTCCGTCAGGCCTTATGACCTAATCCGCTTTCAAGGCAATGTATTTATGCCTAACTGAAGGGAAGGAAATTAATTACATTGTCGGGCTGAAGCCGCGACCTACAAAAAAATGTTAGATCAATGATTTATAAGATTGATGTGAAGCAAGGCGAACACTAAGAGCGAGGTCAAACGATAGTGTCGAGTGATGGTTTCGGCTTGCTCGCATCTCCAACGGAAGTCATACAAAGAAAGCTTCGCTTTCGCGGCAGATTACGCTCCGCTTATCGTGCCCTACGTTTGGAGATGACTTGCAGGAAGCAAGGCGAACGCCAAGAGCGAGGTCTAACGGTAATGTTGAATATTAACATCGAGCGGTGGTGTTTGCTTATGTTTCATTCTCTGTCAGTTCAAGCTGTCTCTCACTTCGCCAGACTCGTATTAGCACAATCTCTTTAGCTTGTCTGAGGTAGACAACCCGAAATGGCGCGTGAATTAATTCGCGAATATGATCCATATTGAATTCAGGGACAATTCGACCTGCATCAGGGTGAATTTGAAGCATGCCACAACGCTTCAATATAGTAGCGATGAAGTCCTCACCGATATGCGGCACTCCCTCCTCTCGGTAATACTTCTGAATCGCTTGTAAATCTTCAAGAGCAGACTGTGCGATGCGTAATTCCATTTACTTGATTCCCAAGGTTTTCTTGGCGTCCTCCAAGGATACGGTGTTGCCTTCGCGAGCATCCATTAGTCCCTGCGCCACGGCTTTTACAAATCGCAATTCCTCTGCGGTTTTCTCATAATCTTCAAGCCCCTGAACCACCGCAACGCCGCGGCCGCGACTGGTAAGCAAAATTGGGCGATGCGTTTCCTGTGTTCGACCAACTACCTTTCCGGGATTGATCTTAAGGTCTGATAGAGGAATAACATCCTCGGAAAATTTAATCTGCATAGTGACTTCCTAGCGAGCAATCAAGTGCTATTAATAGCACCCGTTAACAGGTGCGGTCAAGGAGCATAATGCTCGCATTTAAGGCTGGTTTTGGAAGTCAGGGTCAAAGCCCTTTTCCATGAAGGCTTGTTGTTTCTGATAGTGTATTGGAGGAAAAGGGGTTCGACCCTTTGCTTTATTGAGGTAATTCCGATGCAGGTTTTATAATTTGCCAATAATTTTTAATTCACTCTGAAAGTCTTTATAAGACACTTCTGGCTCATTCACTCGTTCTGATATAGCAGCAAGGTCTTCTTGGTCTTCTCCAATAAGCAAACGAACCGCTTCATCAATTAACTCTGAAACAGAAACATCCGATGATGCTGCTCGCATTTTTAACGCTTTGAGGATGTCTGGTTCAAAATAAACGATTGAACGCTTTGATAAATTACTCATGTTATGCCTCGACGATTCCTTTGTAGCCTTTACATTGTAGCGCTATAACGTTGAAGCACCAAAGTAACAACCCCACCCTAACCCTTCCCTTGGAAGACATAAGAGGAGGGAGTAATGACGTTGTCGGGTTGAAACCGTGACTTACAAAACCAAAGAAAATTGGTCGTTGTTTGAATTAGTTATTCTGTAATGACCAACGGCAGATTACGCTTCGCTAATCGTGCCCTACGCAGGAATCAGGGCTAAGCCTGTTCCTTTTCATCATTGAGGGCATTGTTGATTTCTTTCCAAGTCAGTCCGCTGCCCTTTTTCGTGGGTGTTTTTGTTTGGGTGACTTGGATGATTTGCCCTGCGATGGAGATGGCGATTTCGAAGGGCTTTTTGCCTGCGATTTCGTTTAGTCCCACTGGGCAATGTACCGAGTCGATTTCCGCTTGGCTAAATGAGGCGCTGACGAGGCGTTTTTTGAAGCGTAGTGCTTTGGTTTTCGAGCCGATTAAGCCGATAAATCGGCAGTCTTTTCGATCCAATAAGGCTTCCACCAACTGATAATCCAACGCGTGATCGTGGGTCATGACCAAGGCGATTTCGTTATGGCTCATGTGGTCGATATGATCCAACATGGATTCGTACAAAAACGGCGTGACGTTGCTCGGTAAGCCTTTGATGCTGTGGTCTTGAGCAAGATTTGCACGGCTGTCGACCCATGAGATTTTCGCCTGCATGTTTCCCAGTACATTTACCAAGGTGGTCGCTACGTGCCCCATGCCAAAGATGGTGATTTTGTTGGCTGGCTCTGGAAAATACTCTAACAATACGCTTACTGTGCCGCCGCAACATTGGTTGGTTTTAGCGGCGAGCGGAAAGTTTTCCAACACATGAGAAGGCGAAGACGCATCTTGCAACATCGCACGGGCTTTTTGGCAGACAGCGTATTCCAGCTGTCCGCCGCCGATGGTGTCGAAGCTGTGTTCCTCGGTAATAATCATCTTGCTCGATGATTCCCGAGGCGCAGAACCTTGGGTGCCAATCACGGTGGCGATCACCCAAGCTTGCCCTGCTTTTTCTACTTCCTGTAAAGCATGAACCCAACTCATGGAAGACATCATAGGCTTGCTTCCTTAGCTGCTTGCATGGCGTAAAATACCGCTTCTGGCGTGGCTGGCACGGCCAATGGTGGCGAGATCTTGTGATCGGCAACTGAAGCACAGGCGTCTTTTAACGCACACCAAACTGAGATACCCAACATTAATGGTGGTTCGCCAACGGCTTTAGAACGATAAACCGATTCTTCACTGTTGGCACGATCAAACAGTTTGACAGTGAATTTTTCTGGAATATCCGCTGAAGTCGGAATCTTGTAATTAGCAGGGCTGTTGGTGGTAATGCGGCCTTTGTCATCCCAGCTTAATTCTTCTGAGGTGAGCCAGCCCATGCCTTGCACAAACGCGCCTTCGATTTGCCCAATGTCGATATCCGCGTTTATCGAATCGCCTACATCGTGCAAGATATCAACCTGCGTTACTTTGTATTCGCCGGTAAAAGTATCGACGATCACTTCTGCCACAGCAGCGCCATTGGCAAAATACAAAAATGGTCGGCCTTTGGCCGCTTTGCGGTCGTAACCGATTTTTGGTGTTTTATAAAACCCAGTAGACGACAAAGACACGCGGTTCATGTACGCCAGTTTGATGAATTCAGGAAAGCTCATTGTCTCGCTGCCTAGAATCACTTGATCGTCTTCAATAGCGAAGGCATCCGCTGCGATACCAAAATGCTCCATGGCGAATTCTTGCAAGCGACCTTTGATCGTCATCGCTGCATCCAGTGCCGCCATACCGTTCAAATCCGTCCCTGCTGATGCCGCGGTTGGCGATGCGTTTGGCACTTTGTCGGTACGAGTAGAGCCAACGTTGACGCGTTGGTAATCAATGCCAAAGGCTTTGGCAACAATCTGCGCCACCTTGGTATAAAGTCCCTGCCCCATTTCCGTTCCGCCGTGGCTCACATGAACGCTGCCGTCCGTGTAAACATGCAGCAAAGCGCCACCTTGGTTTAAGTGTTTCGAGGTAAAGGAAATACCAAACTTCACTGGTGTAAGCGCTAGACCTTTTTTCAGGAAAGGATTCTGTTTGTTGAAGACGTTAATCGCCTCACGACGAGCACGATAATCTGAGCTGGTTTCCAATTCTTCGATAAGCGTCAGTAACACATCATCGTCTACTTTTTGCCCGTATGGTGTGGTGTCTTTATTCGCTTGATAGCAATTGAGTTTGCGAATATCCAACGAGTCTTTGCCTACCGCGCAGGCAATTTCTTCGATGACATTTTCTGCCAGCAAAACACCTTTTGGTCCGCCAAAGCCTCGGAAAGCGGTATTAGACACCGTATGCGTTTTACCGCGATAACCGCTGATTCGAGCGTTTGGCAAGAAATAAGCATTGTCCGCGTGAAACATGGCGCGATCGACAACGCCGTCTGACAAATCCGCCGTACAACCACATTTGCCCACCATGTCGTATTCTGCCGCGAGGATTTCACCCGCATCAGAAAATCCCACTTCGTAGCTATTCCAGAAGTCATGACGTTTACCGGTTTGCACCATGTCGTCTTGGCGTGGCATGCGATATTTCACCGGACAACGGTTACGTACGGCGAGCACTGCCGCCATACAACCAAGCACTGCCGCTTGAGATTCTTTACCGCCAAAGCCGCCGCCCATACGTCGCACTTCGACAAGAACATGCGCCACTGGCAAACCCAGAACACGCGCCACCAGCTTTTGCACTTCGGCAGGATGCTGAGACGAAGCAAATACTTGAACGCCACCATCTTCATTGGGAACGGCGACACTTATTTGCCCTTCTAAATAAAAATGCTCTTGGCCTTTGATGTACATATCCGATTTAAGCTTATTAGGCGCGCTTTCCAGTGCGCCTTTGGCATCGCCACAGCTAATGGTATGAGTGGGTAAAACAAATTCTTGGCGCTCTAGCGATTGACGAGGATGCAAGGTCGCTTCTCGCGGTTTATAGACAACCTCCGCCAGCGCAGCCGCTTGTTTCGCAGCGCGTAAACTAGTTGCAGCGACAGCAAAAATCGATTGCCCAATGAAATGCACAAAGTCGCCAGCGAGTAGTAAATCACCACTTAACACAGGCGACACATCCACTTCACCAGGAATATCGGACTGTACAATCACATCGACCACGCCAGGATAAGCGCGAACTTTATCCAAATTGATCGACACAATATCCGCGTGAGCTTCGGTCGATAAACCGGTCGCCACATGCAGTTCATTTGGCCATTCTGGCATATCGTCGATGTAAACCGCTTGGCCTGTCACGTGTTTAATAGCCGATTCATGAACAGGTAAAAGTCTATTATTAGCGCCGCTTTTTGTGCCTAAAGTGAAATCTTGTGGAAGTTTACGCATGAGTGCTTGCCTCCGAACCTGTCGATAAAATTGAGTCAGTGACAGCGTGACCAGAGAAAGTCACCACGTTGGTGCCATTCAGTTCCAACCACGCTTTGCGGATCAGGTTACACGCCATGTCCAAGCGATATTTCGCGCTGGCTCGCATGTCGCTCAATGGGGTTAATTCACTGCGTAATGCTTCGATGGCTTGGTTTAACGCTTGTTCATCATTGATGACTTTACCTGTCAACGCCGCTTCGGCTTTCAGTCCGCGAATCGGCGTGGCCGCCATACCACCAAACGCCAAACGCACATCGGTTAACGTGCCGTTATCGACTTCGAAGCGAACTGCCAACATGACGCTGGAAATATCGTCTTCCATGCGTTTCGAGACTTTATAAAAGCGATGAAATTGAGCGAGCTTATCGAGAGACACATCAAACGACGCGATCATCTCATCTTTTGCTAATTGCGTTTGTTTATAACCTTGGTAAAAGTCCGCGATATTCACCACTCTTGTGCTGCCGTCGTTTTTCAACAATTGAATGTCTGCGTCAAACGCCAATAATAGCGGCGGTAAATCGGCAATTGGTGAGGCGTTCGCAACGTTGCCGCCAATCGTGCCACGGTTACGAATTTGTCGAGAAGCAATGCGGCTTAGCAAGGCATTAATATGCGGATAAAGCGTCTTACTGAAATCTTCCAATTCGCTGTAAGTCACCGACGCGCCGATGGTCAATGACGTTTCACCAATGTGTAGATGTTTAAGCTCGGCCACGCGAGACACATCGATCAAGGTATCAAAATCACGATAGCGCTGAGTATTCTCTAGCATCAAATCGGTTCCACCCGCGATCAAGACAGCTTCTGGATTCGAGGTTAATGCGTGAGCGAGTTGTTCTAAATCGGTAGGTTGTAAATAGTTGCTGCTGTCATGAGGTTCTGTTTGTAGGCTTTCAAGCTGGTTTTTGATGCTGTCGTTTTTACTCATCAGCTCGACATAAGGCGTTTCTTTTGGCTCTTGAGTCATCGGCTCTTTAACCATGGACAATCCCGCATCAATGATCGGGCGATAGCCAGTGCAACGGCATAAGTTACCAGAGATCGCATCGCAAACCGCTTCACGGTCGATTGGCTGCTCGCTGCTCTGTTTATTTTCATAAAGCCCAGCTAAGGACAACACAAAACCCGGCGTACAAAAGCCGCATTGAGAACCATGAGATTCCACCATGGCTTGTTGAGCAGGATGCAATTCACCCGTCTTGGACAAATACTCAACTGAGACAATATGCTTGCCAGTCAAGGATTGCATTGGTGTGATGCACGAATTTAGCGTCGAATACGTCAGCTCCCCGTCTTCCAATGCACCAACAAGAAGCGTACACGCACCGCAATCGCCAGATGCACAACCTTCTTTTGTACCCGTTAATCCACGCTTTTCTCTTAGGTAACGCAAAGCGGTAAAGTCGCTAGGGAGCGTGTTATCTTCGATGAGCTCATCGTTTAGCATAAATTTCAAAGCGCTCTCCTTATTTAAAATAGTGTCTATGATGGTGGTTATGATTGTAGTTGAAATGCAAAAAGCTGACCAATCGTACAAAGTTTTAATTAAAAACTAATAATACAGGCGGAACAAGCGCCGTGACGCTTTTTATAAGCATTCTTTTAATAATGCACCTTCTTTCTAGACTAGCACTCAAAGCACTCTCTGCTAAAGAAGCTAGAAAGGATTGAAGCACAAAAAAATGTAGCTCCTCACAAAAAAAAGATCTAAAATATGACCTAAATTTAGTGCTTATTTGAGGTTCCCATGAGACAAGTATTAGCGAATTACACCGCCAGCATTTCTGAGCTAAAGAAAAACCCAACGGCTTTACTTAACGAATCTGGTGGCTCTGCTATTGCTATTTTAAACCATAATAAGCCAGCTGCTTACCTCGTCCCAGCTGAAGCCTATGAGCTTTTGATGGAGATGGTAGATGATATTGAACTGGCAAAACTTGTCGAAAACCGTCGTGCTGATTTATCAAAAGCGGTCGAAGTTAGTCTAGATGACTTATAAACTAAAATTCCTCCCTGCTGCACTAAAAGAGTGGCGCAAATTAGCACCACAAATTCAAACACAATTTAAAAAAAAGCTAGCGGAGCGACTAGAAAACCCGCATGTCCCTGCTTCAAAGCTACGCGGTTATGATTGCGTCTACAAAATAAAACTAAGAACCTCAGGCTATCGCCTAGCTTATGAAGTCATAGACGATGAAGTCGTCGTTTATGTGCTGGCAATTGGAAAACGAGACAAAGACGCAGTTTATAAAAAACTCGCCTCTCGGATTGATTGATTTTAATTCTTTCGCAAAAAAAGCCTAGACAAGCAAGCTAGACAAGCAAGCTAGACAACACTTTTCAAGTTACCGTAAATATTATTTATTTTTCAACAATCTATTGGCTTTATACTGGTATAACTAAGCATGCACTTGTTGTACACATACTATTTGGCTTGTTAAGAGGTCGAAATGACATCACCAAAAAATGGGCTGAAAGCCATCGCATTTATAGAGGCGCTAAAAGGCTTAATGTCTCTTATCGTAGGATTAGGAATCCATGTCTTAGCTGGCGAGAATTTACAAAAAATAGCTGAATCCATCGTCTCTCACGCTCATCTAAATCCTGCGAGCCATTTTCCAAGTATTTTCCTCCATGCTGCGAGTTCAATAACAGACAGCAATATGAGCCTGATTGCTTTGGGTGCCCTAGCTTATTCTCTGGTTCGATTCGTTGAAGCCTATGGTTTATGGAAAGCGTTTGTTTGGACTGAATGGTTTGCCTTGGTAAGTGGGGCAATCTATTTACCATTTGAGATCTATGAAATCATTTTTCATACACACATTTTGACTGTCTGCGTATTTTTGCTAAATGTCGTAGTGGTTTGCTACATGGCGAGTGTGCTTTACAGTAAACGAAAAAAAGACACATAATTGCTACACCCAGTAAAACCTCATAGAACTAGATTTGATATCTACCCTCCATTTCCAAGCAAATCATATTTACTTCCCCGTCTACTGTTACACCCAATATTACTTTTTTAATGCACCATTTTGTTTCACTCTCTCTACTTAGAACCTTACAAGCCTTATCACTCAAAACCTCATATTTAAATTTTCATTTATAAATTCAATCACTTAAAGAAATTTTCACTCTCCCATAAAATTATGGAACAAATGTTGCTAACTTACATTTATGTGAAACAAGCGGGTCTTTAATCCCTATTAATTGTATGGAGCATGTTTATGAAAGCGGCAAAGAAAACAGCAATCCGATTGACTCTTTTGGCCAGTCTCATTTCAAGCACTTCTGCCATGGCGGCAGATCAAGTGACGTTTCAATTAGATTGGCTACCAGGCGGTGATAAAGCGCCTGTTTATGTGGGTATTCAACAAGGTTTCTTTGCTGATGAAGACTTGGAAGTCAAGATTGCCAGCGGTCGTGGTTCTACCGATGCGTTGACTAAGATGGCAACGGGCCAATCTGATATTGGTAGTTCCGATATTGGTGCTTTGATGGCAGCGAAAGCACAAGCCGATGTACCTGTAGTCGCTGTCTTCCCATACTTCACACAAGCTCCTCATGCGTTCTTTGTGCTGAAAAGCAGCGGTATTAAATCCATTAAAGATTTGAAAGGCAAAAAGGTCGCGACTTCGCCTTTCACTTCATCAAATGCTTTCTTACCTTTGGTATTGAAACAAAATGGTTTGAGCGAAAACGATATTAAATTAGTGAAATCGGATCCAGGTGCCTTGGCTCCGATGATGATTACCGGCAGTACAGATGCCATTATTGCTTGGGTTACCAACACGGCACTTTATGACGCACAAGCAAAAGGCGCAGGCAAAGAGTTGATCGAAATGCCATGGTCGAATTCTGGTTTGTCACTTTATAGCTCATCTGTTTTAGCCTCTGAACGTTTTTTAGAAGAACGTCCAGATGTGGCAAAACGCTTTATCAAAGCCTTTGCCAAGTCCATTGAATTCACTTATGCAAATCCAGATCAAGCCGGTATCGACCTGCACGCTATGGTGCCTGAAGTGGATGCCAGTATTGTCTCTGCACAAATTAAGAGCATTTATAATTTGGTGTACAACGATGTCACGACAAAAGATGGCTTCGGTAATTTCACCGACGAACGCATTCAAAAAACTTGGGAATACGTGGCTGAAGCAAACGGTTTAAAAATGGATGCTATTGATCCCAAAAAAGCAGTAAACAGCAGCTTTAAGCCGGAGTAACCACATGGAAAACAAAAGCCATATGGAAAACAACAACGCTATGGAAGACAAAAGCGCCATTGAAGACAACGCTAAAGCAGCTTATGTCAGCATGAAAAACGTGGGTCATAAATACGATCCACGTCCAGAAACACCAATGGTAGTGCAAGGTATTAATCTCGACATCCACCGTCACGAGTTCGTGGCGGTGGTGGGACCTTCTGGGTGTGGTAAATCAACCCTATTGCGCATGGTGGCAGGGCTGCTGATTCCTTCTCATGGTGAAGTGTCTGTATTTAATTTGCCAGTCACAGAACCTCGTGATGACGTTGGCATAGTATTTCAAAAGGCCAATTTATTACCTTGGTTGACCGTGCGTAAAAACGTCTTGTTTCCGCTCAAACACAAATACGGCAGCTACTCCACCACAGATGAAAAACGCGCAAATGAACTACTTGAAATGGCGGGCTTAACCCAGTTTGCTGACAAGATGCCGGACGAGTTATCTGGTGGCATGCAACAACGTGTTGGCATTATTCGCGCACTGTTGCTTAACCCAGACATTCTTTTGATGGATGAACCCTTCTCGGCATTGGATGCGTTGACCCGTGAGCAAATCGGTTTTGATCTACTGGATATTTGGAAGAAAAATCCAAAAACAGTGTTGTTTATCACTCACTCCATTAGTGAAGCCGTGTTGCTATCGGATCGCATTTTGGTGATGAGCAAACGCCCCGGCACGGTTCTGGATTTGATCGAGGTGGACTTACCTCGCCCACGCTCGTCGAAAACCATTAACTCCCCTCGTTTTGCTGAGCTAACCGATTTAATTAGAGGCTATATTTATGAACCAAACGTACCAGCCTAAATCTTGGCTTGCACAGCAAGCAAATCGCTTCGCGCCTGGCTTGTTCTTTATCGGTCTTGTGCTGTTATGGGAATTAGTCTGTCGTTTTGGCAATGTGCCAAGCTACATACTGCCCTCACCATCGGCGATATTCATGGCGTTTTTTGATGTGGAATTTTCTCGCTGGCTAACGCATCTTTGGGCGACGTTACGCGTGGCTTTAATGGGTTTTGCCTTGTCTATCGTGATTGCTATTCCACTGTCGATTGGCATGATGCGCTCTGAGCTAATGAACCGAGTGCTTTATCCAGCCTTGATCGTGATTCAATCGACACCTGTGGTGGCGGTTGCACCTTTGATCATCGTACTGCTTGGTACAGACGATCCATCTCGCGTGCTGATCACTTGCTTGATCACCTTCTTCCCGCTTGTAGTATCAACGACGACGGGCATGTTGGAAACACCGCCTGAAATGATCGAACTAAGCCAATCTTTGCGTGCTCCGCGTTATCGTGAAACCTGGCAGATTCGCATTCCTTATGCGATCCCACACATTTTCAGTGGCCTTCGAGTCTCTATCACTTTAGCGATTATCGGTGCCGTAGTGGCGGAGTTCGTCGCAGCCGAAGAAGGGTTAGGCTATTTCATTCAATTCTCCACCTCTTTCTTTAAAATCCCCCAAGCTTTTGCAGGGCTGATCTTCTTGTCGGTTATTAGTTTGTTGTTATTTAAATCGATACAGTGGATTCAGGCGTGGTTTTTTCCGTGGAGCCTTCCTAAGAAGAAATAGTTTGCGATTATTGTGCTGTTAAATACCGTATTGAAGACTGGGAATGAATATGAAGCTTAATACAAAAGACACCGAATTTTTACGCCAAAGCTTTGCCCTTGCAGATGAAGCCAAACAACAAGGCATCCACCCGTTTGCGGCGATCTTGGTCGACAATGAAGACAATGTGCTGATGACACAAGTGAACGGCTATTTGCCAGATTTCGATATGACTGGGCACGCAGAGCGCAAGTTAATGACGCGCGCTAGCAAAGCCTATCGTCCTGACTTTCTGGCGAAATGCACCATGTATGTTTCCGCCGAGCCTTGTGCCATGTGTGCAGGTTCTGCCTATTGGGCAGGATTAGGACGCCTTGTGTATGGATTAAGTGAAGACAGCTTGAAACAGATCACCGGGAATCACCCAGAAAACCCAACCTTGGCTTTGCCTTGTCGTACCGTGTTTGAATCGGGACAACGACAAGTGGAAGTAATTGGGCCTTGCCTTGAAGAAGAGGCAGCGAAATTGCATGAGGGTGTTTGGTAACACTAAATAATCGGAGTAGAAGCAGTCAGACGCGTTCTATTATTCTGTTACTCTATTAAAAGAGTAAGAGTAAGAGTGCGTTCGGTCATTGCTCCATTTTCCACTAGGCAAAAACGCCTAGTTATTTTAAACCTAGGAGAATGGGAGAAAACCATGACTAATTCATATTCACTTGAAGAACTACAACGCGAAACCACGTTTGGCGGTGCAGGCGAAGACACCAACGAACGAGAAATTCGCATCATCGACATGAGCGATTTTGAAAATCGCAGAGAAGAAATCACTGAGCAACTTTGGCTTGCGGCCACCGAGATTGGTTTTTTCCAATTAAGTAACCACGGCATTGATCCACAAGAAATCAAAGCCGCATTCAAAGAATCCGAGCGTTTTTTTAATCTTCCAGAAAGCATTAAAGGAAAATACCCACGACCAAAAAGCGTCAATGCGGGCTGGGAAAGCCGTAGCCAAATACGCCCTTCTACTGGCACCAAAGATCAAAAAGAGTCTTATCAGATTACCCAATACCACATGGATAATTTGTGGCCGAGCGAAGATGAGTTACCAAACTTTCAAGCCAATACGCTGCATTTTGAAAAACAATGTTGGGAAGTGGGCATGAAGGTATTGTCTTGCTTTGCCGACAAGCTAGGTTTTGATCGAGACTTCTTTAGCAAAGCACACGATCCTCGCCAGCCAGACTACCAAAGTACCTTACGCTTGTTGCATTATTACGCCACAGAAGGTGTCACCGAACAGGGTAATATTTGGCGTGCTGGCGCGCATACGGATTTCGATTGTTTAACCTTATTATTTCAACACGAAGGCCACGGCGGTTTACAAGTTTGCCCGGGTGCGGAAGCTGAAACTCAACGTTGGACAAGCATTCCGCCCCTTGGCGGCGTGATCACCTGCAACATCGGCGATATGCTCATGCGCTGGAGCGACGACCAACTTAAATCCAACCTGCACCGAGTACGTCAACCACGTGTCGACGAATACTGTGGCAGTCGTCATTCCATTGCCTTCTTTTGCCAAGCCAATAAAACGCAGATCATCGAAGGCCCAGCCAAACGCTACCACCCCATCAGTGCGGCAGACTTTTTGACCCAACGTATTCAGGCTAATTTTGTAGATAAATAATCTTTCATACTACACAAAGAAAACCGCCATCGATTATTACAAAACGATGGCGGTTTTTTATGCCTCACTCAATATAAAATTAACCTTTAAGGCATCAATTAGTAAACAAAAAAGCTTACCTTACATTTTACTTAGTAAACATTTTTGATTACTCTATATTCAGTTCATCAGCACGGAGGCAAGATGAAGCAAAGTGAATTCAGACGATATTTGGAAAAAATGGGCGTAGAGGTCAAACAAGGTACCAACCATTTAAAACTTTATTACAAAGGTAAGCGATCTGTTATGCCAAGACATCCAAGTAAAGAAATAGCCGAAGGCACAAGAAAAGCAATTCTCAAACAACTAGGAATAGACGATTGAAACCAATCTTAAAGGTACTCTTTCCAACAGCTGGAGAAGAATATGAAATACCCAGTCATTATTAAAAAAGACGGAAATGGCTACAGCGTCAGCTTTCCAGATATCCCTGAGGCGCTAACCTGTGCAGACACCTACGAAGAAGCATTAGCCGAAGCTGCAGACGCCTTGGTTACAGCTTTTGAGTTCTATTTTGAAGATGAGCGCTCAGTTCCCTTACCATCTAAAGTAAAAGGCGAATCTGTCAGTGTACCGCTAAGTATTTGGAGCAAAGTCCTGTTGCTGAATACCATGCTTGAAAAGCATGTATCACAAGCAGAACTGGCAAAACGTATTGGTAAAAAGAAGCAAGAAATGCAACGTATTATCAACCTTGGCCATAATACAAAAATCGATACGTTAGTCTCTGCCTTAGAGGCACTAGGAAAAAAAATCAGCTTCTCTGTTGTTTAAACTTATTGTTTATCCAAAGAAAAAATAGAAAGATAAACAACAAACCGCCATCGATTAATACAAACCGATGGCGTTTTCTATCTTAACAACTCAGAACGATTTTAGAGGTCCGCTAATCTAAAACTTGCAATCTTATGCACTTCACTCATGGCTCGGTCAAACTCTGTTTGCCAGTCATTGGGCGTTCTGGCTTCAAACCCTGCAAGTATCTGATCCTTGGTAGCGCCTTTCACAGCCATAATGAAGGGAAAACCAAACTTCTCTCGATAGGTATCGTTCAGCTGTAGAAAATGCGCTAGCTCTTCTTCAGAGCATTGATCCAGCCCTGCTCCTGACTGTTCTGAGGTTGACGCATGAGTGAGTTCACCCGCTAAAGCCGCTTTGCCTGCTAAATCTGGATGAGCGCGAAGCAGTATGAGTTTTTGTTCGTCAGTACTTTGCTCTACGATGTCAGCCATGGTGTCTTTGATTTTGTCGATACTGTCGAAATACTCACTTGGATGCTCGACTTTTTGTCGCCATAATTCTTCTGCAACCCAAGTGGAATGCTCATAAATACTGCTAAATAAAGCGATAAAATCCACTTCTTCCATTTGACTAATCGCAGCTAACGGGTCTTGCATAATAGGACTCCAAATTCTGACGGCTCTAAAAAATTCTTATAAAAAAGATCTGTATGAATAACAAAATACGCTATACAGAAACACATGGCACAAATATTGATCTCTATGAAACAATATTTTCAGATCCATTTCACTTATAAAGACGCTTACTGCAAAAATCAGGCAAGCTTTCACATTAGATTGAGGTAAAACAATGGGATACTTAACCACTCACATTTTAGATACAACAAAAGGCGTTGCTGCGGCTGGCGTAAAAATACATCTTTACCAGCATTCTGCAGACGGCCAACGACAGCTTATTCATAGCACTGTGTCCAATAACGATGGCCGCTGTGATCAACCCTTGCTGCAAGCTGATAGCTTCTCTGTGGGTGTGTACGAACTAGAGTTTGGCATTGACGAGTACTTCGCTGACTCTCTCGAAGACTCAGACAATAACAAACCTACCGCTCCTAGTTTCTTAAACACGGTCATCATTCGCTTCGGCATCAATGATGAAAACGCCCATTATCACATTCCACTGCTTGTCTCGCCTTATTCTTACAGCACTTATCGTGGCAGCTAGTCTTATGTAATTAGGCTTCAGCCCAAGGCTTAATGAGCCAGAATGAAGCAAATATTACAAAATCCGCACCAAGATAAATCATTTTCTGCCCTGTTGGTCAAAGAAGAAAATAAGCCTCTTTCTTCTTTGACCTATCACCACTGATTACGTATCGCCCTAAAACAAAGGTTTCACACACTAAAATATAGGTTCATTTGTTTCATGGCATATTTATTGCCATTTACTCCTTTAACAAGAAATTAAAAGTTCGCTAAGACAACGCGAAAACGAGCGATAGATTAAAGGGGAATCATATGAAAGCACTTATTATAGGCGCTGGTATCGGTGGCATGTCAGCGGCAGCAGCATTAAAACAACAAGGCATCGAATGCGATATTTTTGAAGCGGTAAAAGAAATCAAACCTGTTGGTGCCGCGCTCTCTATTTGGTCTAACGGCGTAAAATGCATGAACCATTTAGGTATGGGCAGCATTATGGACAAACTCGGCGGCCCGATGCACAACATGGCGTACCACGACGGTATAACCGGAAGCGTGATGACGCAGTTCAGTCTTGCCCCATTAGTTGACGCTGTTGGCGAACGCCCTTGCCCTGTATCTAGAGCAGACCTACAAAGCCAAATGATCGATTGGTGGGGACGTGATAAAGTTCAGTTTGGCAAACGCATTGAGAAAGTCGAGCAAAGTGACACAGGTGTAACCGCGTATTTTACCGATGGTACCAGTGCTGTAGGTGATTTTATGATTGCGGCCGACGGCACACATTCTGCCGTACGTGCTGATGTCATTGGTTATCAAACCGAGCGCCGCTACGCTAATTATGTAAACTGGAATGGCTTGGTAGAAATCGATGAAAGTATTGCCCCTGCCAATCAATGGACAACCTTTGTTGGCGAAGGCAAACGCGTTTCTATTATGCCTATTGCCGACGGTCGTTTTTACTTCTTCTTTGATGTGCCATTACCAAAAGGCCTAGCAGAAGATAGAACAACAGTGATTGCCGATCTAACGGGTTATTTTGCAGGTTGGGCTGAACCCGTTCAAAAACTGATTGCAGCCATTGATCCTGAAACCACCAACCGCATCGAAATTCATGACATAGAACCATTCGATACCTTGGTAAAAGGCAATATTGCCCTACTCGGCGATGCTGCCCACAGTACAACTCCAGACATAGGCCAAGGCGGATGCTCTGCACTGGAAGATGCTGTTGTTCTCGGACAGTGCTTTGCTGATCAATTTAAAGAGAAAGGCAAAACCGTTTCAGGTGTTATCGCTGCATTGAAAAACTACGAAGAAGCTCGTCGCTTCCGCGTCAAAGATCTTGTACTAAAAGCTCGTAAACGTTGTGATGTTACCCATGGTAAAGACATGCAAGAAACCCAAGCTTGGTACGACGAACTAAGACATGAAACAGGCGAAAACATTATTGCAGGATTGCGTACTACTATTATTGGTGGACCGTTGGCTTAATTCAAAAAACTCTTTAGAAATCACTAAAAAACATTTAAAAAAGCTATTTAAAACTAAAGGTTGATGATCGTTTTCTTGTATTAATAAAGCGATCATCACTTACTTTTAGTAACAATTAATCAACAACTAAAACTTGATAAGAATCATAAATCTCGATATAAAGTCACCTTCAACTGGAGATGACGATGAGTAAAAAGTTCTTATTGCTAACCCCCGAAGATGGAGCAGATGTTCTAAAAAGCCTAGCAGCGCCTGCACGATTGGCAATATTGTCCTTGTTACATGAAAAAGGGCCGATGAATGTCAATGACATTGCAGACCTTCTCGAACTGCCCCAATCATCAACTTCCAGTCATATTAATTCCCTCGAAAGTGCCGGTTTAATTACCACCGAAAGCCAAAAAGGCCGTAAAGGCAGCCAGAAAATTTGCCGTGCAACACACGAAGAAATCGTCTTATCTTTCTGTAACACCAAACAAAATCAAAACAACGTCATCGAAGTCGCTATGCCTGTGGGCCTATATTCTGAGTTTGATGTGATGGCGCCTTGTGGTTTGTGTTCGGAATCTGGCATTGTTGGCTTCTTAGACAGTCCAGATACTTATCTTTCTCCTGATCGTATGCGTGCCAGTTTGTTGTGGTTTACCAAAGGCTATGTGGAATATCAGTTCCCCAACAATGCTCGTATTGCAGGTCAGACAGTGAAAGAGCTAGAGCTGGTGATGGAGCTGTCATCCGAAGTGCCTGGCACGTCAGAAAATTGGCCTTCTGATATTCATATCTCTATCAACGGCAAAAAGGCTGCGATCTGGACTGCTCCCGGCGATTACGGCGATCGTCGTGGTAAACATACTCCCGATTGGTGGAAGCTTGCTGGCAGCCAATACGGCCATTTAAAAAGCTTTCGTGTCACAAAAGATGGCACTTACGTCGATGGTGTACGGGTTTCTGATATCTCTTTGAAAGATCTTGCACTGGAAGACCATAGATCCATTCGTGTGCGAATCTCTGTTCCCGATGATGCTGAACACCCTGGCGGCATCAATATTTTTGGCAAGCAATTTGGCAATTACGACCAAGATATTGTATTACGCCTTCAATCTTAATCTCACACAGCATCTTATTTTCTGATGTAAATACCAGTAAGCCTGCTCTAATAAATCAAAATTTAAAAAATCTATAAATTTCATTATCTTAGTAACTTTCCAAATACCTACCCCTTTCTTTTTTCGTTACAAATCACACTTATACATACCAATTTTGGTATTTGGTTGCACAAAAAATAAACGTCTTATTGATTGACCTTAGGTCAAACATGCTTTTAATATCCACTTATCAGATAAGAAACAAAAATTCAGATACTTAATATATCTTAATATCCTACAAAAATAAGAAAGGAGTAAGCATGCGCGCTAACGTAACCGCACATAAAGATTATGTGATTGCCAAAATAGACCCTCGCCTTTATGGCTCTTTCATCGAGCATTTAGGACGCGCTGTTTACAGCGGTATCTACGAACCAGGTCATGCAACTGCTGATGAACATGGTTTCCGTCAAGATGTTATCGAACTCATCAAAGATATCGATGTTCCCGTTACTCGCTACCCCGGTGGTAACTTCGTTTCTGCTTATAACTGGGAAGATGGCATTGGGCCAAAAGAAGATCGCCCAACTCGCCTAGATCTTGCTTGGCACACATCAGAAAGTAATGAAATTGGTATTCATGAATTCGCTGAATGGGCAGAACAAGCCGGTACAGAAATGATGCTAGCGGTGAATCTTGGCTCACGAGGTTTAGACGAAGCGCGTGCTTTTCTTGAATATGTGAACCACCCTGGCGGCTCATATTGGTCTGACCTTCGCAAGCAAAACGGCCGTGAAGAACCTTGGGACGTTAAGCTTTGGTGTCTGGGTAATGAAATGGATGGACCTTGGCAAATCGGACAAAAAACCGCCGCTGAATATGGTCGAGTAGCATTTGAAACCGCGAAAGCCATGCGCGCTTTCGATAAAAATATCGAGTTAGTCGTATGTGGTTCTTCTTCCCCTAAAATGCCAACTTACCCTGAATGGGAAAGCACAGTACTAGATTATACCTACGACACAGTCGACTACATTTCACTGCATATGTATTTCGATAATCACGAAAAAAACACCGCCAATTATTTAGCCAAAGCCAGCTTACTTGATAACTATATCGACACCATCGCGGCGGTAATTAAAGCCACTAAAGCTAAAAAACGCTCCAAACACGATGTGTATATTTCCTTCGATGAATGGAACGTCTGGTATCACTCCAATGAACAAGACAAAAAAATTCTCGGTGGCAATGACGGTTGGCCACATGCTCCAGCTTTGTTAGAAGACATTTATGACTTTGCCGATACGCTACAAGTTGGCTGTATTCTGAACACCTTTATTCGCCATAGTGATGTGGTCAAAATTGGCTGTTTGGCGCAATTGGTCAACGTTATCGCGCCGATTATGACAGTCAAAGACGGTCCAGCGTGGCGTCAGTCGACTTACTATCCATATTTGTATGCGTCCCAATACGGCCGCGGCACAGCACTCAATCTTGCGGTGCAATGCCAAGGCTACGATACAGAGTTCGCCAGTAATGTTTCCTATCTGGATATTTCTGCCGTGGAATCCGATAAAGATGGCGCACTAACTTTCTTTATTGTTAACCGTCACCCAGACGAAAGCATTGAATTGGATCTGTCTCTGCAAGGATTTACACATCAGAAAGTCATTATGGATAAAGTCATGGCGGGCCATGCACTTGACGCAAAAAATGGTCCAGATGCAGAGCAAGTAGCACCAAAAGATGGCCAAGGCGCAGCAGTCAAACAGCAACAATTAACGGCAAGCATTGCTCCTATGAGCTATCGCATGATTCGACTTGGGGTGTAATACCCCAAGATTTTCCGTTTAAAACTTGCTGAGAGAGGAAACCATGTCCGCATCTATCTCTATAAAAAATATAACAAAGCGATATGACAGCGTTACCGTATTAGACGACATCAACTTACACATCGAAGACGGTGAATTTGTTGTATTCCTTGGCCCTTCTGGCTGCGGAAAATCCACCTTATTGCGCATGATTGCGGGGCTGGAATCCATTACAGAAGGTTCTATCGATATTGGCGAAAAACGCATTGATACCTTGCCTCCAGGTCAACGTGGCGTCGCCATGGTATTTCAATCCTATGCGCTCTACCCTCACATGACGACTCGCCAAAACATGGCGTTTGGCCTAGAGAACGTCAAAGTCGCCCAAGACGAAATTGATCGTCGTGTTAATGATGCGGCGAAAATTCTCGAAATAGATCACTTGCTGGATCGTAAACCAGGACGACTTTCTGGTGGCCAGCGTCAGCGCGTCGCGATAGGTCGCGCCATTGTCAAAGAACCTAAAGCCTTCCTATTTGATGAGCCACTATCCAATTTAGACGCAGCGTTACGCGGCAGAACACGATTGGAACTGGCGCAACTCCACCAGCGCCTTGGCTCAACCATGATCTTCGTGACTCACGACCAAGTGGAGGCCATGACACTGGCGGATCGCATTGTCATCATGCACAACCAAAAAATCGAACAAATCGGCACACCCATGGAGATTTACCAATATCCGGCGAGTCGTTTTGTCGCGGAGTTTGTTGGCTCTCCGCCAATGTCTATGTTGCCGATTAATAGTATTGAAAATACGCCTGATGGTGTGACGGTCGAAGTCAGCGGTGCTGGCAAAGTCGTTACTGCGATTGTCCTTCCACCAGAGTTCAACGCCACAAATGCGGTTATCGGTATTCGAGCGGAAGACACCGCGGTGGTTGCCGCTGAAGAAGATGGCCTTGATCTGACCATAAAAGTGATTGAGCGTCTCGGTGATCGTACGCTTCTTTACGGTATTTTAATCGATGGCACAGATCTTATCGTCGAAGATTCAGGACGCTCAAAAGTAAAAGCTGGCGATACGGTACGCGTGTCAATTTCGCCACAGGCGGCGCATATTTTTGACGGTGATGGCCTTGCTTATCACAGTCAAATGGAGGTGTAAGATGGCAGAAAGTTATCGTCGTTCCCGTTGGACGAATGGTCTATTTGTTGTCCCGTATCTCAGTGTTTTTTTAACCTTGTTGGTATTTCCTCTTGGCTGGGGAATTTGGCTGTCGCTCAATAAAGTCGATCTTTTTGGTGGCGAGCGCTTCGTCGGCTTAAAAAACTATGCACGAGTATTAAGCGACCCAATTTTTGGTCAAGCGGTAAAAAACACTCTAATTTTCGTCGGAGTGTCTGTTCCTACCTTGGTCATTCTTGGGTTGTTTCTAGCGTTAGCTTTGAATAAAACCAGCAAAGGGTCGTCTTTCTTGAGAGGTTTGTTTTTTGCCTCTTCTATTTTGTCCGTCACCATAGTGACGCTCATTTGGCGAATCGTCTTCATTCCCAATGACGGTTTAATGTCGTTAATTTTTGAGTTTTTCGGCTGGCAACCAATTGGCTTTCTTTCAACTACAGGATGGTCGTTGTTTTCAGTGGGGGTAGCAACCGTTTGGTGGTGTATTGGTTTACCCATGATGCTTTTCTTAGCTGCCTTACAACAGATACCGAAAGACCTTTATGAAGCAGCAGCGTTAGATAACGCTTCCCGCTGGCGAGTGCTCACTCGTATCACTCTGCCATCCATTAAGTCCACTATTATGTTGGTTGCCATTATTCAAGTGGTGATGCAATTTCAGTTGTTTGGTCAGGCACAGTTGATGACCAATGGTGGTCCAGCTGGGTCATCTCGCCCTATTGTGATGTACATCTATGAAGTGGGTTTCTTACGTTGGGATATTGGTCTGGGCGCGGCTGCGTCGCAAATCCTGTTCTTAATTATTCTGTGTGCCGCCATGCTTCAGTATTGGGTCAGCACTCGTAAAGAGGAGGTAGACGCATGAAAGCATTCAACTATTCGCCTGAGCATTTGACCTCTAACCGTCAGCTATTTTGGATAGCTGCAGTGCTTGGTGTCATCATGATGGCGCCAGTGGCATGGATAATAGGGTTATCTCTGAAAGACAATGCTGAATTGCTCAGAGGTACGGAAGCTGTCTTTTCATTCCCGTATACCTTATTGAATTACGCCAACATCCTTGAATCTTCCAGCGTTTTCGGCTGGTTTATGAATTCTATGATAGTGGCAGTCGGTCAAACCGTCGGTGTGTTACTGCTTTCTTCGTTAGCAGGTTACGCATTTGCAAGGCTGGAGTTCCCGTTCCGTAAGACGCTATTCATCATTGTGTTGTTTGGTTTAGCGGTACCAGAACAGGCGGTAATTATTGCTCGTCACCAGATGTTTAATTGGTTTGATCTGCATAACACCCATATCGGCTTAATATTACCCAACTTGTCATCAGCGTTTGGCGTTTTCTTAATGACACAATTCTTTCGGGCCATCCCAAAAGAAATTGATGAAGCTGCCATGTTGGATAACGCCTCGACTTTTCGTATTTTTTGGAAAGTATTGCTACCGCTGACGTTACCCGCGCAAGCGACCTTGGGCATCTTCACTTTCTTGCAAGCTTGGAATGATTATTGGTGGCCGCTTATATCCGCGACCAAATCCGACATGTACACACTCACCATAGGCATAGCTTCGTCACAAACGAACTTTGCGCAATCAGAAGGGCTAGGCTTTTTGGGCGCACAAGCTGTGTTTGCCTCGTTACCCGTGGTGATCGTCTACATCTTTTTTCAACGCCATATAGTTACCGCGGTATCAGGAGGAGCCGTGAAATAGCAATCGTCATATTGACTAAGAAATTGAAATGAAAAGTGATTTAAGAAAAATTGAAAGTGAAATAGGACTACAACAATAACAACGACCTAGGAGAATCAATAATGAAAAAGCTACTTCTCGGAACAACAGCAATTGGATTATTGGCGTTATCACCATTGGCTAATGCCAACACAACCATTGAATTACAGCGTTTTTTTGGTGCCTGCGAAGCGGAATACGGCAAGACAACTGATGTATCTGCTGCCGTTGGCGAATGCGGCATCATTACTACACTCGTCAATAAGTTCGCAGCTGAAAATCCAGACATAAACGTAAAAGTCAGCACGGTAGAATGGCCTGGATACGACCAGCTTAATGCCCAATTGGCATCTCGATCTGCTCCAGATGTGGTATCTATGCACTACTCGGCCATGTCAGATTATCAATCCCGTGGCCTTTTAGTTCCACTTGATAAGCTACTAAAAGACCAAAGCATTAAAGCCACCGATTTTACCGATGCAGCCATTACCAGTGTTACTAAAGAAGGTAAAATATACGCTTTACCCTTCGATAACTGGACAATGCTATTCCACGTTAATAACAACTTAATGAAAAAAGCCGGCCTAATGAAAGCAGATGGCAACCCTATTTTACCAACCAACCGTGATGAGCTTTTTTCGCAGGGCAAGCAGTTTAAAGACGCCACAGGTAAGCCTTATTTGGTGCAAGTACTAGCAAATGAAACAGCCACTTATGCGCGTATTTTTTATACCCTAATGATGCAGCAGAACAGTAAATTCTTTGATGATCCAAGCCATATTGATTTAAGCGGTCAAGACGCTAAAGCCGCACTTACCTTTATGAAAGATATCGTAGATCAAGGGCTTAGCACCAAAAACTTGGACTACCCAGCAGCTGTATCAGCTTTTTCCAATGGTGATGGCGGTATTGCGGTTAACGGAACATGGTTAATTGGCTCCTATGACGCTCAGTCTAAAGAGTCCAATAACGCTTTATCAAACGGTTATAGCGTCTTTCCTGTCCCACAATTTTTTAAACAAAAAGACGTAACCTATACAGATGGGCATGGCTGGGTTGTTCCGCGTGGTGACCGTAGCGATGAAAAAATGGCCGCCATTGGCAAGTTATTTAAATTTTTCTATGACAACAACTATGAATGGTCTCGAACCGGACATTTGCCAACTGTGAAAAAAGTGATTGCCAGCAACGAATTCAAATCCTTACCTCACCGTAGTGATATTGCTAAAATCGCCAAAACAGGACAAGCCTTACCTTCGGCAGTGTTACGTCAATTTGCCATTCAAGACATCATTGGTGAAGAGTTGAGTTCTGCCATTAGCGGCAACAAATCGATAGACGATGCACTAAAAACAGCGCAATATCGAGTTAACGACTTATTAGAAAATATCTAATCTATCTATATTTCTATACTTTCGGGAGCTTCGGCTCCCGTTTATTTGAAAAGGATACTTCCGTGAATCTCGCTCCAGATTTAAACCAAGTTCAATGTGTCACGCTACAAAACGCTCAACTCAAAGTGTCTATTTTGACACTGGGCGCTAGCATTCAATCCGTTTATCTAAATGGCTATGAGCATTCTTTAGTATTAGGCTCGCCAAAGCTGACCGATTACCTTCAGGGTGCAAAATACTTTGGTGCGGTAGTCGGACGAGTTGCAAACCGAACTAACAAAGGTCATGCCGTGATTGGCGGTAAAACCTACCAATTACCACCTACTCTGCCAGAAGCTCACCACTTACACGGTGGTCCTGATGGAACAGGCAGCAAAAACTGGTCAATCATCGAACAAACTGACAACATGGTTCAGCTACAAACTACACTTGCTGACGGCGAAATGGGCTATCCAGGTAACATGGTTGTGGATGTATTTTATCGTTTGCTCGATAGCACATTGGAAATGGAAATTACCGCCACTACAGACAAGCTGACAATTTGTAATTTTGCCGGTCACAGCTACGTTAATCTTGACGGCAAAGGCTCTATTTTAGACCATCAACTAAGTATCAAAGCGGATCATTATTTACCTGTTGATGCAGGGCTCATTCCAACAGGAGAAGTCACGCCAACGGCTGGCAGCGCGTTTGATTTTCATCAGCTTCGCACCATCGGTCGTGAAGACTATCCTGAACTGGATACCAACTTCTGCCTATCTCTTGCCAGTAATCGCCCATTACAAACGGTAGCGACTCTGAAAGGCCCAATCACTGGCCTCACATTAAATTATCAGACCACAGAACCGGGCCTACAAGTTTACGACGGTCGTCATATTCGACTAGACGCAGAATCGAATATTAACCAAGGCGCATTAACTGCCTATGCAGGTCTTGCTCTTGAAGCACAACATTGGCCGGATGCGATTAACCAGTCTCACTTTCCACCAATATTACTTGCACCAGAAGATACTTACCGACAAGTTACACGTTATGCATTCAAGTAACTACTGAGTTGAGCCGACATAAAACGAAAAAGGGCTTTCTACAAAAAATGTAGAAAGCCCTTTTTTCAATACAAAATTTTTCAATACAAAAAATTAATTTTCTAACGACACCATAAAAGTGCCTTCAGGCGTCACTGGCAAATATTTCTTATAAAAATCTAAATAGGCTTGCTCAGGATTCAAATCGGAGAATAAATCTGGATACATAGCTTTTGCGTAAAACTCGAACATCGCGGCATCTAAAATGGTGCGGCATGCGCCATGATAAGCTCCGTACAAACGATTGTTTTTTACTGCCGAAATTGAAGACCAACCCAAGCGTTTTTTGTAACCTTCTAAACGTTTACGAGCCTCTGCTTTATCAATGCCCTGCCCCATGATCATAGAATCAAGGACTGCGCCTGTTTCATACCCTGTGATAACAATAACATCAGGATTCGAAGCAATCACTTGCTCAGGGTTTAACTTACCCCACCATTCAACAAATGGCGCAGAGATATTATCGCCACCTGCCATAGTAGAAATGGCTCCCCACATGTTTTTACCAAAGGTAAAACCAAGCTCTTGCACGCCGGAAGCACCAAACTCAGTATACACTTTTGGTTCTGGCAAATTCGCATCAGCTAGACGTTTACTAATGGTCTCGACGGTTTTTTTATACTCGGCTGCGATAGTTGCGGCACGTTTTTCTTGTCCTGTAATCACACCAATTATCTCAGTGCTTTTAACATGACGTTCTACTGTTTGCGCATTGTAATCCACAACAATCACTTTGATACCAGCACTTTCGAGGCGCTCGATATCCGTTCCTAAGGCTTTATATTGCCAATCTGCTAACATCAACACATCAGGGTTCAAGCCAATCACTTTTTCTACCGAAAAAGTTTGCGTGTCTACACGACCAATGGCCGGAATGTCTTGTAAAGATGGACGATGCTTAACATACATTTCCCAGTTAGCCGAACGAGCTTCCCAAATATACCTAGACATACCAACAACCTTGTCGTAAGCGGCTTCCGTGCCAATTGCCATATAGTCTTCAGGATAAAACCCGACAATAACACGTTGAGCTGGCGCATTAAATGTGACATCACGACCAAGGACATCCTTCACCGTTACTTCACCAGCCCAGCTTGCACTCATAAAAAGAGTGAACAGAAGCATTACAAACGACTTAACCATGCTTACACCTTCATTAGTAAATTTGTTCGGTATGATAATCGTTATCACTATATTTTAAAATCAATTCTCTAGTATTTTTACTTATGTGCTAAGTAAATTAATTAGACTATGAATTAGTGCTTAAAAAACCATACTAAAAGCCTAAGAAGATAGACGAAAAAAAGACCACTAAAAAGTGGCCTTTAATCGCTAACTATATCCATAACTCTCGGTTTATTCTGTACGGAATCGAACAACCATTGAATGCAGTTCTTTGCTCAACTGATCCTGTTTCTTACAAAGATCCGCAACATCCCCAGATATACTTGAAACACGATGCGCCGCATCACTAATAGCGCCAATGTTTTCGTTAACACCCTCTGTTACCGCACGCTGTTCTTCAGCAGAAGCCGCCGTTTGCATCGTCATATCACGCATTTGCTTCACAACTTCTTCAATTTGTTCAAAAGAATTAAGCGCCTTATCTGACAGACTAATGGCATTTTCAGATTCCGCTAAACTCGTCACCATAGACTCTGACGCTTGCTTGGTTCTACTAGCAAGCAGCCCCAAAATATTGCTAATTTGTTCTGTAGATTCTTGTGTACGTCCTGCAAGTGTTCGTACTTCGTCAGCCACTACCGCAAAACCTCGGCCTTGTTCACCGGCACGAGCCGCTTCAATAGCCGCGTTCAAGGCCAACAAGTTAGTTTGCTCAGCAATTGCCTGTATGGTTGATAGAATCTGATTAATATTAGTGGTTTCTTTTTGCAACTCAGTAATGATTTGATTCGAATCTTTTAAACGAGCACCTAAACGATTCACGCCTTCAGCACTGCTCTTAAGAAGATTTTTACCCGCGATAGTAGTTTCTAAACCTTTCTCAGAAAACTGAGCAGAATTAGCACAACTTTCAGCAGCTTCATTAGACGCAATCAGCATTTGCTGCCCTGCTTCTGCGATTAACTCAATAGACTGCAATTGATCTGTAGCAGACTGCGCGACTTCGTTGGCTTTAGCTGATGTTTCTGCAGCAATCTTATCGATCTGTATACCTGAGTGCTTAATACCAAGAATGAGTTTACGAGTTGATTCAATAAACTGATTAAACCAGTTAGACAATGTACCTGTTTCATCATTGGTTTTAATGTCAATTTTCGAAGTTAAATCCCCTTCGCCTTCCGCTAGAATACGCAAATGATCCGAAACAGACTCAATCGGAGTAATTAAGCTTTTCGCCATCAAATAAGCAATAAAACCAAAAACGAGTAATAACAAGATGCAAACAACGACCGTTGTTTGAATTAACTCAACAGTACTAGAGTAAATTTCAGTTGCTGGCATTAGACCAACAAACTTCCATTTTAAATTAGGAGAAGTATATACATCAGCATAATAATCTTCGCCATCTAGCTTAAAGTTAATCAAACCAGAAGAGGTTTGAGCGATTTTTTGATACGCATCACCCGTTACCTCACTGATTTTCTTGAAGTTATTATCTGCATGAAGTGCATCAACCAAAATAGTACCGGTATTTTCAATAACCATGATACTACCAGAGTTACCCAGCTTAGTTTTATTCGCCATTTCAGTTAAGGTTTTGATCGATACATCAACCGCAACGACACCGCCAATACTATTACCTTTTTTGTAAGTCCGTACCGCAGACACATAAACCGCATCATCAGGCTCCCAGTAATAGGCATCACGTAAAGCAACCTTACCAGGTGTTTCCATAGCTCTTGTATACCAACCACGTTGCTTCGGATGCCATTCAGCGTATTCATAGGTCCCCGGCCATTCTAAATAACCGTCACTATCATCACCCATATAAACATAAACATAGTTGGGATTGTTTTTACCAATCGCCTCAAACATATTGAATACATCGGCTTCACGACCACCGTTTTGTTCAGCAATTTTGCTCGGTGCTTTTCCTTTAGATTCAAAATAAGTCGTTAATGGTTTTGCATCAGAGACCGTCACAGGGTCACTGTCAGCAATAAAACCAACAACATATTTGATATCATTTACAAATTGATCAAAGGATTTTTCAACGGCACCAAGCGTTTGCCCGCTATTTTTTGAAAAATTCTTCAATGCTTGGTCTGACGCTAGATAGGCAGTTATTGAACTGACAACTAAGACGGGCAACACGGTGGCAATTGAAAAAGCAATCAACAACTTCGTTTTGATTTTCATAGAATTTACCCAAATATTATAATAGCCATATGGATCCAAGAAGGAATTTCTTTATAAATTCACTAGCTGGTAATCAACATTAACTCATAGACTGAAAATGATTATTAATAACCCAAAAACATCATTATTGATGATATTTTATAAAAGACCACAACCAGATACATTTATTCCTTACCACTACTTTATTATCCATATACATCGATAAAATACTGCATTAGAGGCGTATAAACCATAGAAAATTTCAAAATGTAACGATTATGAAAAGAGTATAGAAAAAATCTATTTTAGAGAGATAAAGCTTATGAAAAAGAGGAGGATGAAAATCTTATTATGAAGTAATAAAACTCATACAAGCTTATTACTTCATAACTAAAATTTATTGATAGACATGAAGCTTATATTTCAAAAAAGCTAATGTTAACCAAATGCAGCCATGACAGTAGAGACTTCTGGCAAAACAGTCGTGTTGTCTTTTTGCATTTCGGTACAAAGATCTTTTACGAACGGAGTTTGCTCTGGATATGACTGCAACCAAGACAGCACAGCGGACTGTACTTGTGCCAAACTTTGCTCTTGAGTAACGGGCGCTCCTAACGCGATGAGTCTTTCTTTAAAATCGACTTCGTCGACCAAATCTACAATCATCATATTGCATACCTATAAACAAACAATTTGTTCAATCAATAACCAATGGGACATATAGCTTATACCTAAATGAGCACTTAGCGAACCACTTTCTCTTCTAATAAAAGATCAAAGATAGCTTGTGCTTTCTCTGCCGCTGTTTCGTCCTTCATTATTTTACCACCTCCGCCAACTGGTTTCGCTGTCGCTGCTTTCATTCGATCTGCAGCAGTCTTTGCTTTCACTACTTTTAAACGTTTAGGACGAGGTTTGGCTATGTTGATTTGCCATTGGCTCGCAGCTTCATCAACAACTCTTTCTAAGGTCAGCACTTTAAAATCAGCTCTCAGTCCTGGACCAAATGCCGTTTGCCGTGCCTCTTGCGCTGCATTGTCAACACTGGCAATAAAAGGTAATTTGACTATCACCGCACGGCGTTGACCACGGGGCAAGGCTAAAAGCACTTCAGCTTCCCCCTCTTTTATATTCAATATTTCTGCCACACGAGGCACTAAAGGCCAACCTAATTGCTCGGCCAATAAATACGGCAACATTCCAGACGACTCGCCGCTTTCTGCGCGAACGCCAGTGAGCACCACATCAATATGCTTGTCCTTTAAAAATGAGACAAGCGCAGGCAGAGCATCACAATCACTCTCTTGTGCCAATACGGTTAACGAAGGTAATCCCATTCCTGCGTATTGTCGGAGAACAGGCTCTTGTGCATTACCAGCGTGAACTACAGTTAATGTGTTACCAGCAAGATTTAAGCCTAACTCTACCGCCCGTCCATCTTGTTCAGCACGACGAGCACGACCTGATTGAGGATGACGCCCTACCGAAACCAAAGAAACCACATTGATATTAGGCAGCATCGCTTTTCTCCTCTTGGCTTTTAGATAAGGAATATTGCTGAGCAAGCTTAGTAAGTTCTTCTAATATGGCTTCGCTATCGGCAATCACCGCCAAATCGGCACGCTTCACCATGTCACAACCAGCATCTGTATTAATAGCAACCACCTTATCGCACTGCCCGATACCCTGCATGTGTTGAATTGCACCAGAAATACCCACCGCCAAATATACCCGAGCGGTAACCCAAGTCCCCGACGCGCCCACTTGACGAGACCTAGGCATAAAGCCATCATCAACCGCAACACGGCTGGCCCCCTCGGTCGCGCCAAGTGCGGCTGCTGCCGAATGGAATTGATCCCAATTATGAATACCATTACCTGCTGACAAAATAAACTCCGCCTCTGCCAAAGGTACAGCGTTAGAGTCCACCTCGATTTGCCCTTTATCAAGCAAGCAAGAACCCGATGGAACAACAAACTCTTCCGACAAATCTAGCGGTAAAACCTGATGCCGAGTATCTTCGATAGCATTCGCGCACTCTTCCATGAGCATTAAAATACGTGGAGTTTCTCGTCGAATGTCCTGACTACCTGATGCACCACGACTCACGGTAGTTGATGCAGTCACTAGCCATGCTTGCGCAGCGGGTCGTTCACCCAATTTAGCAGCTAAACGACTCGCTAAATCACTTCCGCCATGAACACTATCTGGAAATAGCCAATGTTCTGGTCGATACTGAGTTTCGATCTGTATCAAGGCAGCCACTCTCACTTCTGGCGCGAAACCTTCAAACTCGTCAGCCGATAAATGAATCAAGCGATCCACACCCGCCAAATCAAACTGAGTTTCTTTGCTCTCGCCAAAGCACACCAAAACGACCGCTGTGTTCTGATTTCCTTCAGTCACTAGCTGATGAGCCAAGCCCAGAATATCTTTGTCATGACTGGTCAAACGTCCACCGATCATATCCGCCACCACCATGATGTAAGCATCTGGCTTGTCGACGATATGCAACGGCAGCTGTGTTTCTTTCGCTTCGCCAGACCGTTTTTTACTATTAAGTCCTGCAGAATACAGGTTCGCCCTATCAATACGCTTAATGCCATTCGGGCCAATAAAGCCAATAACATGAGGATTCTTACGCAACAAACCCGATGGTCCACGAATTTCACCTTGTCCGGCAGAAACCACACTACTATGCAAAGGATGCAAACGATTTCGAGCAATCCACTCAGTTCTTGGATCTCTGCGTAGCAGGTTATCTAAAGAGCTGTCTTTTGAAGAAAAATGACTCATCAGTGTGTCTCCTCAATTGACTGCCTATCAATTAACTGACCTGCCAAAATTTCTGCAATATCTTTTACAACGGGTCTTGGTTCTACCACGCCTTCCAACATAGCAGTACATTGTTGGCAACCTACAGCCACCATATCTGCACCTGTACTGATAACGTCTTCCATGCGCATATCAGCAATACGACGTTCGCCAGGAATGTCAGTTATTGGCGCGCCACCGCCGCCGCCACAACACCGTGAGCGATAACCAGAGCGTTCCATTTCAGCCACTTCAATTCCCAAACTCGCCAACAGCTCACGAGGCGCTTCGTACTCGCCGTTATAACGTCCCAAATAACAAGGATCGTGATAAGTCACCTTGCCGCCTTTGAAGGTATCCAGCTGCAAACGGCCATCTTTCACTAACTGATTTAGGAAAGTCGTATGGTGTAAAACTTCTACGTTCTGTAGAGCATCAGAGCCAAAATCACCGTATTCATTTTTCAAACAATGGAAGGCATGAGGATCAGTCGTCACAATCTTGTTGAACTGATATTTCGACAAGGTCGCTAAGTTACGTTTTGCTAAGCTTTGGAAAGTAGCGTCATCGCCCAAACGACGGGCAACGTCGCCACTGTCTAATTCTTCATCTCCCAAAATAGCGACATCAACATTGGCGGCTTTCATCAACTTCACAAATGCTCGAAGAATCCGCTGGCTGCGCATATCAAAAGCACCGTCAGACACCCAAAACAATACATCCGCTTGTTTCACATCTTTCATCAGATTCAAGTTTTGATCCGCAGCCCAATGGGTTCGGCTCGCTGGCGAGTAACCATTCGGATTATCCGTAGCGATTATGTTTTCGAGTACTTGCGCGCCTTTGTTCGGCGTGTCGCCTTTTTCCAGTGTCAAGAAACGGCGCATATCGACGATGGCATCCACGTGCTCGATCATCATTGGGCACTCTTCCACACAAGCTCGGCAAGTAGTACACGACCAAAGCGTATCTGGATGGATCAAACCGTCAGTAATGATTTGATTCGGCGCGCCTTTCGCATTGCCTACTTCAACATTAGGGTAAGGGCTGCCAGCATAGTTTTCGTCTGTGCCACCAGCAAAACCCACCACCATATCTTGAATAAGCTTTTTAGGGTTCAATGGCTGACCCGCAGCAAACGCAGGACAAACCGCTTCGCAACGACCACATTGCACACAAGCATCAAAACCTAATAACTGATTCCATTTAAAATCCGTTGGTTTCGCCACACCATGTGACGTTTCACCTAAAACAGCAGGTTTTAAACCAGTAGAACGTCCACCACCAAAGCGCTCTGGACGACGATGAAGGGCAAGGTGTAACGCACCCGCAAAAGCGTGCTTCATCGGCCCGCCCCACGTCATGCCAAACAGCATTTCACTGAGACTCATTAAGATCAAAGCTGACAAGACTAAAGTAAGCAGCCAACCACCAAAGCCCTCCGGTAGCACACCAGCAGCAGGCAAGGTCAGCACAAAAAAGGTGATCGAAAAGGTCAGCAAGCTTTTAGGCAAGCGCATCCACGGCCCTTTAGAAAGGCGCGAAGGCGGATTCAAACGACGCTTATAAACGAAAAGTGCACCGCAAAACATCATAACCAAAGCCGCTAATAACGCCCACGCCAGAATCTTGCTATCGATGCCAAACAGGTGAACAAACACCACCAGCACCATCGCCAATACAAAACCGCCGCCCGTCGCCACGTGGGTGCGAGATATATACTTATCCCGATCAACCACGTGATGAAGGTCATGCAGATAGCGTTTCGGCATTGCCAGCAAGCCCGCTAGAATATCGACTTTTTCAGCCTGCCCTGCACGCCATAAGTTCATACGGCGAACTGCACCAATTCCGGCGAGCACAAGCAGAACACCTATCAAAGTTGGAGGTAACCAATCAAGCATCATGATCTATTACTCCTACAAATCCTTGCAGAGGCGCAAAGCGTCATACATTGCGGCGTGAACATTACGCTGCGACACACCATCACCCAAACGCCACAAGATCATGCCTTCACCATTCTGATCATTCAGAACTGGTTGAGGTTTCACATCGAACAACGCTTCGTTATCAATCTGCCCTTTATTGCGCGAACTGGCTTTCAAAGCGTAATACAAGTCTTCATTTGGACGAGTGCCGTTTTCGACGACTACCTGATCCACCACACGCTCTTCTTTTTGTGCTGTGTATTCATTCTCAAGCACAGCGACCAGCTTGCCGTCTTCTCGGTAGACTTTGTCGAGCAACATGTCCGAGGTCATAATGACTTCTTTCTCGTACAAGGAACGGTAATAGGTCGGGAACGTCGTACCACCAATACCAACACCGGGTTTGATATCGTCAGTTACCAATTCTACTAGCGAGCCTTTGGAAGCCAAGTAATCCGCCGCCGACATGCCTGAAAACTCACAAATCGTGTCGTAAACCAAGACGTTTTTACCCGGTTCGACCTTACCGCTGAGAATATCCCAAGTGGACACCACCAAACCTTCTGCTGCGCCCCATTCTGGATTTTGCTCCAAGAAAGGACGACCACCCATGGCCAAAATACAAATATCTGGATTGAGTTCTTTAATCATCTCTTCGCTGGCGGCGGTGCCTAAACGCACCTCCACACCCAAACGCTCAATTTCCATGACCAACCAACGAGTGATACCGGCGATTTGATCACGCTGTGGCGCTTTGGCTGCTAACACCAATTGCCCACCAAGCTCGTCTGCTTTGTCGATCAAGGTCACTTTATGACCTCGTTCTGCGGCAACACGAGCGGCTTCTAATCCTCCTGGGCCACCGCCAACCACAACAACATTGCGAATTACACCTGTGGTTTTTTCAATGATATGTGGCAACCCCATGTATTCACGAGATGTCGCGACGTTTTGAATGCACAAGACATCCAAGCCTTGATACTGACGGTCGATACAATAGTTCGCGCCAACACACTGACGGATTTGATCGACCTGATCCATTTTGATCTTGGCGATAAAATGCGGATCAGCCATGTGAGCACGAGTCATACCAACAAAGTCCACATAACCGGCTTCTATAATACGTTTGGCTTGGTTCGGATCCTTGATGTTTTGTGCATGAATAACAGGCACTTTCACCACTTCTTTGATGCCCGCCGCTAAATATAAGAAAGGCTCTGGTGGATAGCTCATGTTTGGAATCACGTTTGCCAAAGTATTGTGCGTGTCGCAACCAGAACCCACAACACCAAAATAATCCAACATATTTGTCGCATCGTAATACTGAGCAATCTTTTTCATTTCTTCGTGGCCTAAGCCATCAGGATGAAATTCATCACCTGTGATACGCATACCAACAGCAAAATCAGGCCCAACTTCAGCGCGCACGGCTTTTAATACTTCCATGCCGAACTTCATGCGACCCTCAAAGGTGCCGCCCCATTCGTCGGTGCGTTTGTTAACTCGTGGCGACCAAAACTGATCGATCAAATGCTGGTGAACTGCAGACAACTCGACGCCATCCAAACCACCTTCTTTGGCACGACGCGCTGCTTGGGCGAAATCACCAATGATGCGCCACATTTCTTCAACTTCGATAGTTTTGCAAGTCGCACGGTGAACAGGCTCACGAATACCAGAAGGCGACATCAGGTTTGGCCAATTTTCACCATCCCAACGAGAACGACGTCCCATGTGAGTAATTTGAATCATGATCTTACCGCCGTGCTTATGCACTGCATCGGCAAGATTTTGGAAATGAGGAATAATGCGATCAGTCGATAAATTGACCGAGCTCCACCAACTTTGTGGACTGTCGATAGACACCACACTGGAACCACCGCAAATACACAAGCCACAACCGCCTTTGGCTTTTTCTTCGTAATACTTCACATAGCGGTCTGTCGTCATACCGCCATCAGTAGCATACACCTCAGCATGAGCCGTACTGACAATACGATTGCGGATGGTTAATTTATTAATGTTAAGTGGCTCGAACAACGCATCATACTGGGACATAGTAACCCTGCCTAAAAAACTACAGACTGAAAAACAAATAACGACGTTACGAATGCAATAGTCGTAACCCTATAAAGGAGTGACTTGAAAATAACCGACGTCAACACCCTCTTCCGCCGCACTTTGGGTTTGAATCGCTTTAGTTCGAGTCGCCAAACCTTTGCTTTCTAAGATCTGATCCAACGCGCCAGCAAACCAACCCGTAAACATATAATCCACCTTGCGGTTAACTTTCTTACCGTGGATTTTTTCGTAGTGATAAACAAAGGCCGAGTTTTCCAAGCGCACTTTTGCCGTGCCTTTTTCGATGTCTAATTCTTCGGTAATAAAAAAGCCCCAACCGCGCTGCGATAGGCGTTTCAAATAATGGTGCCAAATCTCCTCGCCATAAATACCATGGCATTCGGACTCTTGTTCACACCAAAAATACGCTGACTTATAACCCGCTTTATAAAGGATCTCGGCATAACACTCGGCACCAATCTCGTCTTCAATCCCCATGTGGTTATTAACAAAGAAGTGACGCGGCACATACAGCATTGGCAGCGCATCCGTCGTCCAAACACCCGTTTCATCATCAACAACAATTGGCATTTCTGGCGCATGAGAACTCATATCTAATTCCTTTAATTCTTTTCGTTAAGATCAAATACTGCAAAGCGTTACGAGCATAGTCGATTGACTATTCCCCCCAGACTTCCTGCAAAAGGTTCACCCAATTCTCACCCATAATCTTCACCACCTGACGTTCACTAAAACCATGCTTCAACAAGGCTTCGGTCAAATTAGGGAAGTCGCCAACGGTGCGCATACCAAGTGGATTAATAATCTCGCCAAAGCGCGTTAGACGGCGGGCATAACCTTTGTCGTGGGTTAGGTATTCGAAGAAGTCGTAACCGTGACCTTGAGTAAAGTCAGTGCCGATACCAATCGCATCTTCACCAACAATGTTGTAGATGTATTTAATGGCCTCCACGTAATCGTCTATGGTGGCGTTAATTCCAGCTTTTAAGAAAGGAGCGAACATGGTGACACCAACAAAACCGCCGTTGTCGGCAATAAACTTAAGCTCTTCGTCGGTGCGGTTACGTGGGTGTTCTTTCAAACCCGCAGGCAAACAATGGGAATACGCCACAGGCTTTTTCGATTCGATGATGACTTCTTTCGCGGTATTTGGCCCAACGTGAGATAAATCACACAACATACCAACACGGTTCATCTCTGCCACAATCTCACGACCATAGCCAGACAAACCACCGTCGCGTTCATAACAGCCCGTGCCAACCAAGTTTTGCGTGTTGTAGCACATCTGCACAATGCCCACGCCAAGGTCTTTAAAAATCTGAACGTATCCAATTTGATCTTCAAACGCATGGGCATTTTGAAAGCCCATCATGACGCCGGTTTTGCCTTCGGCTTTCGCGCGGTGAATGTCTTTTGTCGTGTAAACCTTAGTCAGCAAATCACTGTTAGCTTCGATCAGCTGATTCATCTCAACCACATTGCGAACCGTTCCTTCGAAGTTTTCCCAAAACGACACAGTGCAATTCGCCGCTGTCAGCTTGCCCTTCGCCATGTCTTCGAATAACTCGCGATTCCACTTCGCACAAATCAAACCGTCAATAATAATGGACTTGTCGTGTAGCTCTGCTGCGTTCATTGTTTTTCCTTACCTGTTGGGTAAAACATAATGAACTCAGTGTAATTTTTCGCTACAAGTGGGAGGTGGCTGGAAACGACTAGAGGTAGACTAAAAGCGACTAACCGTCTTTGGGTTATCTATGCGGGTTCCATTCAAACGCTTTATATTCATAACCTTTATTCCGCCCTGCTGGGCGTGTAACTTTTTGCTAGCGCCCAAAAAGTAACCAAAAATTCGCTTTAAGATCTTTAGTGCCTGATTTTTTCATAGGTTCATGATTGTTACCTACGCTCGTTATATCGTAAGGCATAGATTATTTTTGGTGTTTTTAGGAAGGGTATTTTTAACTGACTCTGAAACTCCATAAAGTCGCGCAACGCTGTTGCGTCGAACTAACTTCATCGGGATTTCAAGCGCAGAAGGTAACGTTTACTAATCACTAAGTCCCTTCCCCTTTTGTTTTCAAGGGGAAGGCGGAGGATGGGGTTAATCTCTTCTAATAGCTTGATAGCTAGTGCTATTTCTTAACGATTAAGTCTTCGAGTTTCAATCCGGTGGCTTTTTGGATGCTGCGCCATAGGTAATAGAAGATTGCCATTAACATGATCATCGATGGAATAGCGATCATTGGATAGCTGTATAACGTCATCTGTCCTAGTTCTTCATTAAAGGCTTCGGTTCCCGCTGGGCTGGTGACGATCCATTTAGCCAAGACGTAATTCATTGTCGCTGAGAAGGCAAAAGAGCCAGCAATAAAGTACGTGGCTTTCATTAAGCGGTTTTCAAACATTGCGGTGCTATTGTTCTCTTCTAACTTTTGCTTGATAGTGTCAACGTCCATGATCGCCGCATTGAAGAACATGGCTCGCACCAAAGGATAAGGCGTAAAAGTCGATATCAAAACCGCAATACCAATGATAGCTGGAATAGAGGCTTCTTTAATCGCTAACCATTTATTGTCCAACTCAAACAAGCCAATACTGCCCGTCAGCAACACACTCACCAAACCTAACAAGGCAATGAAGTTGAACTTTCGATACTTCACTAACTCAAAAAGCCCCCAACCAAGAGGAAACGCCAGCGCGGCAATTAAACCACCTGTCGTACCTAACTTATCTTCACCACTCAACTTCATTAAAATTAACGATGGCAAGATAACACTAACAATAAGGTCAACCATCGGACGTGGCTTGTGTGTAGGATAGCTATTCATAATTTTCAGGTTCCAACTTAAGTTCAAATTCTAATGGCGACTATCATAAAGGAAAAATACGCATGGAAGTGAATAGACAGTGATTTTTGGCAGAAGTGCCAGAGGTTTTGTGGATTTCATCCTTCTTTGGTTCCATTCGAATGCTTTGTATTCCCGACCTTTATTCCGCCCCGCTGGGCGTGTGACTTTTGCCAAACGATGCAAACGTTCCCTTAAAAGAAAAGCAAAAAATCTTTTATCGGGCTTTCAGCCCAAACGTTTCATTCACTCTGTTTAGCGTTAAGCTTAGCAAGACGATGTTTTTCGTAAGGCATAGAATGCTGTTGATGCTCTTAAGAAGGGTATTTTTAACTGACTCTGAAACTCCATAAAGTCGCGCACATCAGCGGCCGAAACAGAGCGAAGAGGCGTTAAGCCCATCCCAGCCCGCATGTTTTTCGAACGAATACTACGCTGTGTTAACTTTCTTGATTGCAAGCCAGCTGTAGACAAGATAACTCACACTCTTTTCTACAACCCTTTAATTAAATCTTGAATAGTATCAGGCTCAAAAAATTTCTTGTTGATCTCACCATCCACTATAAATCCTTCGCTCAACAACTCACCCAATTTTCTCTCCGCTTCTCTATCGAACATCCCAGGGTAAATTCTTTTGTAGGCATTGAACGTAGCTATCAGCTTGCGGTAAGCTTCGTCTGCCATAGGCATGGAAATGGACTCACCTGAATTGAATACAGGAATGAAAATCTCCAATATATCGTTTTTTAGTTTTTGCTTAAGCTTTCTATGGTCCAATATTTTAGAAAACAACAAACCTAAAAGAAATGTCAGAATTCCAGGAATCCAGCCATTCATAAGCCCATTAAGCGATATCTTCCACCAAACTATGTCATTAACAAAAAAATCCATTACACCTACTCGTAACTAAAACTATAAGCAATACTGACTCGGGCTACTTAACAAAAGATAACTAACATGTTATCCATCATAAAATGGACACATTCTTGCTAGCTTTTTCTTATCAATCTTCTTTGTGGTTTTGTTTCATAGCTCTATCTTCAATCAATTTTTTTAAAGGGGAGTTACTCGGATATAAAACCTTAGCACAAGGAATATCAAGGGCTGCAGGATCAAGATGAGAATCTTGATCGTCAAAGAAAATATGCGGTTTAAAAGCTTTTAAAAAACGACTCTTTTCAAGACCTCCTAAGAAAAATGCTTGATCTATATAAACATTCCATGCTCTTAGTGTTTTTATTACTCTCATTTCAGCTGGGCTATTTCTAGCAGTCATTATCACCAATTTAACAGGCGAGTACTCAATTCGGCCAGGTAAACGCTCCTGAACTTTTGATAATTTTTTTAATAAATTAGCGTAAGGTCCCTCTAATAGAGGTATATCTTGATCTTCATCTTCTGTGGACCAAAATTTACCTAATCCTTCAGTTTGATTAACAATTTCACTTGCCTCATTAAATAAAACAGCATCTGCATCAAATGCAAACCTTACTTGTTTTTCATCAAGAGAATGAACATCCTTCGGAGGGGCTTTGACTAATGCCGAAGCACAAACCTTACTATCTATAACATCCTGAGCGTCTTCTTCATTTGTGGTTAAAAATAGATCTACATAAAAAGCCTCCAAATAACTGGAGCTTTTTTCACCAGCTAAGAAAGCAGATCGAGTAATTGGTAATTTACGTCTTCGAATTTCCTTTAAAACACGAAAGCCTGTTTCTGGGCTATTTCGAGATATAACAACAACTTCAACGATTGGAGCTTCACTCGGATCTGTTAAAAAAGTATTTAAATTTAACAATGCTTTAACAAGAGGCATACCTGTACCAGCCTCCAGCGTATCATTTTCCTTTTCTAACATATATTTTCTATATTCATCAATCGCTGAGTCAGGATCAGATTTTAATTTTTCTTTAAATTTTCTATCCGCTTCTGACAAATCAAAAAGAGCTGTGGCCGATATACCTATAACTAAAGTATCTGATAATTCAACTGGCATAAATAATTCCTTTTACATGTAAAAAGTAAAGCTATTGATGAGGTCTGATTTTTTCATATTCTAACAGTATAAACCTTGGAAACGACGAAAAAACTCAAATACAAAAATCATTAAAGGCTAAATGAAAGCAAATGATTTTAAAAACTAGAAATTAAGTAACACCTAAAATTCGCCATCCATTTCTTTCATCAATCCATCATAGCTGTACTCGACCTCACCGCTGTCGATTCCTTCTTGAATAAGGCTGCGAAGTGTTTGCAGTTTTGTCTCGTCAATGTTTTGCTGATCATTACTGCCATTGCTAGTTTTTGTATCTTTGTCCATTTATCTCTCCTGAGTTTACGAATGTTCATCATTATTTTAACCAAGTCCAAGTATAGTAAGTGACCACAACAAACATTTCGATACTACTCCAGCTCTAATCAACCCCAATAACGAAAAAGGCCGCCAATTGCTTGGCGGCCTATCTGGTTTCGCAGGTCATGGTGCTCTCCTTTTTATCTTAGATTTTGCTTGGATTTTAAAAAGGAAATCAGTTCTTCCTTGTTGATCATTTCAATGTGTTTGCCTCTGCGGATTGTGAGTTTTCCCGCTTGGGCTTCTTGCTCTCCTATTATGATAATGTTGGGGATTTTGAGTTCAAAGCTGCGTTTTATTTTGCGGCCAACGGAGTGATCGCCAAATTCACACAGGACGTTTATATCTTGTTGCTCTAGATCTGCTCGTATCAGATTGGCGTAGTCTAAAACAGAGTCATTAACAGAAACTAATGCGACGGGTTGCGGATGTATCCATTCGGGCAATACACCTTGCGACACTTCGAGCAGTATGCCGATCCAGCGTTCAATCGAGCCATAAACGGCTTGATGTAGGATAATCGGTTGTTCCGCTTTGCCCTGTTCATTGTCGAATTCTAATTCGAAACGATCTGGTAAGTTGAAGTCCAGTTGTATTGTTCCGCACTGCCAAATTCGCCCCATGGCATCTTGTAATGCCAGTTCAATTTTTGGCCCATAAAACGCGCCTTCACCAATTTGAATTTCAAAAGGAACACTTTCCGCCTGACAGGCTTCTTTAAGTATGTCTTCCGCACGTCGCCACGATGCATCGTCACCTAATGCTTGCTCTGGTTGAGTAGAGATTTTGACTTCTAGAGCTTGATAGCCGTAGTCGTTATAAATTTGTTTTGCCCGTTGAAGAAACTGGCCAACTTCATGTTTCACCTGAGACCAGGCACAAAAAACATGAGCATCATCTTGAGTAAACTGCCGCAATCTTAGGCAACCATTTAATGAGCCGGATGATTCATTACGATGCACTAAACCAAATTCAAATAGCTTCAGTGGTAAGTCTCGGTAGCTGTGTACGCCGCGCTTATACATCAATATATGAGCAGGACAAGACATGGGTTTTAAGGCATATTCTTGGTCGCCATTTTGCTCGCCACCAAAGAACATGTCTTGAGCATACATATCCATATGACCAGATATGTGCCATAGCTCTTTTTTCATTAACTGAGGTGTACGCACTTCTTTGAAGCCATATTGACGGTAACAGCGTCGCATGTGTTCTTGTATATTTTGAAACAAATGCCAGCCATTTGGATGCCAAAATAGCATTCCTGGTGCTTGTTGTTCTGAATGAAATAAATCGAGCTGTTCCGCGAGTTCGCGATGAGTTTTCATATCTTTCTCCTAATGAAAGATTTTTAGTGAAATACTCTGAGCGAACAACAAGAAATAGACATAAAAAAGCCCTCTGGCGATTCGCTCAGAGGGCTTTTTTAATCAAATAGCAGCTACCCTCCAAACAACCTTGTGGTCGTGGTGGTAGAGGTGCTGTATTGGAAAAAACTTAATAAAGGGTTCATGGGAATATCTTTATCACTTAATACCTTTTTAGACAACGGGTAAATAGTAAAACCTGTCTTTAATTCAATTGTATGCAAATAGCACGCTCTACTTTTCCGTTATCCGAATACAGTTGCGGCCACTTTCTTTGGCTTGATACAAGGCTGAGTCTGTTTGTTGGAATAGTTGTCGCGGATCTGAAATTAGTTCTGGCCAGCTTGATATGCCAATCGAAATGGTGATATTTTCGAGCAAGTACCCTTCATACTCTATTTGTGTTTTTTCAACAGCAGCCCTTAATTGCTCGGCTTTTCGTAAGCAGTCTTCACTTGTGACTCTAGGCATAACAACGACAAACTCTTCTCCTCCCAAACGACAAACAATATCACCTTCATGGAAAAAGTGACTCAGTAAGCTAGCGAGGGTTTTCAGTGCTTCGTCACCGGCAGGGTGACCATAGGTGTCGTTGAATTTTTTAAAGTAATCGATATCGCAAATCAGTAGCGATAACGCTTCTTGATTTTGTTCAGCAGATGCAATTTCATGTTCCATAACCTCAGAGAAAAAGCGGCGATTTTTTAACCCTGTGAGCTCATCTTCATAGGAAAAGCGTTGCAGTTCCTCGCGTAAGGCAATATTCGCTAAGGTAATGTTTATTTTTTCTACCGCTCGCTTTAGCAGTTTCATAAAGTGCGCTACAGGATACCCATTAAGAACGTCTGTTGCCTGAACTTGCAGTAGCGCAACATAACGAACAGAACCTTGCTGGTTAACGACTCTAAATGGAAAAACGCCCTGCTCGTTATTAAACTTAAGCTTGATCAGTGCTGTATTTTCAGGGAGAGGAGCGTCAATGGCATGACCCCAGCAGTGAACATTTCGCCATTCATCTGTAACCGCAATGCTAAATACACCAGAAAAAGGCGCACAAAGTGCTTCGATGTTATTGGTTATCTTTTCAATTCCTACTTCTAGTGTATGGCAGCTTTCTAGTTCAAAGATAATATCACTGACAATTTCAAGCTTTTCTTGCTGAAATAACAAACCATTAGCGCGTAATGCTTCTTGCTTTACCATAATGCTCAGCTGCTCGGTACGCTCAATGACTTTAGACTCTAATGATATATTCAGCTTCGCTAATCTTCTTTGAGTAGACAAATAATGGTTAAAAGACAAACCAATGATCGCTACAGAAAATAGCAGCGCACCACTAGAAACAGGAACAGAACTCCATGATATCCAATTATGTGCAACCGCCATATCAAGCATCATTACAGAGCAAAAACCAAAGTAAGCCAGAATAAGTAATTTTTGCTCCAGACGAACACGGTTAAACACCAATAGAACAAAAACTACCAGCAGGAGTAACGTCACGATAAACATGCCATCAAATGCTGGATAAAGCTGAGTAAGATGAAGGAGGCCAGACACGCTTCCAATTGCTGCTAACAACAAAAACACAAAATGAGCACGCCAGAGCCACTGAAAATGACGAACCTCTAAACCGGCATCTGATAACCACTCAGCCAACAACATAAACATTGGAATTGGGAGTAAAAAATACGCGTACGCACCGATATAGTTCCAAAGTAAGGGTTGATCCCAAATGAGCTTCATAGCTGGAATGTCTCCCAACACTAGTCCCGCTGCCGCAAGAGAAAAGAGACATACATTCAGAAATTGGCGACGCTGACCTTTTAACATGGCAAAAATAGCCGCCATTAACGCAATAAAAATGGTCACGCCAGCGACTATAAAACCTTGCAATGACTCTTCGATAATTTGTTTCAGGGCATCAACTCGCTCGGTGAGCTTTCGCTCTCCCCAAAAGCCAATATTTATATAATTTGAATACACCCGAAAATAGAGTGTTTTGCCCGCAAAATTCTCAGGCAGAGTAATCATGTGCCAAGGCCAACCAGCAAATACACCTACACCATTCTGATCTAACTGACCATGTTTATAAATAAGCTCACCATCCAAATACACTTCAGCCAATAAATCTATACTGGACGCGTAAAATACAGGATCTCTATAAACATGTTGCGGAAGTTTTATACGAAACCAAACATTATCGTGAGCACTACGAGCAGGTGGATCGGCAGGAAAAGCAATGGGTTGCCAATCAGCTAGGCTATTTTGTTGCGTCCATAAGGGAACACCATCAGAATTAAACGCAGAGTCTCCCCACGCATATTCCCAACCGTCACCTAAATTCATATCCTGCGCAGATACGTTTGCCGGCAAGCACAATAATGCTGTAGCAAAAAACAACGAAATAAAATAAAAAAATGCAGTCTGTAATTGCTTCAAGATATTACTCAACCAAAGCTTATATTAAGGGAACGAAATGCATCCTATGCATCTCAATACTTCAGTCACTTTCCTTTCATTAACAATATGCTCTTCCCCTTGGCATATTTACATCCTAACTCAAAGTAGATATTGGTATTGTAAAGAATCGTTTACAATTCTAAGTGAGTCTTCAATAAAGCAGCAGAACAATTTAAAACGCATTTTAAGAACGTCATGTTAGATCCTACATGACGCTACCCACTACTTGCCCTAGTCCTGACAAAACCTTTAACAAACTAAATCCCATATCTATTTGCTTCTAACAAAAACCCTTCTCTATAATGACATCCATATCCAACAGTCCAGCAGTTTTCAAGGCGGTTTTACGATGGTGTTTATAAAGGTTTCTTTTAAGGCCGCGCTGGCGGCGGTGTTAGTTGTGATGGTGGGTTGTAGTTCTTCGCCTACAGGTCGTAAGCAGTTTGCGGTGCTGCCAGACAGTCAAATGAATGAGATGGGTATTCAGTCTTTTACTGAGATGAAGAAGGAAACGCCTGCATCATCGGATGCGAAGTTACGTGAACAGGTACAATGTGTGGCGGATACACTAATTGCGGTGTTACCGGATAAATATCGTAATCAAGATTGGGAAGTTGTGTTGTTTAACGATGAGCAGGTAAACGCGTTTGCTCTGCCAGGCTATAAGGTGGGTGTTTATACTGGCTTATTAAAAGTAGCGGACAATCAATCTCAGTTGGCGGCAGTAGTTGGGCATGAGTTGGCGCACGTGATTGCGCGACACGGTAATGAGCGCGTTTCGACTCAGTTGGCGACTAGCCAAGCTTTGGCGCTAGGGTATCAGTTGAGTGGTGAGGAATCACCAGAGAAAATTGCAATTTTCCAAGCATTGGGGCTTGGTGCGCAGGTCGGTATTATTTTACCTTTCAGCCGTTCGCATGAATCAGAAGCCGATTTACTAGGCTTAGAATACATGGCGGAAGCGGGCTTTGATCCGCGAGAAAGCGTTCAGTTGTGGCGTAATATGAGTGCTGGCGGCGAGAGTAAAACACCTGAGTTGTTGTCGACTCACCCATCAAACTCTAATCGTATTAAAAATTTACAAGCCAATTTGCCAAAAAATCTGCCGATTTATGAAGCCTTGGTTGCGCAGAATAAAGAGGCAAAATGTTACTAAGTCTTAAATCAAGACCTTAAGCTAAAAACCATCAGAGACAAGTTAGAACGTAAAAGTTAATCGCGATTTAACCTGTCTCTGAGACGTTTAAGTGCTAATAAACAGATGTACTGGCCCTTTCCCTTTATTTCCTCCTTTCCAGTAAAAATCCATCAACTTCCCTCTGCTTTTTTTTTGCGATATATTCTAGACATTAGTCATAAGCAGAATTTATTAATCATAACCTAATACAAGTTCTGTAATATTTCGCGAATAAGGTGTAATTTCCACGAAGTTTCAAGCTGTACTCGGCATTTCATTAACATTTAGAAACATTGCATTCAAAATCTTTATGGTAATATTCGGCCAATTTTCTAAGACTGATTCTCATCTAGTCTTAGTGTTCAATTTATATTAAAACTCGCAAACCAATATATTGTATATATCGCTACCTAGAGATGTTTTGATAGTGAATAACAATCAGGCTCGATGTTATTAATCTGTATAAGTATGAGGGAAAAATGACGCTTATCTATTCGCATAGAACAATGCCATTATGGTTAGGAATTGTGTTGTTATGCGCTTTGAATGTGGCTCATGCGAACACCTCTACTCCTCTTTCAGATTATTTCAAAGACACTTGGTCTACTCATGAAGGCCTTCCACACAACAGTATTAATGCCATCGCGCAAACTTCTGATGGTTATATATGGTTTGCAACTTGGGAAGGTGTTGCCCGTTACAATGGTCGTGATTTTCGTTTTTATGAGCGCTCGGATAAAACGGGCATTTTAGATTCAGGTATTCGAACTCTCGTATCAGACTCTGATAATGGCTTGTGGATTGCTGGAGTGAGAGGTGGCATTACGTATCGCCAAGGTAATCTCTGGCAGCCACAATCTGCTGCTGCAAGTATGGTAAATAACGTGCTCAAAGACAGTTCCGGCGACCTTTGGATAGCCGTTGAAGGGTTGGGCGTTTTTCATCGGCCAAAGCCAAGTATTGAAAATGTTGCCACTGAAGAAGTTTGGGTATTACAGAACATTAGTGCTTACCGATTACTTGAAGACAGTAAAGGTCGAATTTTGGCGACAACTGAAGAAGGTTTATATCATCTAAATGGGCAAGACAAACAAGAAATATTAACTAAGTTCAATCTACCAAAGTTACATGTTTATTCCATTCTGGAAACTAACGACAAACGTCTATTGGTGGCCACTGAAAGAGGCGCTTTTATTTTAGAAGATAATAGAGCCAGCATTGTACATCCTAGTTTGGCAGGTGAAGCCATTAGCGCTCTAATGGAAGATGACGAAAACAACCTGTGGTTAGGTACTATCAAGAATGGCCTTATAAAGGTCAGCAATAGTCACATAGAAAGACTAAATACTCATTCTGGTTTGCCGAATAATCGTGTGTTATCCATATTACAGGACTTCGAAGGCAGCATTTGGATTGGCACTAATGGCGGTTTGGTGCGTCTGCGCAAAGCGCCTTTTACTACTTGGGCTAAGAGCCGCAATCTAGTAGGCGATTATGTTCGCAGCGTTATCGACATTGATTCCGATACTGTACTGGTTGGCTCAAGTGAAGGCCTTAGCCTTATTCATAACAATATCGCCCGTAATGCGCGCGCTAATAATAGCGCTCCTGTTTCTGTCCTTAGCTTTGCTAAGCAGCATGATGGTGGCATTTGGGTAGGCACTTATCTTAATGGTCTAATGCTCTGGAAAGATCAGCAATTAATCCCTCAGTTTGATCATGGAAATGGATTACCCAGCGATGAAGTCAGATCCATTTTAGAAGACAGTCACGGCAATTTATGGATTGGTACAACCAATGGCCTTGTGCAACGAAATGCCGCTGGCCAGCAACAAATTTTCACTCGCAATAATGGCCTACCTGACAATTACATCATGGCATTGGCGGAAGACGACCGAGGCCAAATTTGGGTAGGAACTGGAGTGGGTGTTGCCAAATTAACATCCAATGGTTTTGAAATTGTTCCTATTAATAACCTCGAAGAGGCTGAATATGCTTTTGGCTTCTGGATGGAGGAAGGTTATGTCTGGATTGCTACGGACCGCGGCTTAATTCGATATAACCAACAAGATGGACAGCTAGGCTTGGTTGGACGGCGCTCAGGCTTGCCCATAGATAAACTATTCCAAGTAGTTTATGACGGTACTAATGGGCTTTGGCTAACCAGTAATCGTGGCATTTGGCGAGTCGACTATCATGAGGCTCATGCTGTGGCTGATGGTCGCCAAAATGAGATTGCGTTTGAGCATTATTCAGAAAGTGATGGATTAGCAAGCGCTCAAGCAAATGGCGGCTCGAACCCTGCAGCGGTTGCTATGGACAATGGCAAGCTCTGGTTTGCCACTTCTAAAGGTGTTGCCATGATAGACAGCTCCACTATCTCGCAAAAAAACACAACACGCTTGCCTCTCACCATAGAATCTATATTGGCAGACGGATTTGAACTGTCTGCCAATCAGCAAAACATATTACCTGCAGGTACTAATAGAGTCGTATTTAACTATGCAGGACTCGGATACATCATGTCTTCCCGTATTGAATATCGGACAAGGCTAGTAGGTTTTGAAGATAACTGGGCTTCTAGGGGCAAAAATACCATTGCCGAATACACCAATTTAGCACCGGGTAAATATAAGTTTCTGGTCAGTGCCCGATACCCATATAGTGACTGGAATAATGCTGATCAAGTTTATGAGTTCACTATTTTACCCCACTTCTGGCAGCGCTTAGAGGTACAGATCGGCTTAGCGCTTTTGGTGCTGATCATTCTTGCTGGTAGCATAAAATGGCGCGTACAACGATTGCAAAAAAGTGAGTTAAAACTAAAAGCCCTAGTCGAAAAACAAACCTATGCATTGCGTCAACAATCGGAAGATTTCCAGCGTCAAGCCAATGAAGATAAGTTGACTGGTTTACCAAATCGACGTGCTTTTGATAAATGGCTCAGCGACAAGTTTATTCAAGCCAAGCAGCAACAAACACCGCTCGCCTTGGTTATTATGGATATCGACCACTTCAAAAAAATCAATGACCATTATTCTCATTTGATTGGAGATAAGGCGATAAAGGCGCTCGCTAAACAGCTACAACTGCTTGCCGATAATCAGATACATGCAGCTCGTTGGGGCGGTGAAGAATTCACCTTGATGATTAAAGATATGAATGATGCAGATGTGGCGGCTTATTGCGAAAATATACGTCATTGTATTGAAACTTATGACTATAGCGACATCGCAGCCGATTTGACCATGACGGTCAGTATGGGCGTGGCGTTTGCTCATCAAGTAGAGAGCTACCAAGATTTACTCCGCCTCGCCGACCAAGCCTTATATCGAGCCAAAGAGCAAGGCCGTAACCGAGTTGAAATTTGGCAGTAACAGCCTTTAAGTAATGACCTATTTCTAGCAGTTTCTTAAGCTTGCCGTATGTAGAATAAGATAAAAAATAGCTCTAGTTCATTGGAACCAGAGCTATTTTTCTAGAGATTTAGCTTGATGCTATATAAAGACAAGCCTAGTCATTAAGGCTTGTTGCCAGCCTGAACAAGGTTATCCACCTGCCCTAGGCCAATTCTTAGTTGATCGTCTCCACAGTAACCTTTGAGAATAATTCGGTCGCCATCTTCAACAAAGGTACGTTGCTCGCCATTACTCAATGTAATCGGATTCTTTCCGCCTACGGTGAGCTCAAGAAGAGAACCGGACTCTTCAAGATCTGGACCAGACTGAGTACCACTGCCAAATAGGTCTCCCGGTTTTAGATCACATCCATTCACTGTGTGGTGGGCCACCATTTGCGCAATAGTCCAGTAAGAGTCTTTGAAGTTACTTTTTGCAAGGCGTTCAGCGGGCTGATTGTTCGCTCGCATTTTGGCCGTTTCTATCCAAACCTCTAGCTTGATGTCTATCGCGCCTTTGGTGCGGTTCGCTTTAGAGTCTAGATAATCAAGCGGTTGAGGGTCTTCAGCATCTCGCGTCCAATCACAGCGATAAGGTTCCAGCGCCGCCATCGGTACGACCCAAGGACTTAGACTGGAAAAGAAGTTTTTCGACAAGAATGGCCCTAAAGGTTGATATTCCCATGCCTGAATATCGCGAGCAGACCAGTCGTTAAACATGGACACACCGAAAACATGCTGTTCAGCGTCGGCCATTGAAATAGGCGTTCCTAACTGGCTACCTTTGCCAATAAAAATCCCTAGCTCCAACTCATAATCAAGACGTTTACAGAGTTCTAATACTGGACGCTCGGCGTCAGGTGCTTTTAACTGCCCTGCCGGACGCTTGAATGCTTCGCCCGAGACACGTATGGAAGACGCTCGACCATGATAGCCAATCGGTATCCATTTGTAGTTTGGCAACAGAGGATTATCTGGACGAAACAATGACCCAACTCGTGTGGCATGATGCACAGACGTATAAAAATCTGTGTAGTCACCAATTTGACAAGGCAAATGAAAAGCAACCTCTGACTGAGGAATCAAGCAAGGCTCTACTTTGTCTTGGTAAGCGCTATTGCTGAACAATTCGGTCAAACGAAGACGCAGCGCATGCCATTGTTTATGACCTAGCCCCATCAGTTGATTCAGAGCATTTTGTTTGACGGCGTCACGCAAGCTATGATCCAAACTATCCAATAGCCCAGCTTCTTCAAGTGCGTTCAGATTAGCAATTTTATCGCCAATGCCGACACCAATATGATGTATTTGATCGGCACTGGAAAAGACTGCATAAGGCAAGTTCGCTAAGGGAAATTCGCAACCTGCCATGTTAGCGCTCGGCAACCAGCTGTTAATGCGATTGGTATTCACAGAACATCTCCTTAAGGTGACTTTGTTTAGTATTTATCATATTTAACTCACTTACAGTTGTGCATCAGCTTGGGCTTCTGGCCCCGCTTGCTTAAATGCTTCTAGCTGAAGACAGTTGGCTTCGATACGACACAATTTGGGATAGATTGTTAAGTCGACGTTAAAACGACGAGCGTTATACAGTTGAGGAATCAGACAGATATCCGCAAGCGATGGCGTGTTGCCATAACAAAAACCGTCATCTTCGACCATTAATTCCAAGGCGCCCAAGCCTTCGCTCACCCAATGCTGATACCAACTATTAACCGCATCGTCGTCTAAACCCACACTAGTACGAAGGTATTTAAGAACGCGTAAGTTGTTAATCGGGTGGATTTCACAGGCAATCGCTTGCGCCATCGCACGGACTTTGGCGCGCGCAAAAGGCGCTGCGGGAAGCAAAGGCGTATCAGGATGGCAATCATTGATGTATTCGATAATAGCCAAAGATTGCGTTAGTACGCCCTCTTCATCTTGCCAACTCGGCACCAAGCCTTGCGCATTTAACGACTTATATTCAGGGGAATGCTGCTCACCGCCGCCGTTAACCAAGTGAACGAAAGCGGTGTCATAAGATAAACCCTTTAGAGCAAGCGCAATTCTGACTCGATAGGCTGCAGAAGAGCGCCAATAAGAATAAAGCGTACCAACGTTTTCCATTACTTCATCCTTTACGCATTAGTTTCGATGACGCCACGAGCTACTTGATCGCGCTCTATGGATTCAAACAAGGCTTTAAAGTTGCCTTCCCCAAAACCGTCATCGCCTTTGCGTTGGATAAACTCAAAAAACACTGGGCCTAACTGATTGGTAGAGAATATTTGCAGCAATAATCGTGGCGCGCCGTCGATAGTGCCATCCAGCAAAATACCGCGCGCTTTCAGCTCATCGACCTTTTCACCATGACCAGAAAGGCGCTCTTCCAGCATGTCGTAATAGGTCTCCGGTGGTGCCGTCATCAGCTGAATACCACTGGCACGCAAGGAATCGACACTGGCCATTAAATTGTCTGTGCGCAAAGCAATATGCTGAATGCCTTCGCCATTGAAAGACATAAGAAACTCTTCAATTTGACCTGAGCCACCAGCTGCTTCTTCATTCAAGGGAATACGAATTTTCCCATCGGGAGCCGTCATCGCTCGTGACGTTAAACCAGTATATTCACCCTTGATATCGAAGTAACGAATCTCACGAAAGTTAAATAAGGTTTCATAGAAGCGTCCCCAATAGGCCATACGACCTCGGTAGACATTGTGAGTCAGATGGTCAATCTCGTAAAAGCCATGACCTACAGGCTTTTTATCTACATCTGGCAGGAACTCGAAATCAATATCATAGATGGATAAACCATCGTCATAACGGTCGATTAGATAAATAGGCGCGCCACCAATCCCCTTGATTGCAGGCAACCTAAGTTCCATAGGACCAGTCGGAATATCCATTGGTTTAGCACCTTTAGATAGAACATACTCGTAGGCTTTGTGTGCATTTTTAACACGAAACCCCATGCCTGCTGCGGCATTGCCGTGTTCCTGACCAAAGTAATAGGCCTCACTGCCTTTTTCTTTATTTAAGATAAAATTAATGCCGCCTTGTCGATAAAGCTCGACATCTTTCGAACGGTGTTTCGCGACTAATTCAAACCCCATAAGCTGAAACACTTCCGCTATTTTCTCTGGGTTGGGGCCTGCAAACTCTACAAATTCAAAACCGTCTAATCCAACTGGGTTTTCAAATAAATCTGCCATTTCTGTATTCCTATTTATCGTTATATTTGGAAAATAATGTATTTAAAAGGCAATGATTTTAAGCCTGTGAAGGCGGCGGAATAGCAATCCCCCGCACACTTCGAGACCAGTGGAGTGCAATAGATAATTGTAGACGCCCAGAGCAAAGATTACCCATTGTGGCTGTCCGTACTTTTGTTGTTCCTACTTTTGTTATCCGGTACGTTGAACTCTTTAATAATTTGGCTAGCTGGTTGAATGTCTTTCCAACAGCCGACATAGTCTTTTTGACGTTCAGTCGCATTCGCTGCAAAGTGGGTAATTCGCTGAGGCGCACTGGTTTCAAACATAAACGCGAGTGTTCCTGATAATTTATGGGGAGTCAATTCTGACGCTGATGCTTTTGAAAACGCATCATAATCAGGGCCATGTGGCGAACCAGCATTATGAAGACTAGCACCTCCAGGCAAAAAACCATTCGGTTTAGCGTCGTACGTACCGTAAATTAATCCCATAAACTCAGCCATGACATTACGATGATACCAAGGTGGACGAAAGGTATTTTCAGCAACCAACCAACGATCACCAAATACCACCACATCTATATTTGCCACACCGGCAGTTTGACTTGGTGACGTCAGAACCGTAAAAATCGAAGGATCAGGATGATCATAGCTTATCGAGCCAAGAGTATTAAAGCGTCTCAAGTCATATCGATAAGGAGCATGATTTCCATGCCAACCAAGCACATCAAATGGCGAATGTTCAAGGGTGAATTCACGAAAGCGCCCTTCTCTCTTTTCAATCACCCAAGTTGCTGTTTGTTGCTCTACAAAGCTCGCCGTTGGATATTCAAAGTCTCGTTCATTCGCCAAACCATTCGCGCCTATGGCACCACGATTAGGCAATTCAAAAGGTGAACCATAATTTTCTAACAAGTAAATTTGGGTTGTATTTTCAGTGCTTAATTCAACAAATGCAGAACGCGGAATAACACCAAGCGAGCCAACACCAATATCCAGCACACCAAACTCAGTCCGCAAGCTAATAGACGAACTGATCGGCATGACCAACATTTCTGCATCATGGTTTTGTAATACAGGCTGTTGCTTCTCATGCAATGTAGCAATACTCGCTGACATACCAATTTGCGAGCTTGCAGAGCCTGCGATAGTTAAGGTGCGAACAGACTCAACCCAATGCCCTTCTGCAGCCGCTAATGGATTCCATCTAAGCGGATCAAAGGCGATTTGCGTATTGCTATCGTCTGATTGAGATACCCAGTTAACGAACTCAACCAAGTCTCCGTCAGCTCGATGCGCAATACTAGGTCTAATGCGGTACATCCAGCTACGTAGATTGTGTCCTTGGGGTGCCGTAAATGCAGAGCCACTGATCTGTTCTGCATATAAACCAAATGCGCAGCGCTGAGGACTGTTCTGTCCAATAGGCAAAACGCCCGCTAACGCCTCGGTCGAATGATAATTTCTAAAGCCGCTGAGATAAGACATGACTTAAGCCGAAATAGTAAGTGAAAATATATATAATCATTTCAAATGAAACGAGTCAACTCATTTCATTTGAAATGAATAAGCTGCTTTTGTAGGCAAATTTTTTTATAGGTTGCTTGCAAGTTAAGCTTTACACTAGGCTCTATCGCGGTCCATAAGCACACGCTCTTGTATATTTTTGATGTTTAAAGAGTCTTAGAAAAGGTAAGTAAATGTTTGATCTAAATAACTTCATTCCATATCGCCTTAATCAGGCCGCTCAGCAAACATCCGAAGCCTTGGCTCGTAAATATAGAAATCAATATGGATTAACCGTTCCTGAATGGCGCGTGCTGGCTCACTTAGGTAAGTATGACAAGCTCTCAGTAAGAGATTTGGAAAAAGCCATCGGCTTAGATAGAGTCGCAGCGTCTCGGGCGGGAACAAGCCTGTGTAGCAAAGGCTGGGTGCAAAAAATCGTCAATGAACAAGACCGTCGCTTGGTCGAGTTTTCCCTGACCGACGTCGGCCGAGAACATTATGGAAAAGTCGTTGTACTCGCCACTTCTACAGAAGAATTACTGCTAAAGACACTAAGTAAATCTGACCAGAAAAAGCTGTTAGAACTGCTTTGCAAAGTAGAAGAAGCCGCTAGAAGAATCACCTAGCGGTTTCCCATCACATTATAAATTCCGCGTTGTACTCTTCTCTTTCAAAGCCTGCGCGCTAGGCTCACTAACAACATGCAGCGTTCGTTGAGGAAACGGAATCGTCAAGCCTGCCGCTTCAATCGACTCTTTAACTTGTTTGTTTAAGTCCCAGTAAGTCGGCCAATAGTCATCCGTTTTTGCCCACGCTCTAAGTTGAATATTCACCGAGCTGTCCATCATAGACACAACCATTGCCTGAGGAACAGGATCAACCAAGAGTCGAGGCTCACCTACCGCCACTTGCCTAAGCACAGATAAACCTACATCAATAGAATCCGAATAAGATATTCCGACAACAATATCCATTCGTCTCTTACCATTTCGAGTGAAATTTTTAATGTGGCCACCCCACAAAACACTATTAGGGCAAGCGATATATAAGCCATCGACGGTCTCAAAAACGCAGGTAAATAGATTTATTTCTTTTACCGTTCCTTGCGTAGAGCCAAATTCAATAAAGTCACCCGCTCGAAATGGCCGCAATATCAGCAACATAATCCCCGCGGCAATATTACTTAATGTGTCTTTTAACGCTAATCCAATTGCCAAACCGGCCGCACCAACTAAGGCAATAAGACTGGCCGTATTGACACCAAATATATCTAAAATAAACACGCCACCTATAACATAAACCGCATAACTGACGACGGTTGAAAATATAGGTATCAAAGTTGCATCTAGCTTATTAAGCTTAGAATTCGTATTCAGTATTGCCCTTCGCACAGCTTTTGCTATGTATGAACTGGCTATGAATATTACGATTGCCAATACAATTTTATAACCAAGAGCAATGATTGTGTTGGAATGATTTTGCCAAAATTGAGCGAATAACTCTTCCATAGACTTCTCTTCTTAATTCCTGTCTGACCGATAAAATTTTAAATTACCCAATGACTGATGAGACTAACCAGACATTATAAGCGGCAAAAGCGAGCAACAGAACGGCTCCTTCATAGCGATTAATACGACCAGCTCGACGGAAACCATATGCCATAATTAATAACACAACCGTCATCCCCATCATCACCAGCCAATCGCGTGACAGTACATCGGCAGACAAGTTTGTCATTGGCGATATAGTACCCGCAATCCCTATTACTGCCAGTAGGTTAAACATGTTCGAACCAACCACATTACCAATGGCAATATCATGTTCACCTTTTCTAACGGCAATAATAGAAGCCGCCAGTTCTGGCAGCGACGTTCCCAATGCAACAATCGTAAGGCCGATAATCAAATCGCTCACCCCAAATGCCTGGGCAATATTCACCGCTCCCCATACCAATACACGAGAACTAATGATCAACACAACAAGACCAAACACCAACCAAAAAATGGCTCTGGATTTAGACATAATATGAGTCACCAGCTCTTGTTCCATTTCGCCTTCGAGTGCATCACCTTTGCCTTTCATTGCAGAATAAATACTCCAGCCAACCAAAGCAAAAAAACCAACCAACAAAAGTGCAGACTCAAAACGTGTCAACGACCCATCCCAAATCAAATAACCAAATACCAAACCAATTAACAGCAACAACGGAAGTTCTTTTCGAACAATATTAGATTGCACCATAATCGGCGCAATCAGGGCCGTCACACCCAAAATCAACCCCGTATTTACAATATTCGAACCCAGCGCATTACCCAAAGCAAGATCAGGATTACCATCCATTGCTGCCATCGCAGACACCACCATTTCTGGTGCCGAGGTACCAAAACCAACAATCACCATACCAATCAGCAATGGAGGCATACCTGCGTATTTTGCCGCCACAGCCGCCCCTTCCACAAACCGATCCGCACTCCACACCAGCAAAATAAAACCACCTAATAACGCGAAAATAGCGAGCGTCATAGGGCCACCTCACGGATAAAGGAAAAAGACGATGTATAAAAAACAGTGGACAGAAATCGTAATGATCTCGACAAACAAAACACAAAAGTTAGAAAAGCAATGATAGGAAACACAGTCTTACCCTCGGGGTGGAAATGACAAAAGGCAAGAATTGCCCTCCACCCCGAGAACAACGCTTGCCTTAAGTCTGGTCAATCCAAAAAACTGGACATAACCGCCACGAACGATTGTTCGGAGACTGTTGACGGTTATCTCAGCCAAAGCTGAGAGACTACTCCCCTAAGGTTTTGCGAATCATATTCCTATTTATATTGCTTAACAATACACAGTATTTAAGTTTTCGCCTGTGTCACGTTTTATATCATGGTGGCTTTGTATTACGTGGTAGCTTTGTATTACGTGGTGGACATGCCACCTGAAGTGTCTTAAGGAAAGTAGCCGAATGCACTGTCGATCTCGTACTATGGAAGGGCTTTAGTTTCACTCTGATCACAAATATTTCTTGCTCATTTAAGGTAATACTAAAGACTTAATTAACGCCGCCATATACATCAATTGTTAGCCCTCGGTTTTTTGCATAATTCTGCGGTGTGACACCAATCTGTTTTTTTAGTTGGCGAATAAGATGAGGTTGATCGCTAAAACCAAATTGAATAGCCACTTCGGCCCAATCTATATCAATCGTTTCACGTTGATATAGATATTCCAATATAGCTTCAAGTTTGTTCATTGACTGACATTGTTTCAATGTTAATCCGACAACTCGAGTAAAGCTCCGCTCTAATGTTCTCTGCGAGCAACCAAGCTTGTTACCAATGTCTGATATTGGCATGATATCTAGCAACAAAAGAGACTTTCGGGTCAATTTACTATGCTGATCTTCTTTGCAATTACTCAACCAAATTGAAAACAAACGATCTAACTTATCCCGACAGAGACTTGGATCACTTCTTCCTAATTGCGTAAGTTCATCGCCAGATACCCCAATGTCATTTAATAATGTAGAAAGGCAAACATCTTTTACAGCATCAATCATTGTATGAGGGCAATTTTCTAGTTCTAAAGAGTAAATGGCACCAACTCTAAACTTCACACCTAAGTGAATAAAGGGTTCAGAGTGATCTAATTGAAACGTGTATTGATGCGGAAACAGCCAATGACAACCAATCCCTTTATGATCTATCGCGTCTATTTGATAAAGGTAGGATTGGTTTTCTGGGGATATGATCAAATGTGCGCAAGGATCTGGATTCAATTTTGGATGTTGATAGCTATCAGACTGCGCATCTTTTTCAATAAGCCAATAACATTCAATGTATTGGCAAACTTTTGGTGACTTGGGGCTTTCGATCCAATTCAGCATACGTTCTCAATTCTGACGGTATAATTTTCAATATATACCAAGTTGGTTAAGCATTGTAGTGACCTGTGCCCCTTCATAAGCCCACATCAATAAATGATTATGCTTACAAAAAAATGGCGATCACTATGTGCGCTTAAATTCAAATTGGATCAGCCGGTTCGGAGCGAAAAAGCCTGCACGAGTGATCGCCTTTTGTGCACCGATGTTATCTCTTTCAGTTGAGCAGATTGCTTTTAAACCCTGCTCTTTTGCTTTATGACACAGCGTTTTTAAAACTTGGGTTGCGATACCTCTACCACGCTCAGACTCGGCGACTATCATACCTAATTCAGCATAATCCGTTTGATATTCATCGAACAGACGGCACTCACCTGTCGCTAAGATTTCACTCCCTCTCCAATAAGCCAACAACTCTTTACGTTGAATTAAGTTACCCAAGTAACCTGATAGCCACTCTTCTGGAGCACCAATAGCCTCGCTGACAAATTTAATGCACGCGTCCAGTTGTGATGGTTCTACCAGCTTCATTGGCAATGACGCCTGTTCCTCTAAAGTTTGAAGTGGCTCTTGCACGTACATTAATGCATTCACTTCAAAAGATGACGAATTATCTAAACATAATGAAAGAAAATCCGCCTCTGCAGTACTGACAAATGCACCTTTAACTTCACCCATCAGCGCAGCATTGCTCTGATTCGTGATGGAGGTAAATAGTTCTGCTGCTTTTACAGTAGCGCTGGGTGATAAAAAAAACTGTAATATATAACCCTCTGCATTGATGCAACAGTAACCGATCAACTCATCATTTTCGTAAAAGCTAAAATGGTTAGCCATCGGCACAAAACCAAAATGCCACATCCCATCTAAAGGTGCTGCTGATAGTGCAAAGTATTGTTGTTTTAACTCTTTAATAGCATCTAATGATTCTGTAGCTTTAATTTCAAACATCGCACTTACCTTTAAATTGACATGATCTTATGCAAAGAGAAGGCGCCGTTCTTCCATAGGAAGAGCCGCCTTTAGATGATGTCAATTTTAAGAGGTCTACAGATTCAAATATTGAATAAAAACGACAGTTTATTTTTCTTATTGGCTTTTACACAAGCTTGTCTGAGATACGGTTGAAATGAAGAGTGTCACCCACCATTAAAACCCCGTAAAATGCCGACCCTTGGTACGTATGTACTGTGAAGTGACGTGTGTGCTGTTAAGTGAAATGATATCAATAAAAGAGACTACAGAATGACCGAACAAACTCAAGTAATCGCAACGCACAATGCAAACTTTCATGCAGACGACGTATTTGCTGTAGCCGCACTTAAAAGCATTTTTCCGTCTGTAGAATTAGTACGTACACGTGACTTAGAAATCATAGCCAAAGCCGACATTGTGGTCGACGTAGGCGGCATTTACGATGCTGAAAAAGGCCGTTTTGATCATCACCAAAAAGGTGGCGCAGGAGCACGCGAAAACGGCATCCCATTTTCCTCATTTGGCTTGGTTTGGCAAAAATACGGCCTAGAAATATGCGCGGGTAATCAAGAAGTCGCTAACTCATTGGATAAAAATTTAGTATCTACCATCGACGCCATAGATTGCGGACACGTAGAAGGCGTACAAACAGGCATTAGCCTGAGCCAAACCATCTCTATGTTTAATCCTACATGGCAAGAAGAAGGCGATTTTGATGCCTGTTTCGATGAAGCGGTTGCCTTTGCATCTCGCATATTAACTCGATTCATTGCCGCTGCAAGTGGTGGCGTAAACGCAAAAACCATCGTAGCCGACGCTATCGAAAAAGCCGAGGATCCAAGAGTCATCGTGTTAGAACAATACACGCCATGGAAAACTACGGTTCTTAGATTATCGCAAGATGCCTTGTTTATGGTTTACCCATCTCAAACAGGACAATGGCGCATACAAACCGTGCCTGTCGAACTAGGCTCGTTTGAAGACCGTAAAAAACTTCCCGCGCCGTGGGCTGGATTGTCAGATAAAGAGCTACAAGACGTAACAGGTTTAGAAGATGCCATGTTCTGTCATAACGGCTTGTTTATCGCAGGCTGTGAATCGTTTGAAAATACGATGAAAATGGCAGAGATGGCGCTGGCGTACTAACGAATTAAGGTCATAAGGGGTTGGAATTTCGCAGCCAGCCCCCAGCTCCTAAGTTATACATTCATTACCACACGGGAGTACAAATATGAGTCGTCATTTTGAACAAGCCGAAGGCTTGTGTGAAGAAAAAGACCCTGCAACGAACGGGTTTGTATTCAACCAAACCATGTTGCGCATTGCCGATCCTGTGCGCACACTCGATTTTTATACCCGAGTGATGGGTATGACGCTATTAAAGAAACTCGATTTTCCCGACATGAAATTCAGTTTGTATTTTCTGACTCACGGTGAAGATTTCTCTGATATCAGTCACGATGATTCAGAACGAACGGCGCAAACCTTTGGTCGCCCTGCCATGTTAGAGCTTACCCATAACTGGGACGATACCCCAGACAATACGCAATATCACAATGGTAACAGTGATCCTCGTGGTTTTGGTCACATTGGCTTTCATGTGCCCGATCTAGAAGGCGCGTGTCAGCGTTTTGAAACGTTAGGTGTCCCATTCCAGAAAAAACTAAGCGATGGCAAGATGAGCAACATTGCCTTTATTAAAGATCCTGACGGCTATTGGATTGAAATATTCAATGCAAGCCGTATGGCAAGTTAAACGACATTAAGCAAAAGGCCCCTTTGAAACATGACAAAGGGGCCTTTTTCTACTGTGTCATTTCGCCAAAAATGTACTAAGACACAACTTCGAAACCGCGTGTTTACAAAGTGTTATATGCCTTGTTGCTAGCCCTTGTTTGCACCGCCTTTATTTGATCTTTCGTTTCTCTTCTGTTTCTTACGGTTATTTTTCTCAGTGACGATCTTGATCGCTTCATCTTTGGTTAAATTAGGGTGCTTAGCAATCAACTCTTCCACTTTTGTATCAAATGCGGTCATTTATAAATCTCATGTATTGAAGTATGAATCAGGTCGGTATTTTAGCTCAGGAAGTGTTTAGAAGATAACAATTCTTAGCAGCGACTGATGTGTGTTTTTTGAATCTAAGCAAACAATAAGCCGTGTATACAACCCGAGATTGCCGCTTGGTCATGAAAACATTAGGCTTAGGCAAGATAAACCGTCTTTATGTATCAAGGTAAAAAATGAATATTGTCTTTCTTGGAACGTCGGCGGGCGTTCCCACCAAAACTCGTAATGTAACCGGCCTCGCGGTACGCGAAGAAAGAGGCAATGGCTGGTACCTTGTTGATTGTGGTGAGGGCACGCAACATCAGATACTTCATACCAATTTATCGATCAATGCCTTACAAGCCATCTTCATCACGCACATTCATGGCGATCACTGTTATGGCTTGCCAGGCATATTGGCAAGTGCTGCCATGAATGGCCGCAAGGCGCCATTGAAAATTATGGCTCCAAGTGGTGTAAAAGAATGGGTGGAAGCGACTCAGCAACATACGCAATTGTATCTGCCCTATGACATTGAGTTTGTCTGTACTGATGATCTGCCATCTGTCGAATTTAGAAAGGTTCGTGTGGAAACGGTCGCCCTATCTCACCGAGTCCCTTCTTATGCCTACTGTTTTACCGAAAAAGACATCAACCCGCGCTTGGATGTGGAAAAACTGGAACGCCACAACATCCCCAGAGGGCCACATTGGGGGCAGTTACAAAAAGGGCAAGATATTGAACTAAACGGCAAACTAATCCATTGTGAAGACTATTTGCTATACGATAAAAACCCGCAAAAAATCATAGTTGCAGGCGATAATGACCAGCCAGAACTCTTGTCTCAAATAAGCCATGGCGCCAGTGTACTGGTTCATGAAGCCACCTACACCAAAGACATCGTTGCAAAAACGGGAAACAGCTACGGCCACAGTTACGCCGAGCTTGTGGCGACCTTTGCCGAGCAAGCTAACATCCCCAACTTAGTGTTAACCCACTTTAGCCCTCGCTACCAAGCCAACCCGAACCTATCCCCTTCCATCGCCGACATTTATCAAGAAGCCAAGGCTCATTATTCGGGCAATCTGTTTCTCGCCAACGACCTTGACGAATATCAGCTACACAAAAGCAATGAATTAAAAAAGCTTTAAAGAGGATTTACAGACTTGGGGTTTAAGTACCCAAACGAAAGGCATCAGCTGCGGGATTTAGAACCAGATGAAAAGGGCTATTTTTCATATGGTTCTAATTTCAGCATGTTGATTACAAGCTGTTATAACGCTTGGTTAAGGGGCGAGCTTTAGCCCGTCCGAGTGAGCGTAGCGAACGGTTTGAACCACTTGTTATGCACTTTTATGCGGTTGCTAATTTGCTGGGATAACATCTAAAGCATATTCAAATTGAGAGTTGACTATGCTGTCGAGAAGCTCGTAGTTTCCATTATCCAACTTTACTACTGGCAATTTCACAGAGACCAAGCCGCTTTTGCTGTTATGTGTAACCTCAAAGAGCCATGCTAAAGCTCCATGCTTATCTTGTTCGTAAGAAGCTACAGTCATTGGTATTTCAGCATGTTCGAATCCCCATTCAAACTCACATTCCAACCCTATACGCACAAGCTTTCCATTATGACCGTATAAAAGCTCTTCGCTGTCAGTGAGGTTGAAGGACAAGTTATCTGAGCCTTCAATATAGCCGCTTAAGCCAGAGGTCTTTTCTTCAGGGTTAATTTTTTCCTTGCATATATCGAGCAAGGAAATCATATTTTTTCCATCTAAAGACCATGCTTTGTCATCGAGGTTATGAGCCATTGGCTTTAGCCTCAGCTTTTCAATTTGCCCTGGCGCGACGAATGGACGAATGTTTTTTATGACTTTTATGTCTACGTGCCGATATTGAAATATAAATCTTATAAACTCCAGCGGGATTCGTTCTGGCGATAGTTCTTTTAATGTGACAAGAAATATTTTTGAGCCATGTTGTGATACCTTTTCTTTAATGCTGGAAGGGAATTCTTTTCTAGAAACACAGATAAGATGCTGTGCTCCAACGTCATCAATTTTACCGAGCCAGCCACGAAAAGTATTAATGTCAACTTTTGAATTTCGATCTTGCACTTCCACAAGTGTTAAGGTTTCCCTTGGAGGGTTGCCGTTTCTTATAACTATGTCACATTGAGCGGTATGACCCTCGACTGAGGTTAGTATTGGAAGAAATACATTTTGCTCTATCTTCGCGGCGGGAGATATTGAGCGCTCAATTATTTCTACAATTTTTTCGAGGTCATCACCTGGCTTGCTCATTGCGCCTCTCAAGGTCTTGCTCAAAATTTAGATAAGAGCATAACGCCTGCGTAATAGGCGCGATGTAATGAGCGTCCTTATGGACGCACTTGTTATACGAACTTTCATGGATTTTAGGCTACAATTCTTTGTTAGAATATTGCTCTAAATCATAGACAACTTGAATAAATAAGTCAGCTAAACCAACACCATATTTTTCATTTGCATGTTCAATCGTATCAGATGCTTTTAGAGCCTCTTGTAACTGAACAAGTCCATCGGTCATATCATTGAAATTATCTCTACACTTGCCAATCAAGTTCAGCAACTCCCCTTTATTTGGTTCATAACCTAACTTGTGAGCAAATTGATTTCTCATCTTATTGATACTTTGAAGCGAACTGGTGAATTTAGGATCAGATGAAAATAACGCTATTTTTCATCTGACCCTAATATCAAACCACAAGATCTGAGGGAAGCTGTAGCTACTAAGGATAAACAACGCTACTACCAACCCACCGCATAACACCGTAACTACAAGAATCAACGACTCTGCCCCCTTTGAAGTTCGCTTACGAGTCCGACTGACTTTGCTTGTTATAAGTTTTTCGCACCATCTCAGCTTTTCGCTCCAAATCTATGCGAGCTTCATATAAATGAGTTAACAGTGATTCCAGTAGATCAATTGAAAGACTCAACGTGTGCTTGTCGGAAGCGTTCAAGCGATGCACAGCATCATCACCGATAAATTTCAAGCCGTTTAGGCCATCAATGATGCTATCCGGTATATTTGGAGAGCCTTTTAATTTTTCAATTTTTTTAGCTAATCCCCAAGCAGCTTTGTCATCTATTCCTTCAATGACGCATATACCTTCAAGTAGAGCCCGAACCCCCATAGCAGTGACAATTTCAAGGCCCTGCTGAAAAGCAGTAATGATTTCTTTGTATGAGTCATTCAGCTTTTTATCTACATGATGAAATTTCTTGGCTTCGCGCTCACCTAGATTTTTTCGTTTAGGATGGTAGTTGTATGAATAAATGTCATCACCATTGAGATCATGCATTCCAGAGCAAGTCCATTTTTCCTGTAGCGTTGCAGAGTCGCATCCAAGACAAACTAGGAAGCGAAATTCTGTTTCCTCATAATAGGCCAGAAATCGTTGACCATGGTCTTCAAACTCATCGTGATATGACTGATCATGAGTAGATTTGATGTCATGATTTGTTTCACCTTTACAGGTATTACAGTAAATTTTTACTCTCTCTGTCACTTCATTCTCCATGACTCATAACGCTTAAATCACGAGCGTAGCTTTGCTGTGTCCCGTGCCTTTACTTGTTAGATTTTTCCTGAGCTTGAGGCTGTGTAACAAGCTCGCTGAGACTGCTCGTTGTGTTCTGAGTACCTTGATCTAAAGTGACGCTTTCTAGGACTTTATTATGAAGGTTTACGTACATCTGCTTTGCCTGCCAATCAGAGATTGATCCATTTTTCTTTTGTTCTTCAATATATTCAATTGCTTTTACAATGGATTGATCTACCTCTTTTCTGCGCAGATAACTGGATAGATTCATAGAAACTACGCCAAGAGCAATTAAATGCCACATTTTAATTGCACCAAAACTCAAAGCCTCCACGGTTTTTAAAATTGGCGATGCTAATCCTAGAAGAGCATCTAAAATCACACCAATTAAAACACCAAGACTTGTACCTCGCGGATTTGACACAAATAGAATGTTAATTGACTTTCTAATAAACTCAGTTACAAATTCTTGATTCATACCGTCGCTCCGCCAAAGCCGCTTGCTTTTTCAGGCTCGGCTTCAATCTCAGGCAAAGGAATTACTCGCTTCAACCCTCCTGAATCATTGAAGTCATCTTTATTTGAATGACTAATGATAAAATTAATTATCTCTTTGGTTTCAAACTCATTTTTGCCATACCAGCCTTTTTTTATCCTATATTCGATAAGTTGCTGATCAGCATGTATACAAAGAAGTAGTAAAGAGGCAACAGCAAGCAAAAAATAACTAAAATCAATTGTCGGCAGAAACGAAACCAACAAGTTTATGACTAGGCATAAGGCCAAGACTAACTGTAGCTTGGCTGATTTTTTGAGTCTTTCGAGCAGCATCACACCTACGATTGTATTGGAACGTTTCTTTTCTGCTGAGCCATCATCGCTCTCGCTGTAAAGGGCTGATACAGAAATTATCAATGCAGAATTCATCAAAAGAATTGCTTTTCTGTTGTATTTTCCAAACAGCATGGTATCCATTAAAACAATTTCGATAATTTTGCTACATGCATTTGCTTTCACCGTAAGCTTAGTGGACGGATCAACGTAGTTTTTAAATGCAGACCTAAAATCTTCATTTTTAAAGTAGTTCTTTAACATAGATAGAACTACCAAGATTGACGATAACCCTGCAACGATAATTGCTAATGTTTCCGTGCTAGTCATATGACCCTCATCCGAAATCTACATTTTAATAGTGCGCATGTACGTTTAAAAATTTCAGAAACTTTCTTAGTATAATAACTATAAGCCATTGACTCTAAAGCCATTAATAGAGATACCAACAAAAGTTAAAACTGTAAAAACGAGCGTACGCGTTATTTCATTGATCCACAGCCAGTTATTTCTGCTCTGTGAATCCTTATTCATTGATATTAAGAGACTTTCTTAATTTCTACCAGAACAATACACGCAACTTGTTGGTTATTTTCCAGAAAATTGATCCCAAAATTGAATAGTCAGGTTCAAAGCCCTTTTTGAAGAAATGTTTATGCCTGCAACAGGTTTGTAGGACAAAAAGGGGTTCGACCCTTTAGTTTTCGTCCGTAAAAAGAAAGCTTCACTTTCGTGGCAGATCACGCTTCGCTCATCGTGCCCTACATTTTGGGGTATTTATGTTTAGCAGCGAGGAGCAAGGCGGACGCCAAGAGCGAGGTCAAACGACAGTGTCGAGCGGTGGCGTTTGGTTTGCTCCAAGCCGAACCACTTTAAAACCCCATCTTCCGTCTTCCCCTTGAAGAAAGGGGAAGAGACTTGGCAGCAGTATTCAATGAGTTATGCGTTTACGAATAACAGCGAGGAGCAAAGCGAACGCCAAGAGCGAGGTCAAACGATAGTGTCGAGCGGTGGCATTTGCTTTGATCCAAGCGCCATAACCCCTCCCTAGCCCTCCCCCTTCAAGAACAGGGAGGGAACAGTTCGACTACAAATACCGCCCTTCTAGGTGTTTTCTGAAATGCGCGGCATTTAGGGTTTCGCCTGTGGCGCGTTTGACGAGTTCATCTGTGGTGTGAAGCGAAGCTTGTGACCAGATGTTGTCGCTTAGCCATTGGAAGATTGGGTTTAGGTCGCCACTTTGGATGGCGGCGTCGAAGTCGACGTTTTGTATCATGGTGGCTTTGTATTGGGCGGCGTACATGGCGCCAAGTGTATAGCTTGGGAAGTAGCCAAATGCGCCATCTGTCCAGTGGATGTCTTGCATGCAGCCGTTTTTGTAGTTGTCTTTGGTGGAGATGCCAAGGGCGGCTTTCATTTTCTCGTCCCACAATGCTGGTACGTCTGTATGTTCTATTACGCCGTTGATCAAGTCACGTTCGATCTCGTAACGCATGATGACGTGAGCTGGATAAGTAAGTTCATCCGCATCTACACGAATAAAGCCTTTTTCCACTTGGGTGTAGATTTTGTAGAGGTTTTCTTCGGCAAACACGGGATCATTGTGTGCGTTAAAAGCGTCGGCGGATAAGCGTGATAAGTGAGAGATAAAGGATTTACTGCGCCCTATTTGCATTTCAAAAAACAACGACTGGGATTCATGAATACCCATGGAGCGCGCTTCGCCAACTGGCAATCCGGCAAAGGCTTTTGGCAAGCCTTGTTCGTAGCGAGCGTGGCCTGTTTCATGAACGATGCCCATTAAGGCTTGTACAAAGTCTTGCTCATTATAGCGGGTGGTAATGCGCACATCGGTTGGTACGCCGCCACAAAATGGGTGAACACTTTGGTCTAGTCGGCCACGGTCAAAGTCGAATTTCAGCAACTTCATCACTTCTAAGCCGAGGGCTTTTTGAGTCGCGGTGGAGAAAGTGCCTGATGGCAATATGATGGATTCCGATTTCTGTTTTTCCAGTACGTTTTCAATCAGTTCTGGTAACCAGGTTTTCACATCGGTAAACAAAGTATTAAGCGACGCAGTTGTGGTGCCCGGTTCAAACTTGTCGAGCATGGCATCATAAGGTGTAAGACCAAGTGCTTCGCCACGGATTTGGGCTTCTTCACGAGATAAGGCAACGACTTCTTTCCAGTTCTTCTCGAAGCCTGTCCAATCGTTTTCTTGACGTTGTGAACGCCACGCATGTTCGCATTTAGAACCCGCGATGGATTGCGCTTGTACTAAGTCTTCTGGAACTATGGTCGCTTGCTGCCATTGGCGTTTCATCTCGCGTAGGCTGGCTTGTTGTTCTGTGCTTAAGGATTCTTGTTCAGCGTTGCCAAACCATTCTTCTAGCTGGGGTTGCGTCGATAAACGGTGAATGTGAACCGATAATTCCGCCATGGAGTTAGAACGTGCTTCGCTGCCGCCCGATGGCATGTTCGCGGCAGCGTCCCAGCCCAGCATGGCTTGAGCGTGGTTAAAATGGCTGAGTGTTTGGTAGTGTGACGTTAACTTGTCGTAGTTGGACATGGTCGTTTTCATCCTATGTGGTGTTGGTTAACCAGAACGGTATCCATTTCAGTCATCTTATTACATTGGTATAAATGGGAATAGACAAAAAACTATCTCATAACTCTATTCACAAACGAATCTAACAGGTTCAGGGTTTTAAAATATACTCTTGACAGTATATACGTTAAAGCGTATTTTTTTGATCATAAAGACAGCAAGGATTGCTTATGATTTGGGAGATATTAATAACCGGCGAATACGAACAATGGTTTCTTGGCTTGACGGACAAAGAGCAAGAAGACGTGCTATCAATGGTTGATGTATTAGAGATTAAAGGTCCTCAATTAGCACGACCCTATGCAGATTCTCTAAAAGGAACAAATAAGGTAAAGAACCTTAAAGAATTGAGAGTTCAGCATGCAGGAAAGCCTTATCGTGTCTTTTATGCCTTTGACCCAACAAGGAAAGCCATATTGTTATGTGGTGGCCGCAAAGATGGGAAAAAAGATAAAACCTTTTATGATAGATATATTCCGTTAGCTGAAAAAGAATTCTTAAATTACTTGAAAAATAGTGATTCAGAAAAAACAAGATAGGAGGTTTAGTTATGGCTAAGTCGATCAACGAATTACGGAAGAAAATTAAACCAGAGGTTCAAGCCGCAGCTAGAGCTAAAGCTGTTGCCATTATTACAGAGATGTCTCTTGCAGAAGTTAGAAAAAAAAGAGGCATAAATCAGGCAGATTTAGCAGGTCTTATGAATATCGCTCAGCCAAACATCTCTCAAATTGAAAATCGCCCCGATGCCCTTATCAGTACATTGAATCAATATATTGAAGCATTGGGAGGTAAGCTAGAAATACACGCCAAGTTCCCTGACGGGCAAGATATAGAAATCTCTCAATTCTCAATGATTAAGTAAAGAAGCTAAAAGCCGAGACATCTTTAAAAGAAACGTCTCGGCTTTTTTTGTTTACTCTAACAAACGCTTATTTATGACAACCACAGCCTTTGTGTTCGTCGCTCAGTTCTTGCCAGTTTTTCAATTTACTGGTGCCGCCGATGCCTGAGTTGAAACTGTTGGTTGGGTCGGTTTTTTGGTAAAACTCACGCAACGCTGGTTTCGCCATGTATTCATGCCCTACGTTATGCTCGGCTGGGTATTCCGCGCCGCGGGCGTCGTAGCTGGATAGAATTTGCTTCTTCACAGCTTTGGCATCAACGCCTTTTTTCATGATGTAGTTTTGGTGCATGACGTGGCAGAAGAAGTGTCCGTAGTACATTTTAACGGCGACTTTATCTTCGATGTCTTGTGGTAGTTCTTCGAACCAATCGCGCTCATTACGCGGGAATGCCACGTCGATGGTCATGATGGAACCTAAATCTTTGCCATTCATAACGTGATAACGCGTCAAGGCGCCACCAGTTACAAAGCGATGCAAGATGGCTTGATCTGCTTCACGTTTGGTACAAGCAAAGTAATCGCCTTCATTGTCTTTAAAGAAGTTGTCTAAGTAAGCTTGTGCTTCTGCGACACCGTCATTGCTGGTTTCCACTATCCAATGGTGTTCGTATTTTTCACGAAAATCTTCCATGCGTTTTGGCAGATGATTCGGGAAAAGCTGGCTCATGTACTGCATCATGATGTCGGAGAACTTGCTTGGCATGAACTTCAATTTGCCTGCCCATCTGTCTACGGTTCTCTTCAGAGCAAACATTTTAGGAATGTATTTGGTGCCGAGTTTATCGATCACCAAGTAGCTGTCTTTGCCATATTTTTTACTGATGTCATAGCTGCTGTTATGCATATATTCGCCAGACACAGGCAAGTTGGTAAAGGTCGATAGCATATCGCGGCGCATCTGCTCCATAACTGCAGGATCATTGGTGCCGATGTAGAAAACTTGATACTTTTCAGGAATAGGAAAGGTATCGATACGCACAGCAAATACAGCAAGTTTGCCCGCGCAACCAGATGCTTCGTACAAGCGACGAGGGTCGTTATTGAAACGTGATGGGGTGTCGGCATCGACGTCTCGAATACGCTCATGGTATTCGTTATCAGAGCCACGTTTATCTGGGAATTGAATGTCTTTTTCTTGGTACTTTTTGTTTTGCAGGTTGGTCAGAATTTCTTCTGGATCACTTCCTAGCTCAATGCCTAAGTTGTTCACCAATTGCAGTTCGCCATCTTGTGTAACTTGGGCAAACAAAGACATTTCTGTATACGCTGGGCCACGTTGCACTAACGCGCCGCCAGAGTTGTTACACACACCACCGACGATAGAGGCACCGATACAAGAAGAGCCAATAACAGAATGCGGTTCACGACCATAAGGTTTCAGCGTGTCTTCTAAGCCAAACAGAGTACTACCCGCAAAACCGACGATTTGTTTGCCTTGATCAAGCAGCTGAATATCGTCGATGCGCATGGTGCTAATGATAACGATAGGACGATCATAGTCCGCGCCGTTTGGTGTTGAACCACCAGTTAAGCCAGTATTAGCCGCTTGCATAATGACAATTACATCGGCTTTTACACAGGCTTGCAGACATTTCCAGATTTCAACCAGACTACCAGGACGAACAACCGCATAGGCCTTGCCACCACCAAGACGAAAACCCTGACTATAAGGTTTGGTCTTATCTTCATCTGTTAAGGTATATTGATTTCCTACAATGGCCTTTAATTCAGCGGCCAAATCTAAGTTGAAACTGGTATCCGTCATATTAAGCTACTTCACAACGTATCGGGGAAAGGGGCGAACATACTAAACCGATCAACCAGTAAAAAAAACTCCAGCAAAACAATTAGGAATCGTGTTCATAAGCAATGCTTATGCAAGAGAAGAGTTACATCAATATTGAAGCTTAGATTTCTTTAAAATCTCATTGTGATTCCGCCCGTTTTATCTCGTCCCTTATATCTAATAACAGCGACCTCGCACTCTCGCCATTCATGTTATATGGATCAAAACTGATACTTTTTGTATGCTGTTAAAATAGTTCACGAAGACTTTCTGTATTTTGTAAATAGCCCATATTCCAGCCATCAAATTCCCTGTGGGGAATTTCTTGATAATCAATTATTTCAGGCTTTTTATGGCGCGGATCAGTCGCGATTTTATGATAAATCTGATTCACATCTTGGCGTGTTCCCTCTAAGCATTGAAGAAAGAACTGCCGATTAAAAGACAGTAAACCAGTCACATTAAGAGCTTTATTTTTGACTCGCGCGACCTTAAGAATGCGGGCAATGTCATCAACCTCAAATTTTTCGGTAATGGTACTGGTATAAATTAGTCGAACTAAATCCACATTAAACCCTTCTATACTGGATGCATTTCATAGGTCACTTACATTCAGATTATATTTTTCGTGTAAAAAAATAATGTGGAGTTTCGTAATTTTTATATGTGTTTGCTTAACTGATTAATGACCATTAAAAGATTTAAGCACCATCTTCACTAAGCAAAATGTCAGTACTCTTTAATCTTCCACTGCTACGGCATTTGCTCCATGACGCTGAAAGAAATCGTTAACGTCATCTAGGATCGGCGCTTTGCTTTTCAAAAACCAAACCAGGCTAGCCACCATGTCGGCATGACCAACACCTTGGTAAATTTTGCTCTCAACTGCGCCCTGCTCAAGGTTAATTTTCGTAATCAGTTTATCCATATTGCTTTTGCCAACGATGGTATCGTCAGCGCCCCAAAGCAATAGCATTGGCGGCTCTTTGCCATCAATAAACGTCGTTACCTGCATATTTGGATAGTTTTCTGGTGGACCAAACATGTCCATATAATCTTCTTCGTAAGGCACAAAATCATACGGGCCAGATAATCCAGCAAAGGCGTTTATAATAGATGGCGTTAAGCCTTCCGCTTGCAAGTAATGTATATCCGCTGTGACCATTGCGCCAATGTGCGCACCAGCAGAATGCCCTGCAACAAATAAACGCTTAGGGTCGCCTTGGTATTGGGCAATATGGCGATACGTCCAAGCAATCGCCTTGGCGCCATCTTCAACAAAGGTCGGAAATTTTACCTGTGGGTATTTGCTGTAATCGGCAATCACTGTGATATAGCCTTTTTTCGCAAAAGCTTCACCGACAAAGGGATACATGTCTTTTGATCCATCTTTCCAGCTGCCACCATAGAAGAAGACAACAACAGGAAGAGATTGACCCGAAGAATGAGGCGGGACATAAACATCTAACTTCTGCCAAGGCTCAGTGCCATAAGCAATATCTTTTGTCGTTTCGGTATCACTGAATGCATTAGGTAAATTGGCAACGCCTAACCCAACTTTTGTACAGGCAACGAGTAACAAAGAACTCAGCGCCACACATACTTTTTTCATCTTCAAAATTGGCCTCTTGAATGTCTAAAAATGAATACGTCAGAGTTTGATACGTAACATAGAGATAAATAGACCAAAATTTATAATTAGATTAATGTCATGAACTCAAAAACAGCGCATTTTTATTTTGAAAATAGTCTTACCATACTTTCATAATGTAGACTCTAAACACAAAAATATAAGCCAAACACATAAAGTGGCGATTAAGGCTCTACTCAAACAACAATAATTACTGACTAACTTTAGGTACTATTAATGAACGATATCATCACGCAACTAACGGATGCACTTGGGGAAAAAACGGTTATCACTGGCTCCTCAATTAGTGAAAAATACAAAACGGATTGGAGCGGCGTGAAGGGGTTATTGCCTATTGCGGTTATTAGAGCATCTTCAACTGAAGACGTGGCCAGCACGTTAAAAATCTGTAATGACAACAAACAGCCTGTCGTAATCCAAGGTGGTATGACTGGCATTAGTGCTGGCGCTGTACCGCAAAACAATGAAATTGCCATTTCATTAGAAAGAATGTCTGGCGTCATCGAAGTAGACACAGATTCCATGACCATAACCGCTCACGCAGGAACTCCCTTACAAGTTCTACAAGAAGCCGCAGAAGAAGTCGGCTTATGCTTGCCTTTAGATATGGGCTCTCGTGGTACTTGTACAGCAGGTGGTGTGGTTTCCACTAATGCGGGTGGCAATCAAGTCATTCGTTACGGTTCAACCCGTGCCTTAGTGCTTGGTCTAGAAGCCGTTCTTCCAAATGGCACTATTATTAGCTCTCTCAATAAAATGCTAAAAAATAACGCCGGATTTGATCTAAAGCACTTATTTATTGGCTCAGAAGGCACATTAGGAATTGTCACAAAAGTCGTGATGCGACTCTATCCAAAAGCAAACTCTGTACAAACCGCCCTTTGCGCCCTCTCTAATTTCTCCGATGTCTTAGCCTTGCTGAAGAAAAGCTATTCCTCATTAGGTGATGGTGTTACTTCATTCGAGGTGATGTGGGCAAATTATTTTGACGAAGTCATTGATACAGTTGAACAGGCAGCCAGCCCATTTCAACAAAGCTATCCTTTTTACGCCCTGATTGAATACCAAGGCCAAGATCACCAGCAGGATAATGAAAAGTTCTCGTCTGTATTATTCGAAACAATGGAATCAGGTTTAGTGGCAGATGCTGTCATCGCTCAATCCGCTAAACAGACAGCTTCCTTCTGGCAAATTCGTGACGGAATCGGCGAGCTACTTGCCACTATGGGTCCAGTAGTTAATACCGATATCAGTGTGCCAATCAGCCAGATGAAAAACTTCATAGAACAACTTGAATCGTCACTCTACGAGGCTTTCCCAACCATCAAATTACGTATCTTTGGCCACATTGGTGACAGTAACCTACACCTTTGTGCTGGAACTGGTTTAGCAGAAGACCTAGATGCCATCTCGGCAAATATCATGAATATGACAGGTCAATTTAAAGGCTCAGTTTCCGCAGAACATGGCATAGGTGTATTGAAGAAAAAGTACTTACATTATTCAAGAACACCAGAAGAAATCGAACTGATGCGAGCTTTAAAAAACACCATGGATCCAAACGGAATTTTAAACGCAGGTCGAGTGATTTAAAAACACTACCTACAAGGATCGAACAATTCTCAGAGTTTAAAAAAGTCGCCATACTCAAAAGACAAAGTATGGCGACTTTTAACATTACTAAAGATAATTAAGCCATTACATTGATGCGTTGTCCGATAGTCTGCCCACTCAAATTCGTAGTAGGCGAACTTACTTGTGTTTGGTTGACATTGAAATCATCGCTGTCTCCATCATTTTCGGGAGCAGATACAGGCTCACTCGCTTCTTGTGCGGAATAATTTGCTCTAGGAAGGCTCAATCCGCTCACAAGTGATGAGTTCATGCTTGAACTAACATTCATTGCTTTTCCTCCAGTATGGAAGACTACTAAAATTAATAGTCCAACACACATTAGCACTCATTTCTGAACCCAACCTGAACGCTAAAAAGATAAATTGATACTTTAAGAAATATCTACCCACCAAACACAACGGTGCGTTTACCATTCAAGAACACACGTTTTTCTACGTGGCATTTCACCGCGTTAAATAAGGTGACACGTTCGATGTCTTGGCCTTTAGCGATAAGATCTTCCGCGTAATGAGCATGGTTAACTACTTGAATGCCTTGAGAGATAATTGGGCCTTCGTCAAGGTCGTTGTTAACGTAATGAGCGGTTGCTCCGACCATTTTTACGCCTTTTTCCCATGCTTGATGATAAGGTCGAGCACCTTTAAACCCAGGTAATAAAGAGTGATGAATATTAATCGCGCGACCATCAAGATATTCACACATGCTTGGAGAAAGCACTTGCATGTAGCGCGCTAAGACAACTAATTCGGTATCGTATTGCTCGATCAATTCTCGGACTTGCGCTTCTTGTTCTAGCTTGGTGTCAGCGGTAATTGGCAAGTGGTAATACGGAATGCCATGCCATTTGGCAAGGTCTTCTAAATCAGGGTGGTTGGAGATAATGACCGTAACGTCGATATTCAATTGCCCAGTACGAAAGCGATACAACAAGTCATTCAAACAATGATCGTATTTCGACACCATGATCGCGACTTTTGGTTTGTGGTTGGGTGCGGTTAACGACCAATCCATATCAAACTCTGCGGCGCGTTCTGCAAATTCCGCTTTGAACACGTCGGAATTGAAATCGGCATCTTGTGGTAAGAATTCTATGCGGATAAAAAAACGACCAGATTCTCGGTCATCAAAGGAGTGTATTTCATCAACATAGTTACCGGCTTGCGCCATGTATCGAGTAACTACGTCGACCGTTCCGATGATGCTTGGGCAGCTAGCGGTAAAAATCCAAGGCGCGGTTTTTGATTTCATAAAATAGTCTCTTATTGTCTTAAGCTTTTTAAGTCACGAAAAGGGCCGACCACCAAAAAAGTGGCCAACCAAAACCGTGAAATACATAAGTGAGTGAGAAGAAATTAGGCTTTTACGACCAAACCGTATTCTCGACTGGCGTCTTGAATCCATAGCCAGAGATAATCGGCAAAGCTACGTCGCACGACTAATTCGAATTGATCATCTGCTAATCGACAAATCATCGCGCCGCTTTTAGCAAATACCGTAGACACTACTTTGCCAACTGGAAATTCACTCGCATGCAAATCCACTGGTGTCGACTTTTTCAGCATCCCGACCACATGACTGCCAGACACTTCAAAGATAGTGGTGCCGCCGCTGATGTTCACTAATGAGAAATGCCCCATCAGTTTGTCATGAAAGCTACTTTCTATTTCAAACGCTTTATCACCTTCAACAATAATCAGCCATTCATCAGGTGATACCCAACGTACAGAGACCTTTCCTATCAATGAATCGTCTTTGGTGACAGAAGTAAGCGGCTGCATTGGCAATGCCACGCCCAATAAGGACTTAATCATTTCTTGCTGCTCTGTAGATGGCCGGCAACGCAAGGTTAATAATCCCATCAGCTTGCGTTCATGAAAATGCACGCCGCCTTCTTGCGGGCCGTGTTCTGCAATACTAGCAAGATCCGCATGATGCAAAGGGCTTTCACCAATTCCGCTTAATTCTGCTGATAAAGGCACTTGGTTCATCACCAATTTGTCAGTTGCTTCTAACTCAACAGCTTCTACTTTGACATCAGACATTTTGACGTTCCCCTTTTGGATCTAAGAATACTGGGCTACAAATTTCCGCTTCGATAACACGACCATCAGCCAATGGGTAAAAGACTTTTTCACCCATTTTTTCCAGTCCGCCTTTAACAAAGCCCATTGCCACAGAACGCTTCAAGTTCGCACTCCAATAGCTAGACGTTACATGCCCAACCATCGGCATTGGAATCGGAGCTTTCGGATCTAATACGCCTTGTGCGCCTTCTGGCAAGACGACATTTGGATCAATGGTTTTCAAACCCACCAGCTGTTTACGATCCGCTCGAACACAGTCTTCGCGCTGCATCCCGCGCTTACCGATAAAGCTAAACGGCTTCTGCATAGATACCGCCCAAGGCATGCCTAAATCAAACGGATGCACAGAACCATCGGTATCTTGTCCCGCAATGATAAAGCCTTTTTCCGCACGCAATATGTGCATGGTTTCCGTACCGTAAGGCGTCAAGTTGAACTCTTTGCCATGTTCGAACAAGGTCTTCCAAACGTGTAATCCGTAGTTTGCCTGTACGTTGATCTCGAACGACAATTCACCTGTAAAGGAAATTCGGAACACACGAGCAGGAATACCACCCGCAACCGTCATCGCTTTCCAATCCATGTAAGCGAAGTTTTCTTTCGATACATCAAAATCAGTAATTTTTTCCAACAATTTGCGGCTGTTTGGGCCCGAAATCGTCATAGTTGACCAATGATCGGTCACCGAGGTGAAGTAGACCTCCATCTCTGGCCATTCGGTTTGGTGATAAATCTCTAACCAAGACAATACGCGAGCTGCGCCGCCTGTCGTTGTAGTCATCAAGAAATGATTTTCCGCCAAGCAAGACGTCACACCGTCATCAAATACCATGCCGTCTTCACCGCACATTAAGCCGTATCGACATTTGCCTACGGCCAATTTCGCCCATGCGTTGGTATAAACTCGACCTAAAAATTCGCGTGCGTCTTTGCCTTGAATATCGATTTTACCCAAGGTAGATGCATCCAAAATACCGACCGATTCACGAGTCGCTAAACACTCACGATTTAACGAGTCTTGCATGGTTTCATTGCCTTGCGGGTAATACCAAGCTCGCTTCCATTGACCGACATCTTCAAATTTCGCGCCACGTTCCACATGCCAAGCATGCATCGCTGTATAGCGTTTCGGATCAAACAATTCACCACAATCACGTCCGGCAATCGCGCCAAACGTCACCGGCGTGTAGTTCGGACGGAAAATCGTCGTGCCAGTTTCTGGAATGGTTTGCTTAAGCATTTTCGCCGCAATCGCCATACCGTTAATGTTACCTAGCTTGCCTTGGTCTGTACCAAAGCCCATCGCGGTATAACGCTTAACATGTTCAATAGATTCAAAGCCTTCACGACACGCCAGCTCTATGCCTGCTGCGGTTACGTCGTTCTGATAATCGACAAACTGTTTAGGCGCTTTTGATGTCGGTTTAGTGTGTGGAATATGGAACAAAGCCATGGCTTTGCCCTCTTCGATCACGTCGGCTTCTGGCAAGGCAACATCAGGCTTATCTAAACCTAAATGAGCCAAGGCATCACAAGCTGCGCTCAAGCCTTCTTCTAACACTTGTACTGTGCTGAACGCACCATTAATCGCACCAGCTGTGAGTTGTTTCTGAACCGTTGCGCCCGGCGTGAAACCAAGGATGTCGTCGTTCCAAACAGGACGAGCGCCAGTATGACAAGACAAGTGAATAACCGGACTCCAGCCGCCAGACGTGGCAACCGTATCTGCCATCATTTTCACAACGGAGCCAACAATCCCATCGCCAGCCTCGTTTAATGGCGCAATAGAAACACCAGTAACACGTTTGCTGCCATGAGCTTCAATCACACCAGAGCTAACAAGAATGCTAATACCACGTTCGCGGGCTGCTGCAACGAAGGTGCCTTGTGGATTCTTACGAGAATCAACAATCGCTACTACGTTACGTCCGGCATCATGCCAATCCAGCGCTGTGCGATAGGCATTGTCATTCGATGTCATCAAGACTAAATCTTTGCCTGGCGCGACGCCGTAGCGGTTGATATAGGTCGACACCGCATTGGCAACCATGCAACCCGGCAAATCGTTATTACCATAAACCAAAGGACGCTCATGAGCTCCTGTTGCCAAGATCACCCATTTGGCACGCACACGGTGCAAGCGTTGAGCAATTTGGCCATTAGGCGCGCGATCCGCAAATTGATCGGTACAATGTTGTTGAATGGTTAAAAAGTTATGATCGTGATAGCCGTTTACCTGAGAGTTTGGCAACATTAAGACATCATCGAAACCAGACAATTCTTGTACCACTTCCGCAATCCATTCGGCTGCAGGTTTGCCATTCAGCGTTTCTTTGCTGCTGAGTAAGCTTCCGCCAAATTCATTTTGCTCGTCGGCAATAATGACTCGTGCGCCAGCGCGTGCTGCGGTTAGAGCCGCCATGAGACCCGCTGGGCCTGCACCAACAATCATCACGTCGCAATGTTGGTTCATCTTGTCGTAGATGTCTGGATCATTTTCCTTTGGTGCGCGACCAAGACCGGCGGCTTTACGAATGTAAGATTCGTAGGTTTCCCACATGGATTTTGGGTACATGAAAGTTTTGTAGTAAAAACCCGGTGGCATCATTTTTCCACCGATCTTGCCAACCCAGCTCATCAAGTCTGTATCGACATTCGGCCAACCGTTTGTCGTGCTGGCAACCAAACCGTTATAAAGAGACTGCTGAGTCGCACGCACGTTAGGAATTTGTGTCGCTTCAGTCGAGCCAATTTGCATGATGGCGTTTGGCTCTTCAGCACCCGCTGCGACAATACCGCGCGGACGACTGTATTTAAAACTGCGACCAACAATATCAATGCCATTCGCCAACAAGGCTGAGGCCAAGGTATCGCCTTCGAAGCCTTTGTATTGTTTGCCGTTGTAGGTAAAAGTCAGCGGTTTAGAGCGATCAATTCGTCCGCCATCTTGGAGACGATTAGACTGCTTACTCAAATCTTGTGTCATTGTGTCGCTCCTCTATTTCGCTTCGTTGGCCACAATAGATGGCTTTTCGCCAACCTTGTAGACTTCTAGAATTTCGTAAGTGTGAGTATTACGAGTGATGTTGAAATACTTACGACAACCCGCTCCATGAACCCAAAGCTCATGATGTATTCCGCGTGGATTGGCACGAAAATACATAAATTCGCCCCATTCTTTATCGGTGCAAGCATCTGGGTCTAATGGGCGCGGAATATGCGCCTGACCAGACGCATCAAACTCTTCTTCCTCGCGGTATTCACAACAATGCGGGCAATAAATATGAAACATGGTACTTCTCTCCTTATTCGGTCTTAGCCCGCTTAATGTGCTACGCCAGCTGCGCCGTGTTCATCCACCAGCGCGCCGTTATGGAAACGGAACATAGAAAAAGGTTTCGCCAATGGATGCATTTCGCCCTTCGCCAAAGACGCGGCAAACACATGACCCGAGCCTGGTGTCGCTTTAAAACCGCCCGTTCCCCAACCACAGTTGAAAAACAGATTTTTCACTGGCGTTTCACTGATAATCGGGCAAGCGTCTGGACAAGTATCAACAATGCCGCCCCACTGACGATTCATACGCACACGGCTAAACACTGGGAACATTTCGACAATCGCCTGAATCGTATGCTCAATAGTGGAATAAGAACCACGCTGACCATAACCGTTGTAACCATCAATCCCAGCGCCGATTACCAAATCGCCTTTATCCGATTGGGACGCGTAACCATGCACTTGGTTAGACATGACAACCGTATCCAGAATCGGCTTGATCGGTTCAGACACCAAGGCTTGTAACGGATGAGACTCTAAAGGTAATTCAAAACCGCCCATTTTCGCTAAGACGCTAGAGTTACCCGCAACCACACAACCCACTCGATCTGCTCGTATCTCACCATAACGGGCAGTACGCACACCGACGACAGTGCCGTCTTCAATAATTAAGTCTTCCACTTCAGTTTGTTGGATCAGATCCACGCCACGAGTATCGGCACCACGAGCAAAGCCCCACGCTACTGCATCGTGACGAGCAACACCCGCACGCGGTTGCCATGACGCCCCCATTACTGGATATCGCGCGCGATCAGAGCAATCCAACACCGGCACAATTTCTTTCACTTGCTGAGCGTCTAATACCTCGCCATCAATGCCATTTAAACGGTTGGCATTTACGCGGCGCTCGATATCACGCATGTCTTGCAAGGTGTGACCAAGGTTCAAACAGCCACGCTGAGAAAACATTACGTTGTAGTTCAAATCCTGTGACAAACCTTCCCACAATTTCATCGAATGCTCGTAAAGGTGAGCAGCCTCGTCCCACAAGTAATTGGAGCGGACAATGGTGGTATTTCGAGCCGTGTTACCACCACCCAAAAAACCTTTTTCAATCACAGCGACATTGGTGACACCAAATTCTTTCGCCAAGTAATAGGCCGTCGCCAAACCATGACCACCGCCGCCGACGATGATTACATCGTATTTCTTTTTCGGGGTTGGATTACGCCACACCCGCTGCCAATTCTCGTGATGGCTAAAACTGTGCTTTAACAACCCAAAGCCGGAATAATGCTGCATCAGATCAGCTCCTTAGATAAATAATCGTTTCAACGATCATCGTGACATGGTTAAAAAAGGTTGCAGCGTCTTAGTCAGCTAAGATGCCAGCCAAGACGCCATAGATTAAGCGTTCACCGTGATAATAGAGATAAAGATTTCTACCCTAATGCTTGGAAGCGTCCAGCGAATGACAATTTACGACAGAGAAGATGACGGCTTTGGATATGGCTTCGCAGAGGACGAACGAGAGGGCTAAATATAGGACGAAAGAGAAGACAAAAGAGAGGACAAATAATTACGCTTCTGACAGACAATTGCGTAGTGTAAGTCACTGGCAATAAAAGGATGAGATCTGGGAAGTTAACCGATGTGAGACAAGCGCTGTTCGGCTCATCTCACATGGTTTTTCAGGCTCACATGTTTTTTCAGGCTCACATGTTTTTTCAGGCAAAGATCAATGTAGTTTATGGTAAGAATGACAAATCATATTCCAGTATTGCGGCAACACTTTATTAGTTCCAATCACGTCTACTGTTTTTGTGAATAAGATATTGGTGGCAGATTTACCTATCATAATATCAAACTCACCTGATTCAACCATCCTTTGATGAGCTGAATTGGTAAAGTTCAGCATATCGACAGGTAGCTCAAATACGACAGTAGTTGAAGCGCCAGCAGGCAAATCAACCCGCTGAAAGCCTTTTAACTCACGAATCGGCCGAACCAAAGAACACAGCTTATCTTTCACGTAAAGTTGCACGACCTCGCAACCAGCTCGATTACCGATGTTTTCAAGCTCGACTGATACTCTGATCACGCCATCTTCAATCGACACTTGCTTGTCTTCGATCTGCATATTTTTATAGGCAAAGTCAGTGTAAGTCAGGCCGTAACCAAAGTTATATTTCGATCCAAAATGATAGGCGATGGGCGTGCCACCGCTTTTGAGTTTATGGTTATAAAAATAAGGCACAGCGCCAGCATTTTTAGGAATCGATAGTGTTAATCGCCCAGATGGTGATTGTTTACCAACTATAATATCCGCAATCGCTCTTGCGCCTTCTTGTCCCGGAGCCCAACCGAATAACACCGCAGCGGCTTTTTCTTCTGCGCCATTTAAGTTGTATGGCCTTCCACCCGTAACCAAAATAATCACTGGTTTACCTGTGGCAATCGCTTCGTCAATTAACTGCTGTTGCACGCCTGGCAAATCTAAACTGTCGGTATCCGATCCCTCGCCCACGGTTCCTGTTTGGAACAAACCAGCAAGATCACCCACACATACAATCGCCACATCCGCTTGCTCGACCGTTTCAATCGCTTGTTGGATTTGGCTGGTATCTTTAGACACGGGCGATGTCATGGTTTGATTCATCGCCAAATCGACATCACCAGGAAACACCGGAGCGTTGCTATGGCGCTCGGTTAAAATATCGCAACCTTTGCTGTATAGAACTTGCGAAAATTCATTCTGCAGCGCTTCTAAAATAGTCGAGCACACCTTACTACTGTCATCTACGCTGCTCAAAATGAGATGCACCGGAAAACTATAACCACCAAGCAAGGCTAATTGGTCATTCGCTGTTGGGCCAATGACGGCGATTTTTTGTTGGCTATTTAGAGGTAAGCCAGCGTTGTTTTCTAACATGACGACCGATTGTAAAGCGACTTGATAGGCAAGCTCTGTGGCTTTTTCGCTTTGGAGCTCAATGGGAGATTCATCGCAATATGGATGCTCAAATAAGCCCATTTCAAATTTTACTTTCAAAATTCGAGCGACTATCTCATCGATTTTCTGCTCATCAATTAGCCCTCTTTGCAGTGCCGAGGTTAACTGACTGGAGCAAGCATCATCTGGCAATTCAATGTCTAATCCAGCATTGAACGCCAACGCCGCCGCATGGGCATTATCCGCCGCAATGCCATGATGACTCGCCAATAATTCAACACCGCCATAATCCGCCACAATCAAGCCATCAAAGCCCCATTGATTTCGCAGCACTTCGGTTAATAAATGGTATGAGGCATGACAAGCTTCGTTATCTATATCGTGATATGCAGGCATCAACGAACCTGCTTTGCCGAGTTTTACCGCCATTTCAAAGGGCAACAGAAAGGTGTCGTTTAGTTCTTTAAAGCCCAAATGTACGGGAGCATGGTTGCGCGCGCCTTCGCTAAAAGAATGACCAACATAATGTTTTAGAGTAGCAAGAAGGTCGCGCTTTTCGCCTTGTAGACCTTTAACGTATTCTGTCGCTAACACGCCAACATGATAAGGATCTTCACCCAGCGTTTCTTCTGTTCTGCCCCAGCGCACATCGCGAGATACATCCAGCACTGGCGCTAATCCATGATGAGCTCCGACAAGACGAGTCTGCTCGCCAATGGCTTGAGCAACTTGGTATATAAGTTGTGGATTCCAAGTGTGGCCATAGTTAAGAGAGGAAGGAAACAGAGTCGAACCTTTCGCCATCAGCCCCACTAAACACTCTTCGTGTGACATAGCGGGAATGCCCAAGCGTGTTTCTTCGACGAGATACTTTTGCAATTGATTTAACGCTTTGACGCCATCATTGGGGCTAATGACTTGTGTACCCAATGGACGAGTAATTTGACCTAAACCATGTTTTAGACGCTCTTGAATCGGTTTACGCTCCCCTTGAGCACCCATCTCAAAATCGCGGTCTTGATGGTTTCCATCTGGCGCTAAAATCAACCATTGCGCACCAAGCTGAGCAATTTTTTCCTCTAACGTCATGCGCGCTAGCAAATCATCCACTCGCTGCTGCACGGTAAAACTTGAGTTTTTATAAACTTCCATATAACGAATACCTTAATAAGCAAAACATGAAATCTATTTATATTTATAATCATAGCGCTATTTTGTAGAGCCAAGCGCTGCTCTTTCTTATTCTATAGATGGCACTCTATAGCTAGCAGTTAATTACTAGGTTAATGAGACCTTTTTTCCCACAAGATCATCAAAATTAACATTATGTAATATCTCAAATCCGCTACGTTATTTCACATGGACAAGTCAGGCTCCGTCTTCAAGCGTCATCACTTCAAAACGATCCTCAAACCAAGCTTCCACAGTAAGTCTTCATCGCAATTTAAAAATAAAAAAACATTTAAAATCATAAATTTAACGAAAAATAGTTCATTGTTTAAAATGAGTTTTTATAAGATATAAAGCATAACCAACAAATAAATGAACTTGATTATCAAATTTCATAATTGAGCAAAGAAGGATATGCGGCAATGATCAAGCCACTAAAATTCTGTTAGGAATGAATATCATGATCAAATCGTTAAAAAATCACTTAACGACTTAATAAACTGAATTTGAAAAAGATTTTAAGATAAATATAAAGTCATTGATTATTCAACTAAAAAACCACCAACAATTAGTTTTTAAAATAAAAGAAAAGCACGATCAGATTAATAATAAAAAAGGACGTTCTTTATGTGTTACCAAAATAACAACAAGACTCATGACCTTAAAAAGAACTGGAAAAAAATCTTTTATCCAGTTGCCATCGCTGCATCACTAACCTCTTCATTCACTTGGGCTGATACCACGATCCGTATGCTTCACCTTGAAGCAGATCCGAAAGTCGTCGCCATTTGGCAGCAAGTGGCAAATGACTATGAAAAAGCCAATCCAGGTCAACACGTCAAACTGGAATATTTAGAAAACGAGGCCTTCAAACAGAAGCTGCCAACGCTTCTTCAGTCCGATCAGCGCCCTGACATTTTCTACAGCTGGGGCGGCGGAAACTTTCAAACTCGCGTTGATGCGGGATTATTGAAAGATGTCACCAAAGAGATGAAAGACATTAAACCTAGGTTCTCAGAAGCCAGCTTTAATGCGTTCAACTACAAAGGAAAGCAGTACGGTCTTCCTTACATGGTTAGCCAAGTCGGCTTTTGGTACAACAAAAGCTTATTCCAAAAAGCGGGTGTTGATGCCGATAAAATCGTCACTTGGGATGACTTCCTAGGCGCAATCAAAAAACTCCAAAAAGCAGGCATTACAGCGATCACTACAGCTGGTGGTGATAAATGGCCCGTGCAGTTTTATTGGGCACTACTGACTATGCGCCAAGCTGGTCAACAAGGCATTCAAGATGCCATCGACAAAAAAGGCGATGGATTCGCTGGTGAAGACTTCATTAAAGCGGGTGAAGAGCTAAAACGTTTAGTCGCATTAAAACCTTTCCAACCAGGTTATTTAGCCGCTTCTTTTGGTGATTCCTCTGGTAACTTTGGTGACGGTAAAGCCGCCATGCAACTAATGGGTGATTGGAACTATTTATTCCAAGCTCAGCAATCCATCAGTGGTGAAGGTGTTGGTGATAACAATTTAGGCTGGATGAACTTCCCTGCCTTAAAAGATGGCAAAGGCAAAGCAACCGATACGCTAGGAGGCATTGCTGGTTGGGTGCTTACCTCTGAAGCAAGCCCTGAATCCGTTCAATGGTTAAAGTATTTTTCTAATATCGATATGCAAAAACACCTAGCCAAGATCAACATGATTATTCCTGTTGTGAAAGGTGCGGATGTTGCCATTGAAAACCCATTTAAAAAGCGCATTGCACAAAACATCGCTAACTCTACTTGGCATCAATTGTTTTATGACCAAGCATTTGGTGCAAACGTAGGTAGCGTCGTGAACGACATTTCCGTTGGTATTGTTAGTAACTCGCTTACTCCTGAGGAAGCAGCAGAGCAAGTACAAGAAGCGTGGGAATTTGAATAACGCTGAATAAGCATTAATCGACTAATACAGCCAACTTAAGTTGGCTGTTCTCACTTTCACGAGGCTTGCTATGAGTAATGATGTCACCACTATTGGAAAGCGCTCCAGTACTTCTTCAAACCAAAATGTCTCACGTTGGTTTAAAAAAAATAATCACGGTAACCGCTTACTGACGTTGGTTTTGTTTTTACCACCTGCTTTATTGCTGTTTACTATTTTTGTTATTTTGCCGATTGGTGAAGCGGGTTATTACAGCCTATTCCGCTGGAATGGCTATGGTGAACCGAGTCAATGGGTAGAATTCAGCAACTATGTCCGTTTGTTTAAACACGGTGCTTTTGATACTGCGGTATGGAACACCTTCAAGATCATTCTTATTTCATTGGTTATTCAGTTGCCTTTAGCACTGATTATTGCTCTGTCTATTTATAAAAAAAGTTGGGCAAATAGCCTATTCCGCCTCATTTTCTTTTTGCCTTATATTTTGGCCGAAGTGGCTGCAGGTCTTATTTGGCGTTTTGTTTTTGATGGCGATTACGGCGTGATGGCGAGATTTACCGAGGCGCTTAATACCGATACTTGGTACATATTGGCGGATAAAAACTGGGCATTTGTGGCCATTCTTGTGGTGCTTGTTTGGAAGTATTTCGGCTTCCACATGATGATTTATATTGCTGCGCTACAAGGCGTCCCTAAAGATCTTATTGAAGCAAGCAAGCTCGATGGTGCCAGCCGTTTTCAGGCGATTTGGTATGTAAAGATTCCGCTCATTATGTCGGGAATCACGATATCCATCTTTTTCAGTATTCTGGGGGCACTACAAACCTTCGATCTCATTATGCCTCTCACCGGTGGTGGACCATCTAATAGCACTCATACCTTGGTTTCTTATCTATATACATTTGGTATTACCAGAATGAATGTTGGCTTTGGTAGTGCGGTGGGTGTGGTGTTGTTTATTTGCTGTGTGATTTTTGCCTTCACATACCAAAGCACCATTATGAAAGACAAAAAATAAAAGGAACACCCTATGTTAGCAATGCGAAGAATATCTTGGGGGAAATACATCTTCCTAATCTTGGTCGCTGGCTTTGTATTAGTCCCTATGTTTGCCACTGTGCTCGGTGGGTTCAAAAGCTTAGGCGAATTACGCACCAACCCATTTGGCTTACCAGATGTTTGGGAGTTTGAATATTACGCACAAGTTTTTGCCAATGGTTCCATTTGGCAGCTGATGAAAAACTCACTGATTATTGCGTTTTTCTCGGTACTACTGACCATTATCATCGGCACCATGACCGCGTTTACGTTTTCCCATATTAAGTTCGCGGGTTATAAATACATCTATAACTACTTCTTAATTGGCATGATGTTTCCCGCTGCGGCCGCTATTTTACCGCTGTTCTTGAAAATTCGAGATCTCGGCTTACTTGATAGCCTGTCTGGTGTTGTGATTCCACAAGTTGCCTTTGGTTTAGGCTTTAGCATTTTGTTATTCCGAAGTTTTTTTGAGCAACTCCCTTCAGAGCTATTTGATGCGGCTCGTGTCGATGGTTGCAGCTACATCAAATTTTATTGGCATGTGATCCTGCCGCTATCCACTCCAATACTCGCCACCGTTGGTGTATTTGTCTTGGTCGCCAGTTGGAATAATTATTTATTGCCGTTGTTGGTACTAAACACAGAGCAACAATACCCATGGACGCTGGGCATCATGCAATATCGTGGCGAATATGGCATCGAATGGAACCGCATACTTGCCTATGTCACCGTGACCATCACTCCTGCCATCGTATTTTTCTTATTTGCTCAAAAATACATTGTTGAAGGCTTAACTGGCGGCGCCGTAAAAGGCTAACCCAACTAAATAGAATAATAAGGAAGAATCCCGTGGCTTCTGTTGAATTTAAACATATTGAAAAAATCTACCCAGGCAATGTACACACAGTTAAAGACTTCAATTTAAAAATTAATGACGGCGAGTTCATTGTCTTTCTAGGCCCATCTGGCTGTGGAAAATCAACGACATTGCGTATGCTAGCTGGCCTAGAAGACATTTCCGGTGGCGAAATTCTTATCAATAACAAAGTCGTTAATGATCTTGAACCGATAGAACGCGACATAGCTATGGTGTTCCAAAGTTATGCTCTTTACCCACACATGTCGGTTTACCAAAACATTGCTTTTGCACTGAAACTCGCTGGATTAAGCAAAGCAGAGATAGAGGAAAAAGTACGCCCTGTTGCCGACATGCTGCAACTGACGCCGTTACTGGATCGCAAACCTAGAGCACTATCTGGCGGGCAACGTCAGCGTGTTGCAATGGGACGCGCTATGGTGCGAACGCCAGAGGTATTTTTATTCGATGAGCCGCTCTCTAACCTTGATGCCAAACTGCGTAATTCCATGCGTACCGAGATCAAAACGCTGCATAAAAAAATAAAGAAAACCACCATCTATGTGACACACGATCAAGTGGAAGCCATGACGCTGGCTGACCGAATCGTAATATTACGTGATGGCAAAGTCGAACAAGTTGGTACGCCAAGGGAGATCTATCACTCCCCTGCAAATAAGTTTGTCGCAGGGTTTATTGGCAGTCCAGCCATGAACTTTATTCCGGTTGAATTAGCCAAGGATGAAGGCTGGCATGTTGATATTGCAGGACAAAAGCTAAACTTACTCGGTGACGTTGACGACAATCAAACTGACACAAAAGCCACTCTTGGCATTCGTCCCTGTGATATTCATATCACGCCAGATTTGCTTACCAATCCATTGGTCATCAAAGGCACAGTGGAGAACTTAGAACTGCTTGGTTCAACCATACAGCTGACAAGTCGATTAGGGGATAGTCAGATTACCGTTGAAGCGCCATCAAGCCATATGGTAAACGAAGACGAGGTTACTAACTTCTATATTGATGAATCACGTCTGCACCTGTTCAGTGATCAAACTGGGTTATCCATGTACAAACCTAAGGCTGTTCTTGAATAATAAATAGGTAAATAGGCAAGCTCGCGTCCGAGCTTGCCTAACTAAATACGTTTAAGTGGCGCTTCGACTACGATATAACGCCGCGTGTTCAAGGCCATACTCGCCTGCTAGCTCTTGCATAACCTCAACGCCTTGTAACATTTCTGGTGGTTTTCCATAGGCTAAGACGTTTATTTCATCGCCAGATTCTAGGCAGATTACTGGAACACTCACTTTACGATAACCGTCGACAGCAGTGATTCTTTCCAGTGCATCCATTTCTGCTAAGACGTCATCTGATACTTCAAATACCTGCCCTTTCACTGGATAGCCTTCGCCTGACAGTAAAACAAGCCAAGGCGAAAATCGTTCACCAACAAGGTATAACGGATAACGCTCTTTGGTTTTAAAGTCGCCGCGGTAACGAATACCTTTGTTTGTTTTAAAATTCGGAAAACCTTCTTTCAACGTCCCAAAGACAAAAACCTTATGCACGAAATATGCTCCTATAAAAAGACAGTAATCGATGTGAAGTTATTTAGAATATACACCAAGGTTCCCATTCATTCTAACCTGCAATTCGCTCTATCAACCAAGTAGAAAATGCTGCAACTCTTTGGTCTAAATTAGGATCATCTAGTGTTAATAAAGCGTAGTTATAACCTGTGGGTTGCATGCCTAATGGCGCAATAAGACGCTGCATTTTTAGATCATCTGAGACTAAAGGAATAGAGCCAATGGCAATGCCTAGCTGATCTTGGGCAGCCTGCAAAGTATAAAAAAAATGATCAAAGTGCTGCTCATTTTTCGGAATGACTTTTTCCAAACCATGAGACGTTTTCCAGTCGTCCCATGCATTGGGTCGAGTTCTGCTGTGTAACCAATTAGCTTCATTCAAGTCTTGGTTAATATGTTTCTCCCAATAGTCTTTTGTGCATACAGGTCCAGCCAGTTCAGAACAGAGTGTGGTTATTTTATAATCCTCGTGGACACCAAAGTCCATGCGGCGAATGGCAATGTCACAATTCTCTGACAATAGATCAATCGGGCCACCCACCATTCTTAGATCAACATTTAACTCAGGACATAAAGTTCGAAATTCACCTAATCGCGGCATTAACCAACGCATTGCCAAACTGGGTTCACATGACACAGTCAGAAATGGTGAAGTGCTATCATGACGATGAATTTCCTCCACGGTATAACTTAATGCATCGAGGGCTTCTGTGGTGGTTTTTAGCAATCGTTGCCCTGCGGCGGTCAGATAAACCCGACGATTACGGCGCACAAATAAATCAACGCCAATACGCTCTTCTATTTGCGCCACGGCTCGACTAATTGCGCCGTGAGTTAAATGAAGCTCTTGAGCCGCACGAGAAAAGCTTTGATGATGCGCTGCAGCTTCGAATGCAGTCAATGTTCCCAAGGGAGGAAGTCGTCTTTTTATGTGATTATTACTCACAATATTCACCATTAATTATCGATTTTATTTACTTAATCATCTATTCATACTCTTATTATTCACAGATGAGAGTGTCTTGCCATGTTAAATATCGATCAATTTGAGTTATATTCCGTTGCCATTATCACGTTATTGGCTGTCATGAGTCCGGGGCCAGATTTTGCAATGGTGTCAAAAGTCTCGTTACTAAAAGGTCGACACGATGGCATTTTATGCGCTATCGGAATAAGTGCTGCCATCAGTGTACATTTGGCTTATACACTCTTGGGACTGGGGATTGTGTTTGCAAACAATATCTGGGTTCTGAATACCTTGCGCTATCTCGGCGCTATGTACCTTATTTGGTTGGGGGGTTCAGCCTTATGGCCGGATATCAAGACAATCGTATTTAGAGCACGACCTAGCCAGACACCGGAGCCATTAAAAGATCAAAGCTCGCCTAAAATCAAAGTAACAAGCAACGGCTCAGCTTTTTGGTCTGGGTTTGCCTGTAACGCACTCAACCCAAAAACCATGTTGTTTATCGTATCTTTGTTTAGCCAAGTCATTTCAACAGATACCTCTTTATTAATGGAGCTTGGCTATGGTGCTTATATTGCCTTAGCGCATTTTATTTGGTTTGCCCTAGTCGCTTGTTTACTAACGTCAGTGAGAATTCAACAGAAAGTGTTGGTCTTTAAAATATGGATCGAACGCGTTACCGGCTTGCTGATGACGACACTCGGTGTGCGGTTATTAATTAACTGACTCTTTACAACAACGCGCATTGAGCCGCCAATATCGAATGGATAAAAATCACCCCGATTATGATGAAATAATCGGGGTGATTTGAGTCATTAGAGAGAGGATATTTAAACGCTTTGTGCGACTTTTACTGGATCAGTTCGCAAACCAAACGTGACAATAATGGCGGCAGCCAGAAGTATCAGAGCGGCGATTGTAAAGACACCAAACGCACCACTAACATCAAAAACAAGCCCACCTGCTGCTGCACCGGTTGCAATACCAACCTGAATAGCAGCAACCAGAAGTCCACCACCACTTTCGGCTTCATCAGGAACACTGCGTGTAATCCAAGTCGACCAAGCAACTGGCACACCACCAAACGCCATTCCCCAGATAGCCACCAATATAGCCGTTGGTGCAACAGCGCCCTGGATACTGACCATACCGATTCCAGCCAAACCAATGATCAACGGCATAAGCGTAAGGGTTAGGCGCAATGATCGCGCAATCAAGGCTCCGGCTATATAAGTACCAATGAAATTAGCAACACCAAAACCCAATAAAATACCCGAAATACCAGCAGTTGCGACACCTGTCACATTTTCAAGAAACGGCCGAACGTAGGTAAATAAAGCGAAATGCCCCGTAAAAATAAGCACCAGCATTAACAGGCCGAATTTCATTCGAGGGCGATTCATCACCGCGATCAGGGTACCTAATGTTGCTCGGCCACGCGGTTGCATTCTCGGCAAAGTAGCAAACTGGACAGCTAGGACCAGAACACCAAGCAAGGCTACCAACAGGAAAACATTACGCCAGCCGATAGTACCACCAAGATAACTGCCGAGCGGAGCGGCAAATATAGTGGCTGCCGAAACGCCGCTAAACAGAATAGCTAACGCACGAGGAATGTCTTTATCAGGAACCAACCGCATAACAATGGCGGCAGCCATGGTCCAAAAACCACCAAGTGCAATGCCAAGTAGTACACGACCAGCTAACAACAGGAAGAAATTAGGTGCGAGAGCAACCAAAATATTCGAGATAATTAACAGCACTGAAAATCCGAGTAAAACATAACGGCGGTCCATTCTGCGGGTAACAGTAGCGGTCAAAAGACTGGCAAATACCGCAAGAATAGCGGTAGCCGAAACGGCTTGGCCTGCCATCCCTTCAGTAATCGAAAGATCGGAAGCCATTGGTGTTAGAAGGCTTGCTGGCAGAAACTCCGCCGTAACTAACCCAAAAACACCTAACGTCATGGCTATTACTGCCCCCCAAGCAGGTACGTCTTGTACCTGCGCCGGAGACGCATTTAATGTATTCGTCATCGAAAGTCCTCTTGAAATGAATGTTTGTATATTGCGTACAGAATAATATGGACAGACCAGACGATATATACCAATATGTCTTAAATTCATACCATATCGTCCGGAGAACTATGCAACCGTCCTCGACAAACAACATCACCAATGAAGCCCGACACGATATGATGAACGAACTTCTGTCTGGCGTACGCCTTAAGGGCCTTGAATACAGACGAGTCGAAATTTCCGCTCCGTTTGGCCTGCAATTTGGAGAGGAATCAGATAAAAGATTGGCGTACTTTCATTTCATTGGACAGGGTTCAGCATTTTTACGAACTCGAAGCGGAGCTGTACACCAGCTAGCATGCGGTGATGCAGTATTAATGCCTTGTGCAGGAACCCATGATCTTTATAGCGAAGATGGTGTGCCGCTAGTCAGTATTAATGCCTTTGAAAAAGTGCAATTATGTGATGCCACGTCGGAAATAAGCGTTTGCAACACTGAAATATGCCGATCAAAGAACAATTTTATTTTCAGTTGCGCCATGGAATTCGACTTGGGCTGGCTTCATCCGTTAGCTCATTTGAAGCCAGAAGTAATGCACATTGAAACGGTACCAGATTATGATCCGCAAATTCCTGCCATCCTCGATGTGATGACCAAGGAATTGAAGGCTAAACGACCAGGATATAGCGTAATTTTGACACGACTTGCCGATGTAGTGGCTGCTGCCATTTTACGTCGCTGGGTAGAGATTGGATGCAATGTATGCGGCTGGGTTGAAGCAATGCGCGACCCGAAACTCGCACAGGTTTTATCTGCCCTGCATCATGAACCTGGACGACAATGGTCGGTGGCAGATATGGCGTCAGAAATGGGGGTATCACGATCTGTCTTTGCTGAACGCTTTACCGAATTAACCCATTCCACACCACAGCAATATTTAGGCAACCTACGCATGCGCCTAGCAAGTCAGTGGATCAGCCAAGATAACCTGTCACTTGACGAAATTGCCGATCGACTTGGCTATGGCTCTGCGGCTTCGTTTAGTCGAGCCTTCAAACGAATGACAGGAATATCGCCCGGTGCTGTAAGAAGTGGCCTTCTTCCAGAACTTTAAGAGTCAAAGATAAATATCCGGTTGCAGTGAAGCAAGAAATTTAGCAAAAATGCACATTAGTGTGGATGCTAGGCAGTTTGATAGAGTTGATCATAAACGGCTGATAAACTTATCGCGTTTTATTTTTTAACAAGGCTTATATTGTATGGCTACATCCACAAAATCTCGCTTTAATCCCACCGCCATTACGGGTTTTAGCGCCCTACTGATGACGACTTTTTTAGTGGGTTGCAGTGAACCACCAAAACTTGAAACTATTGAAGGTTATGCCCAAGGCACGACGTATCAAATAAGCTTTTGGTCTGAAGACGCGGTTCCAGTCACCGAGGTGCAAGCGGCGTTTAACGATACGCTTGCCCAAATAGACAAAGAGCTTTCTACTTATCGTCCTGATTCTTTCATTTCCGAATTCAACCGTAGCCCATCTGTAGCTTGGCAGCCAGTCTCTCAAGACTTTGTCGAGCTTGTCCAAATTGCCCAAGATATACATACAAAATCGGAAGGTTGTTACGACCCAACTATTGGACCTTTGTTCGATTTATGGGGGTTCAAAACCGACAAACTTCATGTGCCTACACCAGAAGAACTTGTTGCACTTACATCTGAACTCGGCATTGATAAAATTGAAGTAGATGAAGAAAATTTACGTGTACGTAAAACGCGCCCTTTTTTACAGCTTGATTTTTCCTCTATGGGCGAAGGTTACACCATTGGCAAGTTAAGCCATGTTTTAGAATCCAAAGGCTACGACAATTATATGGTGCAATTTGGTGGCGATATGAAGATCAAAGGACATAAGCCTAACGGCGATAAATGGCGAGTGGCCATTCAGAGCCCTATTCCTTCTGCCGAAGGCGGCCCAAAAGTCTATCAAGTTATTACTGTCAAAAATGAAGATGGCGTTACGCTAGATACATCAGGTACTTATAACCGTCACTTTGATGATAACGGTGTCGAGTATTCTCACATTATCAACCCAAGCACAGGCAAACCCATTACTCATAATCTTATATCGGCATCTGTGTTTGGCACGGACCCTAGAGTTAGCGATGCGTGGGCAACCACTATGTTATGCCTAGGCCCTGTAGAGGGTGCGAAAATCGCTAAGAATGAAAATCTAGAAGTCTTCTTCATTGAAAGAAAGAACGACAAACTGGTTAATTCCAGCAGCGCGGCTTTGCTTAAAACAGACCGTGTGAAATTTGACTAATAAGTTACTTGGCTGAAATATAAAAGACCGAGTAGCGCCTGCTACTCGGTCTTTTATCAGCTTGTGTGAATCGCTATTAAATAGCTAAAACTTTATAGTTTAAAGCGATTCGTTAATCCACTGAGGTTTTCTGCAAGTCGGGCAAGATCTAAACTCGCCGCACTGGATTGATTTGCTCCGGCAACCGCTTCATTCGCAATATCACGAATAGCTAACAAGTTTTTATCTACTTCTCGTGCAACAAGAGCTTGTTCTTCGGCAGAACTTGCAATGGCAATGTTTTGATCATTGATGCGAGAAACAGACTCTGCGATAGATTTAAGCGCTTCCCCAGACAAATTAGCAATCTCCAATGTGGCGTTGGCTTTTTCATGGCTGCGCTGCATTGAACTTACAGTAAGATCCGTTCCGCTTTGCACAGATTGAATCATGACTTCAATATCCTTTGTCGACTCTTGAGTACGATGTGCTAATGCACGTACTTCATCTGCCACAACAGCAAAACCTCGACCTGTTTCGCCAGCACGAGCCGCTTCAATCGCTGCGTTTAGTGCCAATAAGTTCGTTTGGTCTGCGATACCACGAATTACATCTAGCACCGAACCAATGCTGCTAACTTGCCCTGCTAGATCATTAACGCCTTGAGTTGTAGTCTTCAACTCGGTCAATAAAGACTGAATGGTTTTTATGGTTTGTTGAACTTGATCACGACCTAATTCAGCACGCTCATCTGCAGTATCAGAATCTTTTGAAGTGGCGACAGCATTACGCGCTACATCTTCCACGGCTGATGTCATTTCGGTAACAGCAGAAACAGCCAACTCTAATTGCTCATTCTGATGATGCATATCTTGAGTAGATTTTTCTGTGACAACACTTAGCTCTTCTGATGTTGAAGCCAATTGAGTCGCGGCATCTTGGATTTCATTTACCGTTTTAGAAAGCTGCTCAACCGTTTTATTAAAATGACCCGCTAATATACCTAATTCATTACGAGAAACATTTTCTAGACGGATGCTCAAATCACCACTTGATAAGCGAGTCATTGCATTTTGAATATAGGCGACTTGCTGAGTCAATGTGCGCGTAATATAAAATGCAATAATAAGGGCGGCAGCAATAATAACTACGGCGACTATACTAAGCATAGAAGTAGACTCTTGATAAACAACATCACCGTTATCACTCGCAGACTTAGCGCCTTTGCTACTTATAGCAGAAAGTCTATCTAGAAAGGATGAGTACTCATTATACTTTTTAAGCGATTCAGTAAGAAAAAGAGAACGCGCAGCATCATCTTCATCTTGTCTTGAAAGGGTAAAAACTTTATTTTCAATACTTAAATAGTCTTTATAGCTCGCTTCAAATTGTTTTAATAACTTTATTTCTTCATTGTTATCAGACACTAATGCACTGAAGTCTCTGATTGTCTGTTCAATCCTAATCTTTTGCTCTTCTACTACCTTTTCTAATCTTATCTTTTCCTCAGATGTATCATAAAGAATATGAACAGCTTCAGAATTACGTAAATCTGCGGTTTGAGTGTTAATACTTTCAATCAGCTTAACCGATGGAAGCCAGTCTTCTGAAATAATAGTAGATTGGTCATTGATGTTACTCATACGAGTAAAAGAAAATACAAGAACGACAATCAGGCCAAAAATAATCAACCCATAACTAGAAAAAAGCAACACACTTAATTTAACATTTTTCATAAACTATTTATTACATCTCCATTATAAAATAATTTTCCATAATCACCTTCAAACCTACATCTAAAGTTAAAGCTAAAAGAAATAATCACAGAAAAACGCACCAAAATAGAACACTTAAGATTTTATGCATAAAATCGATGCATAATAGCGCCTACTTATTTTGTATTCAATAAATTAATCTATTTAAACGTTCACCCTCAAAAAAACCGATAAAAAAGGAAGAAACAAGCACAAGATTTAAATGTTAAAAACGAAAGGGGGATATCTAATTTATATACAGACATTCCATTTAGTTATCAGAATTTATAATTTTCTTTCAAGCTCGATTCTAAACCAAGAACATTTTATTGACCTTTTAATCGGGCTAATTTCAAGTGGCCAGATTTGACGTTTTTGTAAGTTGCTGAAAATTTAACAATCATGCTCTGATCGGATTTAAATAAGATTTTCTTGATTTTAAGAAAAGGAAAAAGCTATTAGAAGCAACATGTTCTGCAACATAAACTAAGTCATTATCAATGCAGATGCCCTAGAACCAGTACAAAGAATAATGCCGTTTATGAAGTCACTATTCTATTTTTGATTTACCACAAAATTTACTTACCAATCATAGCAAGCCCACAGAAAACAAAAAAAAACGGAGCGGTTGGTCTTCCGTGAGCCCTTGGCTAGGCTTTTAGTTAATTCTCGCCCAGAACGTCATATTTACGGATTCTTTATCAAGAAGTTCTAAATATTCTAGTGCCACCTTGTTTCTCAGCCACTGCTGGCAATACTCCTCAGCTTTTTCCTGCGAACTGGCAATCGCCACATCTGCATAGACCCCATCCGTTCCACGAACCAGAAAATGAAGAATCAGCTCCTCTTGCAGACTAAGAAATTCGGCTTCTACTTGATGTGACAATTCTACTAATCTGGTTTCTGTTACGCCTTCTTTAAGCCTAAAGGTCGCAAACTCCATACCGCCAATATTATCAATGTTGTTATTCTTTATCATGTCAGTGCCTCAGTTATGAATTAAGCATCAACTCTAAGGCTTCACTACTGACAGCATTGTGTCAGTCAGCTTTCGTATTTTTAAATTCAATGTATGCTGACAAAGAAACATCTTCTGGCAAAGCACTCGCAGCGTCACAAGAATTTAATCTGGTTATACGGTCCAACCTAAAGTCTCTGTAGTCACCACGCAGCTTACACCAGCCACCTAATGTCCATCGGCCACCCCAATAAAATAGCCCTAGAGGAAATACAACTCTCGATGTCACGATTTCTGAAAGTGAGTTGTAACCGATACTGAGCCAACATCCTGTTTCTATAGCTGAATGTATTTCCTCCCATACCTGAGATGTTTCGGATTCATGGTGTCTTACCGGCATCCTAATCACTCGATCTTCGCTGGAAATCATCTTTGATTTTTTAGGCAATGCTGCCTCAATCTTTGACAATAAAGAATGTGCCGAAGTAGCAAATTTCTTTCCAGTCAGAGACGCCGTAAAACTTACGCCGGCAATCAACGCCTCCAGCTCAATCGGCGTCAACTGTAAGGGTGGTAACTCGAACCCCTCTAGCAACCGATACCCGACACCAGGCTCGCCATAAACGGGTATTCCAGATAAAGACAAATCATCAACATAACGATAAATAGTTCTTTCTGACACCATCAGCTTTTGGGCCAACTGCTTAGCTGTAATGGGTTGGTGCTTACGCAGAATATTGGTTAACTGAAAAAGCCTGTCTGATTTTCGCACTTCCGCCCCCTTTTCCAATTGACATAATGTCTATCCACAGGGACTAGTCTGTTTCAATTTCCGTGAATAAACGTAAAGCCCGTGCCGTAATTAGCATGATAGTCGGCGATATTACTGAACTCTTCTGATAAATGAATAGAAAAAATTACCCAAAGAAGCAAGAGTGTTCATCCTCACTTACAATTTGCAGAAAATCTTCTATCCTACTCACTTCGGGGTTTGAATCGTATCTATGCCATTTCAGATCTTGTTGCATCCAAAATACCTTCCAATAGCCTTTAGTCTTTACAAACGTAGCTTTCGCAACAGGCGTTTCAATTTTTGAGTCTACCGCCTTCCAATGAGGGCGAATTTCAAATAACTCTACGCTTTGGCCGGATATACGATATCCTATATCGACTTGATGTCTAAGATGGGCAGGAGGTCGATTCTTAGCTAAATACTTCTCTAACTCAGATTCTGTACGTTTTATCTCAAATTCACTTATTGCCATAGTGTTCTTAGTATCCTGTTTTGCAGATTTTTTAAACCATTGATCTTTGGTGACTTTGTACAAACAATCGTTTTAAGAGGATGGCCAACCAAAATAATCCTCTAGTTTTTGCACTATATCCCAAAACTAGAGACATTTTAATCCTCGATACATTCTCGGTATTAATTAGCGGATATTTGCTGAATCAGTTGCCAAGATAACGTTACGCTTTTGCGAATTGCAAGCGCCTCTCCTCTTCTCTCTATGCTCCAAAGTAGCCCTAATCGTTTCCAGAGCAGCCAATCAGCGACTTATTAGCTATTTTTCTCGTAAGCTTCAAATAAATCACTAACAAGCACACCATTAATTTTCATACCAAGTAAATTTGTATTACTTATCTCGGTATTTTCAAGGTTTAAGTTTGTGAAAGAGGTATTTGACATATTAACATTATTAAATTTTGAACAACTCAAATTGATATTTTCGTAAGTACTATGAGAAAGATTAACATCATCAAACGCACATGCCTCTAAATTTGAATCAGAAAATTTAGCATTCTTTAACTCCACCCAAAATTTCGAATCGGATAGGTTTACACAATCAAATTGAGTGCCACTCATATCAGATTTTGAAAATATAAACCATTTATACTCTGAGTTTGGAAATGGATTATTGTCCGACATAAATACCTCCTAATATGCAAAAATATTTTTTGCATTCTATTTTACAGATTTATAATCCATGAATAGTAAGAATCTTTTTAATAAAATGCTTTAGTCATAAACTGTTATCTCGATAATAATGTGTTTTTTATTTTTTACAAAAAAAATAATCAAAATATTGGCCGAAAAAAATGCCCTCTGTTCCGCATTGGCACAGAAGGCATTTTTGCATTCAAGCTAGATAACTCTTTAGATTTAGTAATTCACTAGGTTAAAGCGTGCTTTTCAAACCCAGCTCTAAACCACGAACTTCTGCCAAACCTTTCATTCGACCAAGTTTTGAGTAACCCGGTTTTGAGTTCTTTTCTAGGTCATTAAGGATTTGATGGCCGTGGTCTGGTCGCATGGGTATTAGGCTCGGAGCATTGTTGTCGTTACGCTTTTTCTCTTCTACAAGAAGCGCACGAACCACACCAACCATGTCTACGTCGCCACCAAGGTGAGACGCTTCATGGAAGCTACCTGCTACTTCTTCGCGCTTGGTTGATCTTAAGTGAGTGAAAAAAATGTTCGAGCCGAAGCGTTGCACCATATCAACCAAGTCGTTATCTGCACGAACACCGTAAGAACCAGTACAAAGAGTAATACCGTTTACAGGGCTTGGCACAGCACCAAGCAACCATTCGATGTCGTCTTTAACAGAGACAACACGCGGCAAGCCAAGAATCGGACGTGGTGGATCATCTGGGTGAATCGCCAAGCGCAAGCCACCTTGCTCTGCCGCTGGTACAATTTCTTCTAAGAAAAGTTTAAGGTGCTCGCGAAGTCTGTCTTTGTCGATGCCAGCGTATTCATCTAATTTTTCGCGGAATTGTTCTATGGTGTAGCTTTCTTCGGACCCAGGAAGGCCTGCGATGATGTTGGCGACTAAGCGGTCTTTATCTTCTGGCTTTAGGTTCTCTAAGAAGATTTTCGCTTGCGCTTTTTCTTCGTCACTGTATTCAGATTCTGCGCCTTTACGCTCTAGAATATATAACTCAAACGCAGCAAAAGCCGTTTGGTCAAAACGTAAAGCACGAGAGCCATCTGGCAATTCATAATCCAAATCCGTACGTGTCCAATCCAATACCGGCATGAAATTGTAGCACACAGTATCAATGCCACATTCAGCCAAGTTAAGCAGAGTTTGCTTATAGTTTTGAATATACTCTTGGTAATTGCCCGTACGCTTTTTAATATCTTCGTGTACTGGTACGCTTTCTACCACAGACCAACGAAGTGTATGAGCTTCTATCATGGTTTTACGTGCTTTAATTGCTTCTACTGGCCACACTTCGCCATTAGGAATTTCATGTAAAGCTGTTACTACACCCGTTGCACCTGTTTGACGAATATCCGTCAAAGTTGTTTCATCATTTGGTCCAAACCAACGCCATGTATGTTCCATTTTATCCTCCGAGATTCGCTGTGTTGTTATTTAATAGTCTGTTGTTAAATGACAGACATTCAGCAACACCGCTTGAAATAATTGTTTGATAAGCATTCAGCACAGCATGAGAAAAAATCTCGTTCTGGCTGAGTTTTGTAGAGAAAATATCGTTCAGTTTTAAGGCTTCACGAACCAAAGCTTCTGGGTCAGAACAGCGGCCATGAAGTTCGCTTAGAGTTTGTGCCATTGGGTCATCAACCTTGTGTTGATTGCCTTCAAGGTCTTCACCGCGTACATAAAACAGCCATGCCGCCACACCAAGCGCAGTCGCATTTAGATCGCCCTGTTTTGCATCGTTCGCCAAACGTTCTTCCGCACCATTTAACCAGCGCTGAGGAATTTTCTGAGAGCCATCCATCGCAATTTGCGACAATTGATGCTGCAAACTGTCATTGGCAAAACGACTAATTAAGCCCTCAATGTATTCATGAACCTTTACTTCTTCTGGTAAATCCAGCGTTGGAGCTGCTTCAACGCTCATATAGTGACGAATCAAGCTGGCGAACTTTTCATCCGCAACCGCTTGAGCTACGGTTTTATATTTGGCCGCCAACCCAACATAAGCGAGCAATGAATGACTGCCGTTTAACAGGCGCAGTTTCATGGTTTCAAACGGGTGAACGTCCTTTACCATTTGCACACCGTCATGCTCCCAATCTGGTCGACCTTGTGGGAAGTTATCTTCTACAACCCATTGGCTAAAGGCTTCACACATCACAGCATTTTGATCGTGACAATTAAGCTCCTTTTGCAATCGCTCGCGGGAATCATCCGACATTGCTGGCACAATTCTGTCCACCATGGAACTTGGGAATGCCACGTTGTCTTCAATCCATTGAGCAAACGCTGCTGAACGATGAGATGCCAACTCACATACCGCTCGACGCGTTAAACTGCCGTTATTCGGCATATTGTCACAAGACAAAATAGTAAACGGCGGTAGATTCAATTCTTTTCTACGATATAAGGCTTCAACCAAGATACCCGGTGCAGTTTTTGGCGTCGTTGGATTCTGGATATCATGCTGAATACTAGGATCGTCCTGACGCAATGTTTTGTCCGCGGGCGCTAGGTAATAGCCTTTTTCAGTAACGGTTAGCGTGACGATTTTTGTCATTGGTGACACGAGCTTTTCAAATAAAGGCTCTTTGTCTGTCCCAGCAAACAAGGCATCACAAATCGCGTTGATTTCACGCAATTCGACATTCTGGCTGTCTTGGTATTCCGCAATGTGATAGCGACAGCCATTGGCTTTAAGCTCGTCAACCAGTTGGCTATTCGAGCGAATATTCACAGCACAAATGCCCCAATTGCCACCTTGATTTCGGTTGAGGTTTTTTTCTATATAAACGGCTTGATGCGCACGATGAAAAGCGCCCAATCCAATATGAACAATGCCAACATCCACCTTTTCTGGTGCGTATAAGGTATTTGTTGTTTTTATGCTAATCATGATGATTCCTTATATTTTTAGAGACCAGTACCTTAAAAACCAAAGTACTTTTTGGCATTTTCCGAACAAATCCCTTTTACCATCTCGCCTAATAACTCCATGTCTGCTGGCGCTTCGCCTCGTTCAACCCAACCACCAATCATCTCGCACAACAAACGGCGGAAATACTCATGACGGGTGTAAGATAAGAAGCTACGGGAGTCCGTTAACATGCCGACAAATTGGCTTAACAAGCCCATTTGCGCCACGCTGGTTAGTTGGCGCTGCATGCCATCTAATTGATCGTTGAACCACCAGCCTGAACCGAATTGCACCTTGCCAGCCACGCCACCACCTTGGAAGTTACCCGCCATGGTTGCCAACATTTCGTTATGCATTGGGTTTAAGCAGTAAAGGATAGTTTTCGGTAGCTCGTCACTTTGATCCAAGGCATTCAAGAAACCCGACAAAGGTTCCGCAAAGGCACGATCATCCATGGAGTCAAAACCAGAATCACCACCAATCAGTTTGAACATTCTGGAAGAGTTATTACGACGCGCGCCAATGTGAAGCTGCATCACCCAACCTTTTTTGGCGTATTGCTTACCTAGCCATACTTGAACCGCACTGGAAAATTGCGCGATTTCAAGCTCAGTTAAAGGCTGCTCATTAATACGCTTCGATAAAATAGCGTCCAATTCCGTTTCGCTTGGTTCACTAGCAAAACGCATGATTTCAATGCCATGGTCGGCACTGCGACAGCCATGAGCATCGAACACTTCAAGACGTTGGGCCAAGGCATCAATCAAATCACTAAAGCGCTCAATGTTTTTATCTGCCGCTTTACCGAGTTTATTTAAGTAATCGTTGAAGCCAACATGATCGACTTTAAAAGCACGATCAGGGCGCCAACTTGGCGTAACAGCAATATCAAAACTGCTATCATTGGCAATAAACTTATGATGTTCGAGGCTATCGGCAGGATCGTCTGTGGTGCCGACCATTTTCACATTCATTTGCTGCATGATGCCGCGTGCGGAAAACTCAGGTTGCTGCAACATTTCATTGCATTGATCCCAAATGGCATCGGCCGTTTTAGGTGAAAACAACACATCCGTAATACCAAAAGGACGACGCAATTCTAAGTGTGTCCAATGGTAAATTGGGTTACCAATACACTGAGGCACGGTATTCGACCATGCTTGGTATTTTTCTTTGAAGCTCGCATCGCCAGTGATCAAACGCTCTTCAATACCCGCGGCACGCATAGCGCGCCACTTATAATGATCTCCTTCCAGCCAGATTTCACCAAGGTCGGTAAAGCGACGATTTTCGGCGATTTCTTGAGGGCTTAAATGGCAATGGTAGTCATATATTGGCTGATCAGCTGCGTATTCATGGTACAAGCGCTTCGCCGTTTCCGTTGTTAGTAAAAAATCTTCTGTCATAAAGTTTTTCATGTCATTTCCCCGACTTATATAAGGCTGCTAAGAGCGACAGCTTGAGAACGCTCTACTCGCTTACCATTGACATAGAAAGGACGTTGCTCATTTTCTGGCAAGACAAAGCTCATCTCTTTGTAAGCAGGCTGCCATTCACCTTCTCGTGAAATATTGAGATCAATTCGTTCAAGATCGGATTTCAACGTTATGTTCAGCAACAGATACTTGCCATCTAAATAGCCAGTTGAAAGCCCATCGTCATCAAACACGGATAAGTCACGCTGCCCTGCTCCTTTAAATGGGAAAACAAGCAACTGACGTTGGGTGTCTTTTTCTGCATCCACGTGAGCAATGCGATTACTGGTAGTAATCACACTGCCAGCACGTGCAAGCAAAGGAATCTCTTCTAGAGCGGCTGGCAAGGAAATGTCTTGTCCACCGGCATACCAAGTCTTACGGTGGAAGTCATACCAACCATCACCATTGTCAGGTAAATACACAGGACGAGTTCGTTGACCTTGTTCAACAACAGACGCCACCAATAGGTCTTTACCTAGCAAAAAGTCATCGCTTTCTTCGTAGGTACGAGCATCGGCCTCGTGGTCCAAAAAGGTCGGACGCAACATAGGTTCATGATGTTTATGCGCTTGCCAAAGTAGATCGTATAAGTAAGGCATCAAACGGTATCGCAACGTCATGGCTTCACGAATGATCGGCGTTACTTCTGGGTACATCCAAGGCTCGTTAACCGTTTTATCATCGTTCCAAGAGTGGATAGTAAAGCGAGGATGCATGACACCGTTTTGAACCCAACGCACAAACAACTCTGGATCTGGACGATCGCCCGAGAAGCCACCTACGTCGTGACCAAGGTTGTACAAACCGGAAAGACTCATGCCAACACCCATGCGTGTGTTGTAACGCAAAGTTTGCCAGCTTGTACGGTTATCGCCACTCCATGTTTGCACATAACGCTGCATACCAGGGCAACCAGAACGAGAGATCAAATATGGTCGCAAGTTAGGGGCAAATTCTACTTGAGCTTCATAAGAAGCACGCATCATTAACAATGGTTGCAATGGACGAATTAGCTTAATCGGCGTCTTCTTACCAAAGCCAACACAGCGAGCATTACTGTCCCAGACTTCGTATTCGTTGTTGTCATTCCAAGTGGAATCAATGCCCTTTTCAAGCAATTGTTCAGTGACATTCTTTTTCCACCATTGAATAGTATTCGGATTAGTGAAATCCAAATGTGAGCCAGAATCATCCCAAAACTGAGAAGACTCAGGTGCGTCATATTCAGAGTCTTGAATAAATAAATTCTGCGACGCCACTTCTTCGAATCGTGGGTGATCTTGCAACAAACAAGGCTTGATGTTAGCCGCTAATTTAAGGCCAGCCTGATGAAAGTCTGCGCTCAATTTAAGTGGATTTGGCACCTTACTGGTGTTCCAGTTAAAGACATAACGCTTATTACCAATCGAGGTATAACCAGAAGAAAGCTGGAAAGAATCACAAGGCATGCTGTGATTTTCGCAGTGCTTAATAAAGTCACCAAGCTGCTCTTGAGCATTCTCAGCATCCGTATAAAGCATGGTAGAACCGCTGTAGCCAAGGCTCCATTTCGGTCCAAAGATAGTTCGGCCCGTTAGATTCACGTAGGTTTTAGTCACATCAACGACTTTTTCACCGTACATGAAGTAAAAATCTAGATCCCCTTCATCAGCATGATAGCTACGGTAGTAACCATGATAGTTGTCTAGCTCGTTACCCAAATCAAACCAACTGGTTGACAAGTTATCGTAGAAAATCCCGAAACTCGCTTGCTCAGTTTTGGTTATGTAAAAAGGAATATGCTTGTACAGTGGATCGGTATTTTTAGCATCGTAACCCATGGCATCGATATTACGCATTTGGTAGCGAGAGCCATGACGGTTTAGGTCACCGGTTTTCTCTCCCAATCCGTAATACTTTTCAGACAAATCACGCGCCATATAATGGTGAATGTCGTTACTTTGAACACCCAACATATAAGCGCCACTGTGACGATCTGCAGCAAGGTAATGCCATTCACCAGCAGCGTCGGCGTATTCCCATATCAGCTTAAATGGTTTCGATAAAGTGACTCGTAGCGATGATGTGGAGATGCTAAGCTGGCCATCTTGTTCTGCGACGGTAAAATCTGGGCAAGTAAACCCTTCAGTACTCATCCGGTCGCGGCCTTCCCAGCCCATTTCACTGCCATTAGGACTGTCATTAGGGGAAATACACCAGCTATTTTCGAGTTGTAGCTTACCGTTCTTTTTTAGCAATACACGAATCACGTTGGATTCTAAAACGAAAAAATGCAAAACATGACGGCCATCACATTCAATGTTGACACGGTTGTCTTCAGCGCCAAGAAGCTTCCAATTATTAATCGGCTTCATAAATATCTATCTCCAAATATCGTTAAAATCTGCAAGCTTCTAAACTAGTATCCAAGTAAAAGCGAAGGTAAAAACAGGCTAATTTCTGGAATGAAAGTTACCGCCAATAACGCCAATACCAACAAACCAAAAATAGGCAATAATGGCTTAATCACTTGGTCGATTTTCACACCGCTCACAGAACAGCCGACAAACAACGCGCTGCCTACAGGAGGAGTACAAATACCAATACATAAATTGAACGTAATGATGATGCCGAAGTGAACAGGATCGATACCAAGCTCTAACGCAATAGGTAGAAAAATAGGCGTGAAGATTAACAATGCAGGCGTCATATCCATGAAGATACCGACAACAAGCAGAATTAAGTTAATAATCAACAAGATGATAATTGGGTTATCAGACAAGGCGAGTAACGCATCACTCACAGCATAAGGAATATCTGCATTTGCCATTGCCCATGCCATCGACATAGACGCACCAATCAACAACATAATCATGGAAGCGGTCATGATGGAGCCAAGAATAATACTCGGCATATCCTTAAGACCCACTTCGCGATAAATAAGCGCCAGCAACAAGGAGTACACAACGGCAATGGCCGATGCTTCTGTCGCAGTAAATACGCCACCAATAATACCGCCCATGATGACAACAATAAGCCCCAAGCTAGGTAAGGCTCTAAAGGTAACTTTACCCGCCTCTCCTAGAGAAATCCTGTCAGATACTGGGTAGTTTTTCTTCTTAGCGACCACAGCAACAGCCAACATGACACAGGCGCCCATCAATAGACCAGGCAAATAGCCACCTAGAAACAAAGCGCTAACAGAAGTGCCACCAGAAATAAGAGAATAGACAATCAGAGCATTACTGGGTGGGATCAACAAACCAGCAGGACTAGAAGTAATGTTTACTGCAGTTGAAAAAACAGGGTCGTAGCCGCTCTTTTTCTGCAACGGCGCCATAGTGCCACCAACCGCCGCGGCAGCAGCAACTGCAGAACCAGAGATTGACCCAAAAAGCATGTTTGCAATGACGTTGACGTGCCCTAAAGAGCCCGGTAAACGCCCAGCAAGCAGCTTGGAAAATTCAATAAGTCGTAGGGCTAAACCGCCTCGATTCATGATATTTCCCGCCAATATGAAAAACGGAATAGCTAATAACGTAAAACTATCCATTCCTGAGGCAAGCTTTTGTGAAACGACAGAAAGTGAAGCATCAAAAGGCAGCGATACCATGATGGATAACAACGAGGAAATCGCGATGGAAAAGGAAATCGGTACACCAAGTACCAACATTGTGAAAAAACTACCGAATAGAACGAGTGCAACTAACCATTCCACGTTTTTTATCCTTATTATTAGAATTTTTAAATCACTAAATAAGGTAACGAATAGACGCTACCGTCTAGCATGTAGAGAATTTTAATCTTGCGTTGGAGCCAAAAGATCGCGTAATAAATAGAGAATCATACAGGCTCCGCTTATCGGAATTGCGGCATAAACCCAGCCCATTTCTAGACCTAAAACTGGAGAAAGCTGCCCATTACTCAATGTTTTCATTACTAATGAACCGCCACCAAACACCATTATGACAATGGCAAAAAATAGGCCTATTAGAGTAATTACCATTTGCAGAATGGCTTTTTTTCGCCCTTCTAATGCCAATAACATAAAGTCCATCGCCAGATGTTTTTTCTTACCTAAAGTAAATGCAGCGCCTAACAAACCAACCCAAATGAATAGGAATCTAGCTAATTCATCTGTTGAAGTGCTGGGTGCACCTAAAACATAACGAGAGAAAACTTGCCAAACCACGCACGCCACAAGAGTCACCATCAAAGTGACGCAAAATGTAGATAATATGCGGTCAACCACATAAATAAATTTCGTCATTTACCACCTCCAGAAGGGATAAAAAGCCCACAATAGCTTTCACCAATCGACGACATATTGAACCAAACATTAATTTTGGTCAACTAACTTAATTAGATTGGTTGACCAAAATTAATATGCGTGCAATTATGCAAACTCATAACGAAACACCTTGCACTCTTTGCTTATCCGAAAACGTGAAAATAATATAAAAATACAAAAACGGAGATTTCGAAAATGTTAAATATTAAAAAAACTAAGCTGCATGTTGCCTCTGCACTACTCTTAGGTAGCTTGATGGGCGCTTCATCAATGAGTTTCGCTGAAACGCTAAAGCTGAGTCATAATGGCGACACAAAGTCTCCAGTTCACAAAGCACTCAAATTCTTTGCGGATGAAGTACAAGAAAAAACTGATGGGGATTTAAAAGTACGCGTCTATCCAAATGGCCAACTAGGCACTCAACGCGAGTCTTTAGAATTGTTGCAAAGCGGCGCGCTAGATATGGCTAAGTCAAATGCCAGTGAGCTTGAATCATTTGATCCTGCTTATGGCGCTTTCAATATCCCTTATATCTTTAGAGATCGCGAACATTTCTATCGCGCACTAGCGAGTGAAGATGTTGGGCAGAAAATTTTAAGTTCTTCTGCAGAATATGGCTTTATTGGTGTCGCTTATTTTGATGCTGGCTCGCGTAATTTTTACACATCTAAGCCTGTACACTCTCCTGCAGATTTGAAAGGCATGAAAATTCGTGTTCAACCAAGCCCAAGCGCGATCAAAATGATGGAGCTGATGGGTGCTTCTCCTACGCCACTACCATTTGGTGAATTGTATACTGCTCTACAACAGCGCGTTGTTGATGGTGCAGAAAACAACATTGGCGCAGTAACGACTTATCGTCATGGTGAAGTGGCTAAATATTACACTCGTGATGGCCATGCGATGATTCCTGATGTGCTAGTAATCAGCACTAAAACCTGGGAAAAACTATCAGATAAAAACAAAGCTGCCGTATTAGCTGCTGGTAAAGATGCTACCGCTTATATGAAAAAGATTTGGGGTGAATACACAGAAGAAGAGTTGAAAAAAGCAACTAAAATGGGCGTAGAGATCATTGATGTTGATAAAGACCCTTTCATTAAAGCCGTTGCTCCAATGTTTCAGGAAGCAGAGCAAAACCCTGTTATTGCTCCTTATGTAAAAGCAATAAAAGCACTCGACAAATAAACTAAATCAAGCGACTCTTATTGATATCTAATATTAGTGCCAAATAAGAGTCGCTCATTTATTTGCGCTTCATCTTAAAATACATCTATCTCTAACCTTTTCATTGCATTGGCGAAATAAAGTAGAAAGCTATGATAAATACTCTTGTAAAACCAAAGCGCCTATACCAAGAGGTGGGACTTAAGTTATACGAGGAACTTAGGCAAGGCCAATATAAGGTAGGAGACCGTTTACCTCCCGAACGCGATATTGCCGAGCAATTAGGCGTGAGCAGAACCTTGCTTCGTGAAGCATTAATCATGCTTGAGCTAATGGAGATTGTCGAAGTCCGCAAAGGCAGTGGCATTTATCTTCTAAAGCAGCCTACTAACATTAAATCATCTGACAAGTTTGAAGAATCTCTAGACAACGATGATGTTGGCCCTTTTGAAATGATGCAAGCAAGGCAGTTGCTGGAAAGTCACGTAGCGGAATTTGCAGCCACCCAAGCAACAAAAAAAGACATCATCAAAATGCGTGATGCTTTGGAGCTCGAAAAACAAAACATTGATACGGCCGATCAAAATCATGCTGCCGACAAACTGTTTCATTTGGCTATTGCCGAAGCAACGCAAAACAGCGTATTGGTCGATCTCGTTGAAAACTTATGGGAACGGCGTGAAAACAGTCCTATGTGGAAACAACTGCATTCACACATTACAGATCAAGCTTATAGAAAAAAATGGTTAGTTGACCATGAAAATATACTTCTTGCGATACAACAAAAGAAGCCTGATATTGCACGCATGGCAATGTGGAGGCATTTAGAAAACGTTAAAGATACACTAATGTTATTATCTGAACATCAAGATCCAAATTTTGATGGGTACCTATTTAGCACCAATCCTGTACAGCTACCCTGCAGCTAATATTCAATATTGTTATTTCAATTATCCCTTATTATCTGAAATTAAGGTTTAATAAGGGAACCCCACCTTTTCTTACCAAACAATTCGCATCATCACATTGTAATAGATACTTTTGTTAACAAATCTAATTATTTGGTCAATTGCTGCTTTACCATTCCTAGACTAACATATTAAATATATTTATATCTGGATTAAAGAATGAGTAACAGCACAACAGAAAACATAAATCCTGTAAGTGACAATACGTTGCAAGGTAATGTTTTTTTGCAACAGTTAGTTACTTGCTTACCCATGGGCGCGATGGTGGTCAGTACTGATGCTAGAATTTTGTTCGTCAATGACACACTCTCCGAAATACTAGGTTATTCATCAGAAGACCTATTAGGGGAAGATATTGATTTTTTACTCCCTATCGAATTTCAGGCTAACCACAAAAAGCTCATGATGCAATTCTTTAGTCAACCCCGTAAACGTCAAATGGGAGTCGGACAAGCCCTTTATGCACGGAAAAAAAATGGTGAACATATTCCAATAGAAATTGGCTTAAATCCGATACAGCAAGAGGGAAAAACCTTTGTCTTGGCGACATTAATTGACCTAACAACAAGACAACGCGCAAGCAATATGCTCAAGAGATCAATACAGGATGCACCTCACGGTGTTTTAGTAGTTGATTCCAATGGGATTATTCACCTAACAAATAGTGCTCTTTGTGAGTCTTTTGGCTATACCTCAGAAGAATTGATAGGCCAGTCGATGGACATACTCCTCCCCCAGCGCTATCGCAAACATCATGATCATTTGCGTCATTCTTTTCATCAAAGCCCAACACCCAGAATGATGGGAGTGGGTCGAGACCTTACCGCACTACATAAAGATGGCCGTGAGTTCCCAGTAGAAATTGGACTCAGTCCCTTTGAAGATGAGGAAGGAAATGACATGGTACTTGTTTCCTTATTAGATATTACGCCAAGAAAACGCATGGAATTGGAACTTCGTGAAACCAACACAAATTTGGAAGAATTTACTTACGTTGCCTCTCATGACTTACGCTCTCCTCTTCGTGGCATCGCGGATTTACTTGAATGGGTTAAAGAAGATCTTGGGCCTGAAGCACTACCTGATGTGACTAGAAACCTCAGCAGAATTGAGGTTCGCATCCAACGCATGGAGCAATTGATTGACAATTTATTAACCTACGCCAGAGCAGGAAAAGTAGACGCTAGCACACAAGAAATTCACGTAAGCACTCTTCTAGACAATATATCTGAACTAATAGTAATACCTGAAGGAATCACTATATCGAGGGATATTCAACTAGAAAACTTTACCTCCGTATGGACTCCTCTTGAAACTGTTATGCGCAATCTCATCAGCAACGCCATTAAGCATCATGACAAAGAAATAGGAACAATTGATATTACTTGTAAAGCTGAGAATAACTTTTGTCATTTTACTATTTGCGATGATGGGCCTGGTATTCCAGAAGCAGCTTTCACACGTATTTTCCGTTTATTCCAAACAGTAACATCCAGTGAACGCAGTGGTACTGGCATTGGCCTTTCAGTAAGCCGCCGCTTGGTAGAAACCTATGGAGGACGCATCAGCGTTGAAGCAAATAAACATCAACGAGGCGTTACTTTTCATGTTTGGTGGCCTCGATTTTTAAGGAAAGACACTCATGATTAAAGAGCTAAGCGTACTCATCGTTGAAGATGACGATGTAGCTGCTGAATCCATCACTCGCGGCCTAAGAAAAGTAGCACCAGATATAAATTTGGTTTTTGCTGAACATGGCAACATAGCAATTGAAATACTCGAAAACAAGCACCCAACAAGAATTTTAAAACCTCCTTTTTTAGTTCTACTAGACTTAAATATGCCCGTAATGAACGGTTTCGAATTTTTAGAGTACGTTCGTGACAACGCAAATCTAAAGGATACGGTTATTTTCATTCTCACCACATCAAATGATGACAACGACCGTTCTCGAGCCTATGAAAATAACGTGGCAGGATACATGGTGAAATCAGCGGTTGGGCCACAATTTGCGAAACTATCGAACTTACTGGTTGCCTACAGAAATGCTGTCGAGCTGAATAGCTAAATAGCTGAACGGAGAAATAATCATGGAAGTGTTAAAAGCTAATGACGATCACACCCTAAAATTACTTATCGTTGATGACGATGATGTAGACCGTGAACGCATACGCAGGATGCTATCTAAATCCGATATAGAAACCAGCATTTCAGAAGCCTCTTCTGTAGAAGACTCTATGGATTTTCTAAGTAATAACGATTACGACTGTGTCATCGTTGACTATCGCTTGGGGCTAAATTCTGGACTCACCCTACTCAATAACATACGCACAATAATGGAAAGCCACTGTGCTGTAATTATGGTAACGGGGCTAGGTGACGAAGAAGTTGCTGCGGAGGCTATGCGACTCGGCGCCAGTGATTATTTACTCAAAAATCAACTACAAAGCACCCAACTGATACGAGCCATAACAAGCTCCATCCACCGAGCTGAGTTAGAAAAAAAGCTCCATGACATGGCTCATTACGATAATTTAACAGGGTTAGCAAGTCGCCCTTTACTGCTTGAAAACTTGCAGCAAATTGTAATCAATGAAGACGCTGCCGCGGTCGCATTTCTTGATTTAGATAACTTCAAACCAGTGAATGACAACTATGGTCATGATATAGGTGACTATGTATTAGTTACAATTGCTAATAGACTTAAGCAAGTAGCCCGAAAGAATGACATACTTGCTCGAATAGGTGGTGATGAGTTTGTCCTTCTATTACGTGATGTATCAAGCGAAAAAGAATGTTCAGGTTTCCTCAATAGACTCATTGAATTAATCAACACCCCAATTGAACTAGCTAAATTCGACTGTCAGGTTCAAGTATCCGCCAGCATTGGCGTTGCCTTAGTAAGTAATGACGGATTGGATGCTGATACTATTTTGCGTAGGGCCGATCAAACCATGTATCAAGCAAAAAACATGGGACGCAATAACATTATTTTTTTTGATCCAGAGGAAGAAAGCCGTCAATATGCTCGACGCGCTATGTTACAAGCTGCCGAGCGAGGCATTGTACGCCATGAGTTTGAGCTCCATTACCAACCTCAGATAGACATGGTGAACCATAAAATAATTGGGGTTGAAGCGTTGATTCGTTGGAACCATCCTACGATGGGATTTCTTTACCCTGGAGATTTCACTGAAGTACTGGAACACCCAAGCACAGGGGTTTTAATTGGTGAATGGGTGCTACAAGAAGCACTACGTCAACACAATATTTGGCAAAAAAATGATTTAGTCATTAGCGTCAACATTGCACCAGCTCATCTGCTGAGCAAGGATTTTGTGCAGCGACTAGACCAATTACTCAAAAGCATACCTAACTTCAACCCTAACTTACTGGAAATTGAAATACTAGAGACCGTTTCAATCTCCGATATTCTCAATGCTGTTGAGGTCGTAAAAGCGTGTTGTAAATTAGGAATTCATGTTGCGCTAGACGACTTTGGTACAGGGTATTCATCTCTTAATTATTTGAAACAGCTACCACTAAACACCTTAAAAATTGACAGAAGTTTTATTCAAAATATTTTATCCGATCCTGAAGATCGCGCTATCGTCGCGTGCATTGTCGCGCTAAGTAAAGCCTTCAACTACAAGCTCATTGCTGAAGGCGTTGAATCACAGGAACACGAACAAGCACTTATTGATATAGGCTGTCTGTGCGGGCAAGGATACTTTATTGCCAAACCAATGGCCGCTGGTAATATGACCATTTGGATTCAATACTATAGCCAAAAACATAGCGTCCATTAAATTAGATATAACGTCCCTACCTAAACACACATTTCTTAGATATTTTACGCCGTTTTTCCTCCGCGAATAACGGCGTTTTAATTATTTATCATCAACCCGATCATGACAAAACAAACAGCTAATTGTGCAAAATGACACCAACATCAGCATTACAAAAGTTTCAAAACTAGTTTTTAGTTTCATTAAAGGAAAAGTAACTTCCGCTTATAACGAAGGTTGGTAGACTGCGGCGAATAATCAAAACAAGCAGAAAAAAAGAGAGTTTATAATGATCACTAATGATGTCATGACGCCGCAAGACCAACGTACCAGTAAAATCATATTAGCTATTGCCGCCATCACTATTTTATTAGCCACCTTTGCAGGCATGATGCCAGGCGGAATGATAGGTGCTTTAGGTATTATGGTTATTATTGGTTTTATCCTTAATTACGTTGGGGACAGAACACCGATTATTAATCAATTTTTCGGTGGTGGTGCCATCGTGGTTATTTTTGGTTCTGCCTACCTATTTCATAGCGGCCTTTTCCCATCCAGCGCAGAAAATAATATAACTACCTTCATGAAGAGCGGTGGCTTTTTATCTTTTTATGTTGCCAGTTTGGTTACCGGTTCTATATTCGGTATGGATACTCAAACACTTAAAAAAGCAGCGTTAAAATACATCCCAGTTATCCTTGGTTCTGCTTTTTTTGCCTGCATATTTACTGGTCTAGTTGGTATGCTGGTTAGTAAAGACTTCTACGATTCAGTAATGCTGATTGCTCTGCCTATTATGGGTGGCGGTATGGGCGCAGGTGCTGTGCCTCTTGTTGAAATCATGTCAGGTAAAACAGGCATGAGCTCTGAAGCTTTGATGTCTCAAATGGTTCCAGCACTAGCTATTGGTAACGCTATTGCCATTGTTATGGCCGGTTTGCTACACAAACTTGGTCAAGTAGCGCCAAGTCTTACTGGCAACGGACAGCTAATTCGCGGTCAAAAATCGATCGAGGAAGAAGATCAAAAAACATCACCATTGAATATAACGACACTAGGTGTTGGCGCCTTACTTGCGGTAAGCATGTATTTCCTTGGTACTTTGCTATCCAATTACATCAGCATGCACACCTACGCTCTAATGATCCTATCTATCGCGATCATCAAAGTGTCTGGCATCATGCCAAAAGCATTAGAGCAAGCAGCGTTCTCTTGGTATAAATTTGTTGTTGGTAACTTAACACCGGCATTGTTAGTCGGTATTGGTGTTGCTTATACCGATCTAAACCAAATTCTTGACGCCTTGTCTCCTATGTACTTCTTGCTTGTGTTAATCACAGTGCTTGGTGCCGTGTTTGGCGCTGGTTTGATTGGCTGGTTGATGGGATTCTACCCTATCGAAGCGGCTATCACTGGTGGTCTTTGCATGGCAAACATGGGTGGCACAGGTGACGTTGCTGTTCTTGCTGCTAGTAAGCGCATGGAACTAATGCCTTTTGCACAGATATCTTCTCGAATTGGCGGTGCATTCATGTTAATTCTTGCGACCCTAGTGGTTCAAGCTATCGCTTAATCCTCATGGTATTGAAGCCAAGAACATTAAGATCTTGGCTTCAATACATCGCCTCTTAAATATAACCTATCGTTGCATTCTTTTACCCCAAATAATTGCAAGTCAGACTTAGCACTAAGCAGTTCGAACCAAAAAGCGCTCTAATAAAGTCACCAACTCCTTTGTTAAGGTTGCTTCTTCGAGCATATGGGGTCGACTGGATATCACTTCATTTATCACCGCATCAATAGACACACCAATAATATAAATCGACAGTTTCGGATCTGGCACATTCACCATATGAGGTTCTAGGATAAATAAAAGCTGGTCACGCAATTCGGTTGCTTCGTCTAAAACTGATCTCACCGTAAACGGAATTTCTTTATTAAGGACTTTGTGAACCTCTGGCTCCATTTGGTGCTTTTTAACAAGCACATCGATAATCTCCGTAAGCACTTCCCTAAAAGCAAGCCCAGCTGGCAAATTACTAAGGGTATCCAACAAGTCTGCGCGCATATCGTCAGAATGCCGTTTTTGCAATTCTGCAACGATTGATTCTTTATTGGGAAAGAATTGATACAACGAACTAATGTTCACGCCTGCCCGCTCTGCAATCGCGTTTGTCGTAAATCCGCCCCATCCTGACTTCATTAAAATGTAAGTAGAAGCTTGAATAATAGCATCTACTGTTGCTTTTGAACGCTGCTGAACTGGCATTTTACGTGACTTTGAGGACGTCTTCTTTTTCTCCAAAACACTCTCCTGAATGCAAGTTTTCAAAATTAAAGTAATAGCTTACTATTTATTCATTGAGGTAAGCAATAAACAACCAGCTCAATTAAACAAAAACCAACTAAAAGTCAAAGCTAGGAATATTATGAATAATACGAAAGACAACACTCAGCATTGGAGTGAGTTTCAAGCAACGAATCATCAACGACGTGCCATTCGTCTTTTTAACGACTTATCTATTGCGGAAGATGATATTTATGCACTAATAAGTGAAGCTATTCTTGCCCCTTCCAGCGTCAACCTTCAGCCTTATCAATTCCATTGGGTAAGAAATCCAGCTAAAAAAACAGCTGTTGCACAAGCATGTAACGGTCAAAAAGCTGCCGCTACCGCTGCTGAAATTATTGTTGTCGTAGCTAACACAAATTATGCACGCTGCACAATTTCCGAGCAATTAGCACTCATGGATGTATCGACAACCATGCCAGAAAAATCAAAAGACTATCACCGAAAAATATTAACTAAGTTTGACAAGATATTAAAAATTGGTGGTTTACCGATCTGGACACCTATTATTTCTCTTTTATCAATGTTTCGTCCTTGCCTGTCTTTACTACCAATTGGCCATTTGGGAAGTAGACATTGGGCCGCACGGAACGCTGCTTTTGCGGCCCAAACATTAATGCTTGCCGCTTCAGCAAAGGGCATTGACTCATGCCCTATGGAAGGCTTTTCAGCTGCAAAATTGAGTAAATTATTAGACCTTCCTCGAGGCGCTGTCATTCCAGTGGTAATTGCCCTTGGATACCGCGCAGATGAAGCAAGAATTGAAGAGCAATCCCGTCGATCTTTAGAAAGTGTCATTAAGGAACACTAAATAATTTCCTAAGTAAGTATTGAGTAATATTTAAGAAATTAATGTAGGTAATCGTAATTTAAAACTAATAAATGAATCAGGTAATGCCCCTGAAACTCATGAATCAATCGCATATTCAACGCTACCCACACACATAGGAAAAATAATGACCATCAATAAGCTACGGGGGTTCAAGAAAGTATTATCGAAGACATCAATACTACTCACTGCCATAGCAACAAGCAGTATACTGATTGTTGCACAATATTTTTCGTCCTCAGCCTATGCAATTGAAAATGAGATAAAACCAGCAGCGGCATTAACCGTCACGACTGCGACGGTGCGTTCTTTAGAATGGAATGACAACATTGAAGCGTCTGGAGATATTGTTGCGTGGCAAGAAGCTATTATCGGAGCACAATTAACTGGCTTACGATTGATTGACGTACTGGTTGATACAGGCGACCAAATAAAAAAAGGGCAAATCATTGCTCGCTTTGATAGCGCGAGTCTAATAAATGAAAGAGACTTGTTGAAAGCGAACCTTGATGAAGCATCCGCCTTAGTGACACAAGCTTATGTCGATTACAAAAGAGCATTAGCCCTTAGCCAAACGGGCGGTATAAGCAAACAAAGTTTATTACAAGCCGAGACCCAGAAACAGACAACAGCCGCAGCAGTTGCTGCTGTCAAAGCTCGAATAGCATCCAATACGTTGCAATTGAGCTATATCAATGTTGTCGCTCCTGATGATGGTGTTATTAGCTCACGCTCCGCGACGCTTGGCGCTATTGGCTCAGTGGGACAAGAACTGTTCCGCCTCATTCGAGACAACCGAATTGAATGGCATGGTCAACTAACCGCAATGCAAGCAACTCAGCTAGCTGTAGGTCAAAGAGTGACACTTGATCTTGCCAATAATAGTACGGCGATAGCTTATGTACGCCAGATCTCACCCACGATGAACCCAAAGACCCGAATGATCACAGCGTACGCGGCGATTGAACCAAACAGCAAAGCACATGCTGGTATGTTTGCCACTGGCAATATTCAACTCAATAAAACACCTGCGCTTGTTGTACCTGCAGCCAGCGTGGTTATCCGTGATGGCCGCAGCTATGTCTTTGAGCTAGTTGCAGCAACCCAGCAAGTGATACAACGCCCTGTCGAAGTAGCACGCCGCCAAGGCGATTATGTCGAGGTCATAGGAAAAATACAGGCCGACACTGCCGTCATAAATCAAGGTGCTGGCTTTCTTAGCGAAGGCGATATTGTAAAAGTAGTAAGTGAAAACACATCAAGCATTGACTCAGCAATATCGCAAAAGCAGGAAATTCTATGAGCAAGTTGACTGAAAATTTCGCCACTTGGTCTATTCGAAACCCCATTCCAACGATTTTATTGTTTGTTTTATTATCCATTGCAGGTATTAAAAGCTTCCAACAACTTTCTATTGCCGAATTTCCTGATATTCAATTGCCCACTGTTGTAGTTGTGCTATCGCAACCAGGTGTCGCTCCCGCTCAACTTGAAACAGAGGTTGCCAGAAAAGCAGAAGATGCATTAGCGACCTTGTCTGGACTTCGCCATATACAAACCGCGATCACCGACGGTGTTGTTAACATACGCGTAGAGTTTATCTTAGAGAAATCACTTTCTGATGCGCTAATTGAAGCCAAAAACGCACTAGACAGTATTCGCTCTGATCTACCAGATGATCTATTAGAACCATCGGTGAGCGCCGAAACGGTTGGTGCAGACACTCTGCTCACTTATGCAATCAGTGCACCGCGCATGAGCGAAGAAGCACTATCTTGGTATATCGACAACACTATCAGCAAGCATGTTTTAAGCGTGCCAGGACTTGGTCGTTTTGAACGAGTGGGTGGTGTACAGCGAGAAATACGCATTGAATTAGATCCGACCAAATTAACAGGACTTGGCGCGACAGCCAGTGATGTTTCACAAGCCCTTAGTAATACACAGTTAGAATCATCTGGTGGCAGAATGCAACTGGGAAATACGGAGCAATCAGTTCGTACCATAGCAACCGTGAAAACAGCGGCAGAATTAAACGCCTTCCCGATTGTATTGGCAGATGGCCGTCAATTACGACTAGACCAAGTGGCCAACGTACAGGACACAACCGCAGAACGCAGCCAAATAGCACTTTTAGATGGCCAAGCCGTCGTAGGCTTCCAAGTTTATCGAGCCAATGGTTTTGATGAGACAAAAATCGCAGCGGGCATTAAAAAAGAACTTAAAGGTCTAAAAGCCAAAGACGCAGTGGATTTCACGTTGGTGTATGACAAAGTTTCTCAAACCGAAGAGCAGTACAAAGGCTCAATAAATATGCTCTTTGAAGGGGCTTTTTTAGCCATATTAATTGTCTGGTGGTTCTTACGTGATTGGCGCGCAACACTGATTGCGGCAACGGCTTTACCGCTGTCAATTTTGCCTACTTTTGCAGCCATGCATTTTCTAGATTATTCATTAAACACTTTAACCCTACTCGCTCTTGCCGTCATTGTCGGCATTCTTGTGGACGATGCCATTGTCGAAATAGAAAATATCGAACGCCATGCAAGCATGGGGAAAAATATTAAAAGAGCCGCAGGTGATGCAGTAACAGAAATAGCCCTAGCCGTTATGGCAACAACAATGACACTCGTTATGGTATTTGCTCCAACGGCCATGATGAGTGGCGTAACAGGATTATTTTTCAAACAATTTGGCTGGACAGCGGTGGTCGCCGTGTTGTCATCCTTGTTGGTCGCACGCTTATTAACGCCGATGATGGCCGCCTATTTGCTAAAACCTAAAGCACGCAAAGTAGACAAAAAACAAGGAAAGCTGCTGACGTTTTACTTGTCTATTGTGCAGTGGACTTTAGCCCATCGCGTTACCACATTAATTGCTACTTTTGTGATTTTTGCCGCCTCTATTTCCTTAGTGCCGCTGTTAAATACTGGGCTCATGCCTGCATCTAATACTAAGTATACCAGTGTCAATATTGAACTCGCGCCAGGCAGCGCCTTCAATACAACGTTGGAAAAATCAGAGGAGGCGAGAAAAGCACTCATGGAAGTTGCTGGCATTGACCACGTATTTACAACCGTTGGTGTTGCAGGTGGCGAAGGCTCAAGTGGCGATATCCGCAAAAGTAAATTGACGTTGATCTTAAAAGAACGCGGTGAGCGAGCGACACAAGGTGAGATTGAAAAAACCTTACGTGGCGTTTTAATTAATGTACCGGGTGCAAGATTTTCTGTCGGTGGTGGACTAGGACAAGAGTTATCCCTCATTCTTGCCAGCGATGACAACGCCGCACTTAAAGCCAATGCTGACAGTCTGTTAAAAGAATTACGTGGTGTAAGCGGCATCTCAAACATTAAATCTACAGCAAGCTTAGAACGCCCTGAAATCATTGTGCGACCGGATTTACAGCGTGCTGCAGAACTTGGCGTATCCACTTCCGCCATTGGCGATACGATTCGCATTGCGACCAGTGGTGATTACGACTCACAGCTTGCCAAACTGAATTTGGATGCTCGACAAGTTTATATTCGTGTGCAATTGGCTGACAGCCTTCGACTCAATATGGAGACACTGAATAATTTGCGTGTGCCAGGACGTGACGGACGCCTCATCCCTCTTTCCAGTGTGGCTTCCCTTTCTTTTGAAAGTGGCCCCTCACAAATAGATCGATATGATCGCGAGCGCTTTATTACCATCAATGCAAAACTCAATGGGAGCGCACTGGGGGATATTGTCAATACTGTCTATGAGCTCCCATCAATCAAAGGACTCCCAGACAACGTGCATTTAACCGAAGCTGGTGATGCTGAGTTAATGAACGAACTAGGATCCGGTTTCAGTACGGCCATCATCACGGGATTATTATGTGTTTTGTGCGTATTGATTTTGTTGTTTAAAGACTTTTTACAGCCCATCACCATCTTGTCAGCCATTCCTTTATCGTTGGGCGGCGCCTTTGTCGCCTTATTGTTAGCAGACAGTGAATTGGATATTCCATCGATGATTGGCTTAATTATGCTCATGGGGATTGTCACTAAAAACTCAATTCTTCTTGTGGAATACGCCGTGATGTCGATGAAAAAACAAGGGCTAAGTATGCATGACGCACTTGTAGATGCCTGCCATAAAAGAGCTCGTCCTATCATTATGACTACGGCAGCAATGATTGCTGGAATGCTCCCCATCGCAATTGGCTTCGGCGCAGACGCTAGTTTTCGACAACCTATGGCAATTGCCGTCATTGGAGGACTCATTACTTCGACCTGCTTGAGCTTATTGGTAGTCCCTGTGGTGTTTACTTATATGCATAACATAGAGCTTAGGTTCACCGCATTATTTAAACACGGATCCAACACAAATAAAGAAATATCTAACAGTGATGGCATCTAAAACATCAAACCATCGCAATTTAAAAGTGAGGACACAAAAAATTTGCCTGTAAGTGTGCAGTAATATTTAGCGCCCTATAGTAAAAACACATTTTATAGGATTTGGAGAATATAGTGATAAAGACCCTTAAAAACACACAATCGAGCAAATTTGAGAATACTCGACTGAGTCAGATATCCCCCATAAAAAAACATACTATCGCATCAATAATTTTTGCTTTCGGACCAATAAGTAATGCAATGGCTGATGGTACAACGTCATTTGCCTTGGGTATTGGAGCTGGCTTTAGTGACCCTGAATACATTGGCGTCGATAATGAACTCGAAGTATTACCTCTTGTATTCGTTGATAATTCTTGGATTTCACTTATGGGAACCACATTAGATTTCAAAGTAACAAACATCAATAATGCATCTTTCACTATTCGTGGAAAATACGGTGTGGGTGATGGCTATGACAGCTCAGACTCTTATATTTTTGATGGTATGGACAGCAGAGACTCAAGTCTCTGGATTGGCCCTGCAATGACATGGAGTAACCCTATGTTTGATTTAAAACTTGACGCTCTAGTAGATGCAATAGACAACAGCGAAGGCCAGCAAGCGTCCATTTCAATATCGAAGGGTTTTAAAATTAGTGAACGCCTGCAAGTCGAGCCAAGTATTGGCACGGCATGGTATAGTGATAAGTATGTAAATTATTATTATGGCGTAAAATCCTCTGAAGTAAATGCAAATAGATCACAATATCATGGTAAATCTACAACCGTATTAGATGCTGGCGTTCGTTTCAATTACGCTATAGATAATCAACAGTCATTAGCATTAGATGTTAGTGTTAAACAATTCGGTGATGAAATTAAAGATAGTCCCCTGGTCGATAAAAAGACAACTGCGGCGGCTTATCTAGGCTACATATATCGTTTTAAATAACATCTTCCTTGTCACAAAGAAATCTCTAGAAATTACCTTATGAAGCTATTTTCCTAAGGTAATTTTTCCATTCCAATTTACTTATATATTTTATATGAATCGAATTATTTTAGTTGAAGATAATGATCGCCTAGCCAATATGGTGTCTATTTCCTTACAAAAATCTGGTATTGAGCTAGATGCATTTACTAATTTAGCCACGGCTAAACTCGCACTGGATATACAAGAATATAGCTTACTCATACTAGATCGAGGATTACCAGACGGTGATGGATTAAAGCTGCTAAAGATATTACGAAAAAATAATATCACTATCCCCTGTTTAGTGCTCACCGCCAGAAATGCTGTGCACGATCGGATAGAGGGCTTAGAAACGGGAGCAGATGACTATCTAGTGAAGCCCTTTGCTATGGACGAATTAGTAGCCAGAGTTAGAGCGCTTCTTCGTAGACCAACCACTATTAAATCTTTAACTGCTGCTTTCGAAGATCTAACACTAGACATCAATAATGCTCAACTTAAATGTGGTAATCAGATCGCTCTCCTTGCTCCAGCAGAAGTTCAAATTCTATACATATTGATACAAGCTGAAGGTGAAACGGTCACTAGAAGTAAACTAGAACAAGGCGCATGGGGGTTAACTCAAGCGGTTACACCGAATGCTCTAGATGTCGCATTACATAGAATCCGTCGAAAATTATTTACTGTAGGATCGCAAATAGTTATCTCAAATATTCGGGGCCGAGGTTATGTCATATCTAAAAAAAATCATCAAAAATAGCCTTAAAGCTCGGCTAATTATCGCTTTTTTCACCGCGCTAATATTACTAATAAGTGGTATTTACGCTTATTTATTTGTACTAAACCCTAACATTTTAATTGATCACATTTTAAATAAACAAGTGAGTTTTTTAATAGAAGATATCAAAACAGACCCTCAAGGAGTGCCTTATGTTTTTCAAAGTAATAGTGAGGAAGGAAATTGGATATACAGTGTCTTAAATAAAGATATTTTTTACCAAATAATTAATAAAAAAGGCGAAGTAGTTTCATCTTCAAGCAAATCGTTTAAAGCTTTTTCACCAAATAATGAACCTTACAACAAAGATACAACCTATTTTAACTTCAATCATGAAAATTCATTATTTTATGCGCTAAATCATAAGCTCCCTCTTCCTTTTGCCAACTACAACTTGCAAGTCGCTACGAGTCTTAGACTATTAGATGTATTTCAAATAACGAACATATCCCCAATTTCAAAGACCGTTCTATTAGTCTCTTTATTATCGTTACTTATAGTTAGTATCGCTGTGATTATCACTATACATTTTATGTTACGCCCACTAAGAGATGCCTCTGCAGTCGCCTATAAAATCACGCCTCAAAATCTTCAAGGTCGATTATCCATAGCCAAAATACCAGACGAGCTAGTACCACTTATTAGCGCCTTTAATGAAGCACTTGCGAGATTAGAGCAAGGCTTTAAGGTTCAACAGGAGTTTTTGGCGACAGCTGCACACGAACTAAAAACCCCTTTAACGCTTATTAGAGGGGAAGTTGAAATGCTAGAGAAAACAGACTCTAAAAATCTTATATTAGAAGATGTAGATCATATTTCACGCCAAATTAACCAACTACTTCACCTCGCCGAAGTACGTGAATCACATAATTATTCTTTCCAGAAAATAGCTCTCGTTAATGTGGTTAATGATGCAGCCAACTATTTATCTCGCATTGCTAAAGTACATGAGGTGTCAATTAAAATCATTAACAATACTAAAAGGGTTCATCTCAACGCAGATCCAAGTACACTTTTTATACTCCTCAAAAATCTAATTGAGAATGCTATTTATCACTCACCTATAGGTGCAACTATCGATGTAACTATCACAGACAATGCGCTAATCGTCAGAGATCATGGTCAAGGTATCGACGAAGAACACATGACGTTACTATTCAATCGATTTTGGCGTGCGCCTAAGCAAAAAATCAATGGAGCGGGCTTAGGGTTAGCCATCTGCATGGAGGTTGCTTTGATTCACAGATGGAGAATTACAGCACATAACACATCACCAGGAGCTTCATTTGTATTAGATATTTCATCCAAAGAGCAACGGTCGACTTAACGAAACAGTCCGGATATATTTTGAGCTAACTTTACGTAGTGTTTAGTGATGCCCCCGTATACTGTATAATCGCGTTCCACCTTTTATTGATCCAGACACGCGAATGACCCTAAAGTCTTATCTTGCCTTAATCACAATTTCGACTATTACCATTATTGTGTTAGCGGTTGGTGTGGTGCTAGGCTATTCTCTGCAAAAAACCTATCTAGATGGCATTAGCCAACGAGGTCTAGAGCTGGGTCACGTGATTGCACACAATGAAAGAGTGATTCAGGCCGTCGAATTAAGCAATCAAGGTAAGGCAAGTGATATCGAAGTCTATATAGAAATGCTTCGCGCCCAAACCGATGCCTCTTATATTGTTGTTGTTAATAAAGACTCCATTCGCTTAAGCCACCCAGAACCAGAAAGAGTCGGTAAACACTTTGTTGGTGATGATATTTACCAAGCGCTTAACCAAGGTAAAGATTACACAAAAGTCGCAGTGGGTACGCTAGGGAAAGCCATTCGGAATTCAGTCGCCATACGAAAAAATGGCCAAATCATTGGTGCTATTAGCATAGGCTATCTATCCCAACCCACCAGTGAACTAATTTTTAAACATTTACAAGAAGCGGGACTATTAGTCGGCTTTGTTTATCTTCTTGGTGTTGTTATTGCCGGCTTTTTGATTCTTAAACTCAAACGAACTTTTTTGAGCTTAGAACCAGAAGAAATAGTTCAGAAATTTAAGGAACATGAGTTAATTTTAGATAGCATTCGTGATGGTATTGTTGCTATCGACCATGAGCAAAACATCACCGCTATCAACAGCATGGCAATTGAATGGCTAACAATGAATGTGCTTAGTGCAACACAAGTTGTAAGCAAACCATTGAGCGAACAATCACAAAGCCTTTCTCACTTTGCATTAGAAGCCAAAGGACAAATAACACAAAACCGATTTAATTTAGGTAAGCTAGAATTCATTGCAACCCTGTACCCTATTAAAGGAAAAAAGGGCGAAGTAGGTTACGTCATTGTATTTTTCCCAGATCATGGGGAAAAATCACTAGAACAAGAACTAACAGCAACAAAAAACTATGCCGACTTATTACGCGCTAAAACTCACGAATATTCCAATCACTTAAATGTACTTTCCGGCATGTTACAAGCAGAACGCTATGATGATGCCATCGAGTTTCTTCAGCAAGAAAGTGACGGCGATCAAATCGTACTAAGACGTATTATTAAAACTATTGAAAACAGTGCTGTGGCAGGACTAATTTTCGCCAAGCACAATAAGGCCAAGGACTTAAAAGTCGATATGCTGATCGAAAGTGATTGCCAGCTTGGTCGATACCCCTCAAAAACCAATGAAGCATTGGTTACACTAGTAGGAAACTTAATAGACAATGCCTTGCTAGCCGCTTGGTCCAACAGATTACTTACACCACCTTTTGTTAAACTGTATATTAGTGACCGAAATGCCCACATTATGATTCAAATCGAAGACAGCGGTGCTGGCGTAGATGAGAAACTAGAAAGTCGAATATTAGACTTTGGTGTGAGCAGCAAACACAACACTGAACAGCATGGTATTGGGCTTTATTTGGTCAAAAAAGTTGTCGATCAATATCACGGCAGCCTTGATTGGGAACGCAGTGAGATTAATACCACTGTGTTTAGTATTTACTTAGACAAACGAGCGCTAACAAGATGAATCGCATTCCGGTCATGATAGTGGAAGATGATCTACGTGCTAGCTACGTATTAGAAAACACCATCAATCAACATACAGATTTTTATGTCGTCGCCGCTTGCGAAAGCCAGCTAGAAGCAGAGTTAAAAGCAGAGGCTTTTGACCCCGAACTCATTATGGTCGATATTTCCCTACCTGATGGTAGCGGCATTGATCTAGTACAATCATTAAAAAGCAAAGGCATCAAAGCCGCTTTCATAATGACCACGGCGGAAAGAGAAACTACTACTATCGAAAAAGCTATTCAGCTTGGCGTGATGGATTACCTTGTAAAACCCATTCGAATGTCTCGTGTGTTACAGGCCCTTGACGATTATTTAGACTTTAAAAAACGCCTTACCAAAAACGATAAAATTGATCAGCAAGACATAGATGCCTTATTTAGAAAAAGCGCGACGCTCGCCGGTAGCCGAAAAACACCAAAAGGTATTGATGAAAACACCTTAGATAAACTCACCCAATATCTAGAAACCATAAACGATGACAGTCCATTCACTGCAGAAGACATAGGTGAAGCAATCAATCTTAGCCGCATTACCGCCAGACGCTATCTTGAGTACTTAGAAGCCCAAGGCCAAGTAAGTATGACACTAGATTACAAAACCGGTGGTAGACCAAAGCAGCGCTATACCAAGACGGTTTAATTAGAGATGATTCAACTAACTCATTTTTTTAGGCAATTTTTCCGACGTAAAGCCATGCCCAAAAAGGTTATTTTTATTGGAATAGATTATCTGTGCTTTTCCTTGTCGAAGTCCCTACTCGACAACAACAAATACGCCGAACAACCTATTGAGATTATCGCGTTTATTGACGATGAGCCTTGGAATAATCGTACTCAAGTTCACGGCATAACCGTATTTTCACCAAGTGAAATATCCGCTCTCGTTCGGAAGCATGATGTTACGCTGATAATACAAATACAGGGGGAATCCATCAGCATCGCTGATAATATTTGGGAAGGTATTTTTAAAACAAAAGCCAAACTGATAACACTACAACACCACCAAGATATCGTGACCATGCAAAAAGCTGTTTATAAAGCCTATGCAATCAAATAGTGCTAGATCTTAAAGCTAAAGAATCCATCTTTTAGTTTTAAGATCTAAACCTGAATTCATACTATTGAGCAAAAGCTACTCGTTCGTTAGACATACTCATTGCTGTTTTAAGAGACTGAGTAGACGACATAGCCACCACATTCAATTGATCTGTATAAGTACCTTCTGGCAATTTAATATCATTACGCTGTGCCATCACAGTTTTAAACTTCTCAACATCTATTGAATCTGGACCATTCTTGATCGAATTCAACTCATCCTCTGTCAAGCTCGCCATGCCACCGCCTGGCAGATAAATAGCGCCTGTAATGAAATCGACACCAAACGCCACAACACCAGGGACAAAGAAAAACAACAGGCCAATAGCATCTAATGCAGCAACACCCACATCGATTTGACCATTTGTTTGACCGCGACGCTCTGGATAAAGCAAAGTACCACACGCTGTCACTTGAGTAATAAGCAGCGCAGCTGCAATGCCTCGCGCCAAATGAGTAAAGCCTAGATTTTTCTTTAAACCAGTCATACTTATTCCTTATCAGTGATTGTTACGATTACCTACCACTCTATATCGAAACACTTACAAAGCACAAACTAAGCCACCTTTATTTCACAATGCTTTCGTACTAAACAGGCGAGATTTGCTCATCGAGTTTATCGATAATATAAGTGCCTATAGGAAACGCACTGGTAGCTGCTGGTGAAGGCGCATTACAGACATGCAATGTCCGAGCACTTTGAGCAAATAGAAAGTCATGCACCAAACTACCGTCATTCATAACAGCTTGCGCTCGAATTCCAGCAGGATAAGCTTGCAGGTCATCTAAGGAAACAAGATCACAATACTTTCGGACTTGAGCTAAATAGCCGGGCTTATACCAAGAATTTGTGGTCTCTACCAACCCAGTTCGCCAATGACTCTTTAATAACTTCCAAAAACCTGGAAAACGCACCATATCGAAAATATCACGCAAATCAATATTGATTCGACCGTACCCTTCTCGCTTCCATCCCTGCACAGCATTAGGGCCAACCGTCACTGAGCCATCAATCATTCGAGTAAGGTGCACACCTAAAAATGGTAAATCTGGATCAGGAATCGGATAAATTAGATGATTAACAATCTGATTATGTTTCGCCGGTAATTGATAATACTCACCACGAAAAGGAATGATCTGAAAATCGGTTGGAATATTCAGCATTTTAGTTAAACGATCAGCCATAAGGCCACCACAGCTCACAAGATAAGAAGTATGGACAACATCGTTATTCAGTGTAATCGCAACACGCTCATGGCTTTCATCTAAATTCATCACCTCAGTACTTAAACGTAACTCTCCGCCTTTTTGCACAAATAGCTCAGCTAGCTTTTGACAAATTTTCCGATAACTAACAATCCCGGTGGAAGGAACAAACAAGGCAGCAACACCCTTCACATTCGGCTCACGCTCTTTTAGCTGAGCTTGATCTAACTTATGCACTTCCAAGCCATTATCCTGACAACGTAAGTACAAGGCCTCCATACGCTCTTCTTCAAGCGCATTCGTCGCAACCAATAACTTACCACATTCGTCGAACTCAATATCATGCTGGAGACAAAAAGCCTTAGTCGCTTTAGCGCCACGCTGACAAAAGTCAGCCTTAAGACTACCTGGCGCATAATACACACCCGCATGTATCACTCCAGAATTGTGCCCTGTTTGATGCAACCCTACTTCGAATTCTTTTTCAACCAGTAAAATACGATATTTAGGATAGCGCTGAAGCAACTGCCACGCCGTCGAAAGCCCAACAATACCCGCACCAATCACAGTAATGTCATAAATAGAGTTTTTTAACGCTTCACTCATCACCTCATTCCTTTTTTATTGTTGTTAAAACACATAACAAGATACTAATGTGCTCGCGACAAATCATCTCAAAAAATAGAGAGCATTTTAATCAAAGCTAAATGCTTTTAAGAAGCCTAGTTTATCGGTGCTATAAAACTCAATACATTGCAGACAAACACAAACGCTACCTTTTTGTTGTGATGGAATAAGCGCCACCATATCGTCAGGCACTATGACATTAAAACACCAACAAGTCTGGCTATCATCGAGTGCACAACCATTATCAGTCAAACAAAAAGGACACTTCATTTTGACACCTACTTACGTACCTACAAAGCAAAAAAATCCCCGCCGAAGCAGGGATTTTATAATCAGTAACACTTTAAAATACTAGCTTACCAGCCAGTGATTTCTTTAAGTGCAGTACCGATGTCCGCTAGAGAGCGAACAGTTTTAACACCAGCGTCTTGAAGAGCTGCGAATTTCTCGTCAGCTGTTCCTTTACCGCCAGAAATGATCGCGCCAGCGTGACCCATACGCTTACCAGCAGGTGCTGTAACACCAGCAATGTAAGAAACAACAGGCTTAGTCACGTTTGCTTTGATGTAAGCAGCCGCTTCTTCTTCAGCAGTACCACCAATTTCACCGATCATAACAATCGCTTCAGTTTGTGGATCGTTTTGGAACATTTCCAATACGTCGATGAAGTTAGTACCAGGGATTGGGTCTCCACCGATACCTACGCAAGTAGATTGACCGAAGCCAGCATCAGTAGTTTGCTTAACAGCTTCATAAGTCAACGTACCAGAACGAGATACGATACCAACTTTACCTGGCAAATGGATGTGGCCAGGCATGATACCGATCTTACATTCACCTGGTGTGATAACACCTGGGCAGTTAGGGCCGATTAGACGTACGCCTAGCTCGTCACATTTAACTTTACAGTCAAGCATGTCAAGAGTCGGAACGCCTTCAGTGATACAAACGATTAGTTTAATACCAGAATTAGCTGCTTCAAGGATAGAATCTTTGCAGAAAGGAGCTGGAACGTAGATAACAGACGCTTCTGCACCTGTTTGTTCAACAGCTTCTTTAACTGTGTTAAAAACGGGTAGACCTAGGTGAGTTTGACCACCTTTACCAGGAGTAACACCGCCGACCATTTTCGTTCCGTAAGCAATTGCTTGCTCAGAGTGGAACGTACCTTGTCCGCCAGTGAAACCTTGACAGATTACTTTAGTATCTTTGTTTATTAAAACAGACATTATTATTTGCCCTCCGCAGCTTTAACAACTTGTTCAGCAGCGTCTTTTAGACTTGTTGCAGCGATGATGTCTAGACCAGAATTTGCTAGAACTTCACGGCCTTTCTCTGCGTTAGTACCTTCAAGACGAACAACAACAGGCACGTTAACACCTACTTGTTCAACAGCACCGATAATACCTTCAGCGATCATATCGCAACGAACGATACCACCGAAGATGTTAACCAATACTGCTTTAACATTGCTGTCAGAAAGGATGATTTTGAATGCTTCAGCAACACGCTCTTTAGTCGCACCGCCGCCTACGTCTAGGAAGTTAGCAGGTTTGCCACCGTGTAGGTTAACGATATCCATAGTACCCATTGCTAGGCCGGCACCGTTTACCATGCAGCCAACGTTACCGTCTAGAGCTACGTAGTTAAGTTCCCATTTAGCTGCATGTGCTTCACGCTCATCTTCTTGAGATGGATCGTGGAACTCTTGCATTTTCTTCTGACGGTATACAGCGTTGCTGTCGATGCCAATCTTGCCATCTAGACAATGAAGGTTACCTTCTTCTGTGATAACAAGAGGGTTGATTTCAAGAAGTGCGAAATCGTAGTCGTGGAACATTTGAGACAAACCAAGGAAAACTTTAGTAAACTGCTTGATTTGAGTTGGGTTAAGACCCAATTTAAATGCCAATTCACGAGCTTGGTAAGGCTGAGCGCCAACTAAAGGATCAATGATCGCTTTGTGAATAAGTTCTGGAGTTTCTTCAGCAACTTTCTCAATTTCAACACCGCCTTCTGTAGACGCCATGAAAACAACGCGACGAGTAGAACGGTCAACTACTGCACCTAGGTACAATTCGTTTGCAATGTCAGTGCATGATTCAACAAGAATCTTAGTAACAGGCTGACCCTTTGCATCTGTTTGATAAGTAACGAGGTTTTTGCCTATCCAGTTTTGTGTAAACGCTGCAACTTCTTCATAAGAATCAACAAGCTTTACACCGCCCGCTTTACCGCGACCACCAGCGTGAACCTGAGCTTTAACAACCCACTTGTCACCACCAATTTTTTTCGCTGCTTCAACTGCCGCTTCAGGCGTGTCTACTGCGTATCCTGTAGATACTGGCAGGCCGTATTCAGCAAAAAGCTGTTTAGCCTGATATTCATGTAAGTTCATTTGATTCTTCCGCTCATCTGAATGATTGACATAAGCTCTGCCCGCTAAGACAGAAATTGCCGGCTCGAAGCCGGCAAATCTAATTTATTAACGCTTTTTACGGTTTGCGATATGAATCGCGTGGTTATCTACCGCTAGCGCTGCTTCATGAACTGCTTCACTTACTGTTGGGTGAGCAAATACAGTCAAAGCAATATCTTCTGCTGTAGAACCGAATTCCATTGCAATAACCGCTTGTGCGATCAAATCAGCCGCATGACCACCAATAATATGGCAACCTAAGATACGGTCAGTTTCTTCACAAGCAATCATTTTAACGAAACCATCAGTGTCATTAGCCGCCATAGCACGACCAGACGCTGCAAATGGGAATTTACCCACTTTAAACTTAACACCTTCTGCTTTTAGCTCTTGCTCATTTTTACCAACCCAAGCTAGTTCTGGATGAGTATAAATAACAGATGGAATACAGTCATAATTCATTTGTGCTTTATGGCCAGCGATAATATCCGCAACCATCACACCTTCTTCTGATGCTTTGTGAGCCAACATTGGACCACGAACGATGTCACCAATCGCGTATACGCCTGGAACAGAAGTACGGCATTGCTCATCAACAAAGACAAAACCACGCTCGTCCAATTTCACACCAGAGTCTTCAGAGAAACAACCTTGAGTGAATGGTTTACGACCAACAGCAACAATTAACTTGTCAAATGTCTGCTTCTGCTCTTCGCCTTTAGCATCAAGGTAAGTTACTTCAACTTCTTCACCATTGATTTGGCTACCAGTAACGCGAGCGCCAAGACGAATATCAAGATGTTGTTTCTTGAAGATTTTAGCCGCTTCTTTAGCAAGGTCTTGGTCACAAAGGCTTAGGAAAGAGTCTTGCGCTTCAAGCACAACAACTTCAGAACCTAGACGAGCCCATACAGAACCAAGTTCTAGACCGATTACACCTGCACCGATAACGCCAAGACGTTTTGGTACAGCGCGGAAATCAAGAGCACCTTCGTTATCAACGATAATATCGCCAGTACGAGGAGCTGGTGGAATGTTAACTGGCACAGAACCCGTTGCTAGAATAACGTTTTCAGTTTCAATAACAGTCACAGTACCATCATGCGCAGTAAATTCTACTTTCTTGTTCGCTAGAACTTTACCGAAACCTTCAAAGCTAGTTACGCCATTTGCTTTGAAAAGGCCTGTGATGCCACTTGTCAATTGATCTACGATTTTGTCTTTACGATCAACCATAGTATCAACATTCATAGCGACATCTTTCATACTAATACCATGAACGCCAAAAGCGTCTTTTGCATCATGGTATTTTTGTGAAGAATCTAACAACGCTTTAGAAGGAATACAGCCAACGTTCAAACAAGTTCCGCCAAGGCGAGGCTTGCTATCTTTGTCTAACCATTTTTCGATACAGGCTGTTTTCAAACCTAACTGAGCAGCTCGGATAGCGGCTACATAGCCGCCAGGGCCGCCACCAATTACAACAACATCAAATTTATCAGACATAAGAGGTCCCATTTTTCAGTCAAGCTGAGCAGCACACACAATGCCACTCAGCATTCAATTCATACAAAATAGTTGGTACGAATACTTAGATTTCAAGTAAAAGACGTGCTGGGTCTTCAAGCAAGTCTTTGATCGTTACCAAGAATTGTACGGCTTCTTTGCCGTCAATCATACGGTGATCATAAGACAAGGCCAAATACATCATTGGTTGAATCACAACTTGACCATTCACTGCCATTGGGCGCTCTTGGATTTTGTGCATACCCAAGATAGCTGTTTGCGGTGGGTTGATGATTGGCGTAGAAAGCAAAGAACCGAAAGTACCACCATTAGTAATAGTGAAAGTACCACCTTGCATGTCATCCATACCAAGTTTGCCATCACGACCACGAAGCGCGAAGTCCATGATTGCTGACTCGATATCCGCAAGACCCATTGCTTCAGTATTACGAAGAACAGGAACCATCAAACCACGATCAGTAGAAACAGCAACACCGATATCTTGGTAACCATGGTAGACCATGTCATTGCCATCGATAGATGCGTTTACTGCAGGGAAACGTTTAAGTGCTTCAGTCGCCGCTTTAACGAAGAACGACATAAAACCAAGCTTAGTACCGTTATGAGCTTTGATAAACTCATCTTTGTACTTCTTACGAAGTTCCATGATTGGACCCATGTTCACTTCATTGTAAGTCGTCAATAGAGCAGCAGTTTGCTGAGCTTCAACCAAACGCTTAGCAATAGTTGCGCGAAGACGAGTCATAGGAACTCGTTTTTCGATCCGACCTTCAGCGCCTAGTGCTGCCATTGGTGTAGCTGCAGCTTTAGGAGCTGGTGCAGAAGCGGCTTTTGCAGGAGTGGCAACAGGAGCTGCTGATTTTGCTTTAACAGCAGCGTCAACATCTTCTTTAGTAATACGACCGCCTTTGCCTGTGCCCTTAACTTGAGCAACAGTTAGACCTGCCTCAGAAAGTGCTTTACGAGCAGCAGGACCTGCAACACCGTCTTCGTCTGCTTCTGCAGCAGAAGTAGAAGCTGAAGGAACAGATGCCGCTTCAGCGCCAGATGCACCAACCAAGAAGTTAGCAAGAACTTCGTCACTAAGAACAGTATCGCCTTCGTTTTTCAAGATTTCGCCAATCACACCATCAGCAGGCGCTACGACTTCTAGAACAACTTTATCGGTTTCGATATCAACAATATGATCATCACGTGAACAAGCTTCACCTGGCTGTTTGTACCAAGTAGCAACCGTACCATCAGCAACAGATTCAGGGAAAGTCGGCGCTTTAATTTGAACAGTCTCATTTGAAGAAGAAGTGGCAGCTGCAGCTGCAGGAGCTGCTGCTTTTTCAGCTGGAGCGGCAGAAGCTGCTGCACCAGATTCGAAAATAGCCAACACTTCATCGCTCAATACGATGTCGCCTTCCGCTTTTAAAATTTCTTTTAGCACACCATCAGCAGGTGCAACGACTTCTAAGACAACTTTATCTGTCTCGATGTCTACAATGTGTTCATCACGAGCACAGGCTTCGCCTGGCTTTTTGTACCAAGTAGCAACGGTGCCGTCTGCTACAGATTCTGGAAAAGTAGGTGCTTTAATTTCAATGCTCATTTTATACCCTTATCTCTCTGACAGGCTATGGTACTAACCAACTAATGCGTCGTTGACCAGCGCTTCTTGTTCTTCAACATGGATAGACATGTAACCAGCCGCTGGCGCAGCAGACGAAATTCGACCTGCAAAGCGGATTTTCAATTCTGGATACAATTTTTCCAATACTCGATTCATACGGTGACGATTGGCATGCCAAGCACCTTGGTTTTTCGGCTCTTCTTGACACCAAACCAAGCTATCAACATTTTTGTACTGTTCTAACTCAGACTCAAGGTCTGCATATGGGAACGGATACAATTGCTCCAAACGAATCACAGCAACATCATCTTTTTGTAGCTCTTCACGACGGTTAATCAAGTCGAAATAAACCTTACCGCTACATAAAACAATACGTTTTACTTTATCCGCAGTAACAGCTTCAGATGATTCTGGTAAGACCGTTTTAAAGCTTCCTTCCGCCAAGTCTTCTAATGTCGAAATCGCTTGTTTATGACGCAACAAACTCTTAGGAGACATTATGATCAGCGGACGACGCATTGGACGAATCGCTTGACGACGAATGATATGGAAAATTTGTGACGGTGTAGTCGGCACACAAACCTGAATATTATATTCGGCACAAAGCTGCAAGAAGCGCTCTAGTCGTGCTGATGAATGCTCAGGACCTTGACCTTCATAACCGTGTGGCAACAACATAGTTAAACCACATAGGCGGCCCCATTTATGTTCGCCACTGGTAATAAATTGGTCAATTACAACCTGTGCACCATTAGCAAAATCGCCAAACTGCGCTTCCCAAATAACCAAGCCTTTAGGTGAAGTACTTGCATAACCATACTCAAAGGCCAATACCGCTTCTTCTGAAAGGTAAGAGTCATAGAGATCCATCGTAGGCTGATCATCTGACAAATGTTTCAGAGGAATATAGGTACTGCCATCTTTTTGGCTATGAATTACCGCATGACGATGCGAGAAAGTACCACGACCAGAATCCTGACCTGTAATACGAATCGGATAGTCTTGCTCAAGCAAAGTTGCAAACGCTAACGTCTCTGCGTAACCCCAGTTTAGAGGTAAAGCACCCGCTGTCATTTTATCTCGGTCTTGGTAAATCTTTTGAACTTGACGCTGAACAACCACACCATCAGGAATATTCGTTAATTTCTTAGCGACTTCCTGCAATTTAGCCAATGGGTATGTTGTATCACCTGCATCAGTCCATTCAACACCAAGATAAGGCTTCCAATCAACAAATGAACCAGTCTGAGACTCAAGAACAAGACTTTTCGCAACATGGCGAGCATTGTCTAAATCTTCACGATTCTCAATAACCATTTGATCAGATTTTTCTTGCGTAACAACAGACTCTGCAACTAGACGCTCTGAGTAAAGAGTACGCGTTGTTTTCAGATTATTGATTACACTGTACATTAGTGGCTGAGTACCAGAAGGTTCGTCTGTTTCATTGTGACCACGACGACGGTAACAAACCATGTCAATCACAACATCACGACCAAACTCGTAACGGTAGTCTAATGCTAGCTGTGTAACAAACAATACCGCTTCAGGATCATCACCATTAACGTGGAAGATAGGCGCTTGAATGATTTTAGCAACATCTGTCGCATATTCAGTAGAACGCGAGTCTTCTTGACGGTTGGTAGTAAAGCCAACTTGGTTGTTGATTACGATATGTACTGTACCGCCGGTACGATAAGCACGAGTTTGAGACATCTGGAATGTCTCCATAACCACACCTTGACCAGCAAAAGCAGCATCACCGTGAATCGAGATAGGAACAACAGTCTTACCTGTCGTGTCTTTACGACGATCTTGACGGGCACGAACCGAACCTTCAACAACAGGAGAAACTATTTCCAAATGCGATGGGTTGAAAGAGAGGGCTATATGAACTTCCCCACCCGCCGTCATCACATTAGAAGAGAAGCCTTGGTGGTATTTAACGTCACCTGAAGTGTTAACTAATTTTTTACCTTCAAACTCATCAAATAAGTCTTTAGGGTTTTTGCCTAGCGTATTAACTAATACGTTTAGACGGCCACGGTGAGCCATACCGATCACAACTTCTTTAGCACCGAGTGCACCAGAACGTTGAATCAATTCATTCACCATAGGGATCAAACTCTCGCCACCCTCAAGACCAAAACGTTTTGCACCTGGGTAACGGCTAGCAAGATATTTCTCTAAGCCTTCAGCCGCAGTCAAACGCTCAAGTAGGTTTTCGCGAGTTTCTTGTGAGTATTCTGGATGAGAACGAACAGATTCTACACGCTGCTGAAGCCACGCTTTTTCCTGCGTATCAACAATGTGCATGAATTCATAACCTATGCTTCCGCAATAAGTTTTTTCAAGCTCGGATACAATTTCACTTAATTTAAGAGAATCTTTGTTAAAGAACAAAGAACCTACATTGAATGTTGTATCTAAGTCAGCGCCCGTTAATTGGTGGTAACCAATATCTAGGTCGGCAACTTTCTCACGTTTTTGCAATCCAAGCGGATCAAGTGTTGCATGTTGATGCCCGCGTACGCGATAAGCATTAATCAACTGCAAGACATTAATTTGTTTTTGCTCATGTGCAGAACTAGCCACTACGCCTGTAGAAACAGGCATTGAGCGGAACTTGTTCTTACCAATCTGTAAAAACTGTTCTTGAATCACTGAATGAGGAAGATCAGTTGATTGCGCTTCACTTACGCGAGGCAATTGATCAAAACATTTACGCCATTCTTCCGACACAGAGTTCGGATCGACGAGGTAGCTTTCAAACAACCCTTCAACATATTCCAAGTTTCCACCTGAAAAATGAGAGGTGCTCCACAGCAACTCCATTAAACTTTCGTGCATTCTCGATCACCCTTATGTTCGAGCCAGCTACCGGGGTCCCGGTATCAACCTATGATTAAGATCGATCATTTTATCAGGCCCGTAAGGCTATTAAAGCCTCGATTTTTTGTTTATTTCCAGCTACTTTCGCCCTTTTACGTTCAATACTAAGCCACTAAAAGCGTTTCATTTAATTAAACAAAACCCTTTGAATCCATAATCACTGAGTTAGTGGCTTTTCTTAGTGCATCCTTGCTCGTAAAGATCGAATTTTAAATTCTTTTTGTTACATTCTCTACATTAGAATATGCAAAAACGGCGGCATTGAATCAATATTCAAGCCGCCTACTTTCGGTGGTCACATCAAATTACCATTATGAACCACACGGAGCATTATTAGGTCGCTCTCTGCAAAAGCATAGTACGGATATTACCAATTGCCTTAGTAGGATTTAACCCTTTAGGACAAACGTTCACACAGTTCATAATACCGTGGCAACGGAAGACACTGAAAGGATCATCTAAATCACTAAGACGCTCTTGGGTTGCCGTATCACGACTATCAGCCAAGAAACGATATGCTTGCAACAAACCTGATGGCCCAACAAACTTATCTGGGTTCCACCAGAAAGATGGACAAGCAGTTGAACAACAAGCACATAGAATACATTCGTAAAGTCCATCAAGCTTTTCACGCTCTTCAGGGCTTTGCAAGCGCTCAATTGCTGGTGCAGGCGCATCATTGATCAAGAATGGGCGAATCTTCTCATATTGCTTATAAAATTGCCCCATATCTACAACAAGATCACGAACCACAGGCAAACCAGGAAGTGGACGTAATACCAACCTACCTTTTTTAACCGCTTCTGAAACTGGTGTGATACAAGCTAGACCATTTTTGCCTGACATATTCATACCATCTGAACCACACACACCTTCACGGCATGAACGACGGTACGAAATACTAGAATCTTGAGCCTTCAACAAGTTTAAAACATCAAGCACCATTAGGTCTTTACCTTCTGGCAACTCAATTTCATAATCCTGCATATAAGGAGCGTCGTCCTTCTCAGGATTGTAGCGATAAATACTAACTAACATTGACACAACTCCTTAGTATGAACGAATTTTAGGTGGGAAAGCTTCCATAGTTTTTGGCGCGAAGTTTACATCGCGCTTAGTCACTTTCTTATCAGCTGGGTGGAACAAAGAATGTTTCAACCAGTTTTCATCGTCACGTTCAGTAAAGTCATTACGCGCATGAGCGCCACGGCTTTCCTTACGGAATTCAGCAGGAATCGCTGTAGCTTCAGCAACTTCCAGTAGGTTCTCAAGTTCAAGCGCTTCAATACGAGCAGTATTAAAGGCTTGACTCTTATCTTCAAGGTGCAAGTTCTCAACGCGAGTACGAATGTCTTTAAGTTGAGCCAAACCTTTCTGCATTGCTTCGCCATCACGGAATACACCGAAGTAGAGCTGCATTACACGCTGAAGGTCTGCACGAACCGCAGAAACACTTTCGCCACCTGTTGTGTTATTCAAGCGATTTAGACGAACCAACGCCTTTTCAATATCAGTATCTGCAGCATCCAATGACTCAAAACCTTCATCCAAAGATTTTTTAACTTGAATACCAACAGCACGCCCAAATACAACCAAATCAAGTAACGAGTTACCACCAAGGCGGTTTGCACCGTGTACAGATACACATGCAGCCTCACCACAAGCGTAAAGACCATCAACAATCGTCTCTTCACCTGCTTCATTAATTTTAATTGCTTGGCCGCCGATATTGGTTGGAATACCACCCATCATGTAGTGACAAGTAGGAATAACTGGAATTGGCTCTTTAACTGGATCAACGTGAGCAAAAGTACGAGAAAGCTCAAGAATACCAGGAAGACGTTTATTCAACGTTTCTTCACCCAAATGATCCAATTTAAGCAATACGTGATCGCCATCAGGACCACATCCACGGCCTTCCAAAATCTCAAGAACCATTGAGCGAGCAACAACATCACGACCAGCAAGGTCTTTTGCGTTTGGAGCATAACGCTCCATGAAGCGCTCACCGTCTTTATTGATTAAGTAACCACCTTCACCACGACAACCTTCAGTTACAAGTGTACCTGCACCGTAAATTCCTGTTGGGTGAAATTGCCACATTTCCATATCTTGCATTGGGAAACCGGCACGCAATGCCATACCCACACCATCACCTGTATTGATGTGGGCATTAGTAGTAGATTGGTAAATACGGCCAGCACCACCAGTCGCGATAACAGTTGCTTTAGCTTTAAGGTAAACGGTTTCACCATCTTCGATACAAATTGCAATAACACCAACAACCGCACCTTCGCTATTTTTCACAAGATCAGTTGCATACCATTCGTTCAAGAATGTCGTGCCGCCTTTAAGGTTACCCTGATAAAGCGTATGAAGAAGAGCATGACCTGTACGGTCAGCAGCCGCACAAGTACGGGCAGCCTGACCACCCTTACCGAAATCTTTAGACTGACCACCAAATGGACGCTGGTAAATACGACCCTGCTCTGTACGAGAGAATGGTAGACCCATATGCTCAAGTTCAAAAACTGCTTGAGGACCAACAGAACACATGTATTCGATTGCGTCTTGGTCACCAATGTAATCTGACCCTTTTACGGTGTCATACATGTGCCAGCGCCAATCATCATTTGGATCATCACTTGCAATCGCACAGGTAATACCACCTTGTGCCGATACAGTGTGTGAACGAGTCGGAAATACTTTAGTAACACATGCGGTATTCAAACCAGATTCAGTTAACTGAAGCGCTGCACGCATACCTGCGCCACCGCCACCGATAACAATGGCATCAAAAGAAATAGTACGAATATTTGCCATTACTTATAGCCCCCAAAGAACCTGAACACCCCATACGATGTAAACAAACATTACAAGACCGCATAGAGATTGAAAAAAGAAACGAGCACCGGTTGCTTTAATATAGTCAGTAGAAATAGACCACAAGCCAATCCAAGAATGCATACCAATAGACAAAAGCACCATCAAGCTAAATATACGCATCCACGTAGCTTCAAACAAAGCGCTCCACTGGTCGTATGTAAGATCAGGATTTAGCAACAAATAACCGATAATAAAAACTGTGTATAAAGACAAAACTACAGCAGAAACTCGCTGCATCATCCAGTCATAAAGACCTGAACGTCCAAAACTTGTGATTTGAGTTACCATATCCACACTCCCGCTAACACAATAAGAACCGCAGCAATCACAATATTTGCGATAGCAGCATGACGTCCGCTTTCTAACTCTTCAAAATACCCCATATCCATGAACAAGTGTTTTACACCTGCTACGAAGTGGTACATCAGCGCAGAAACAACACCCCAAATAACAAACTTTACTAGAAAGCTAGTTTGCAGTGCATTAACCACCTGATCAAAACCTTCTTGAGATTCCAAAGAAAGATCGAATGCATAAAACAAGAAAGCCAATCCTACAAAAAGGATGATTCCTGTTACACGGTGAAGAATAGACACGATTGCTGTGACTGGCTGAGATATGGTTAAAATATCAAGGTTGACTGGTCTTTTTTTATTCACGACTTTTTACACCATCTTATCGATTGAATGGTCAATCACGACCCAATGTCTATACGTGCTTACATAAACCTTAAAAAAGAGTAACGTAACCACGTCATAGGCCTACTTTGAAAATCTCATCGATTTGCAAACAAATGTTTAAAAGCGACTCTCTTTTATCCATTAGCATCAACAAATCAATGAAATCGTCTGAGGCGCAATTATAGACCAGCCAAAAATACTAAGACAAATAGACTGAACAAGAGGTTTTCAATGGTCACCATTCAGCAAATGAATGTAACCATAAGCCGAAACAATAATGGTATAAAATTACATAATTTATTACCCACAAAAAACAAATAAAATTCATATATATCAAAAACATAGATAAAAACCAACAACACCTTGACTTTAGCCCACATTACAATTTTGTCAGATAATTACAAAATTACGCACCACAATGTAAATAGAGTGCAAATGAACAAGATTGACTTTTATAGTCTAGAGACAGTATTTTTTCCGCACCTTCTGGGCTAGATAGAGTCAAACAATAACTTAATAGCCCCGAATCAGAATACGAAGGAGACCATAAATGGCTGATAAAAAAGCGACACTCAAAGTGGACGGGATCGATAAAACTATCGAACTTCCTGTTCTTTCAGGCACTTTAGGCACAGACGTTATCGACGTTCGAGGCCTAGGCGCTAACGGTGTATTCACCTACGATCCAGGCTTTATGTCTACCGGCTCTTGTGAATCCTCTATTACGTTCATAGATGGAGACGCTGGAATCCTTTTGCATCGTGGCTACCCAATCGCCCAACTTGCAGAACACTCAGATTACCTAGAGACATGCTATTTGTTACTTTATGGGGAGCTTCCTGATAAAGATCAAAAAGCCGAATTCGAAAAAACGGTTGGCAAGCACACTATGGTGAACCAATCGATGCACAAATTCATCGAAGGCTTTAGAAATGATGCTCACCCTATGGCTATTATGTGCGGCCTAGTGGGTGCATTATCAGCCTTTTACCAAGACCATATGGATATCACCAATCCGAAGCATCGTGAAATTGCGGCTTTTCGCCTAATTTCTAAAATGCCGACTTTGGCATCGATCTGTTACAAGTACTCGAAAGATCAGCCTGTTATGTACCCACGTAACGACCTATCTTATGCCGAGAACTTCTTGTATATGATGTTTGCAACGCCTTGTGAAGACTATAAAGTTAATCCTGTTTTTGCTAAAGCAATGGACAGAATTTTCATTCTTCATGCGGATCATGAACAGAACGCATCTACATCTACGGTACGTTTAGCTGGTTCATCTGGTGCTAACCCGTTTGCTTGTATTGCAGCGGGCATTGCAACACTTTGGGGGCCTGCTCATGGCGGCGCCAATGAAGCTGTACTGACAATGCTAGAAGAAATCGGTGATGTTGAAAATATCGATGAATATATTGCTAAAGCAAAGGATAAAAATGATCCATTCAGATTGATGGGCTTCGGTCATCGTGTTTACAAAAACTTTGACCCACGTGCAAAAGTTATGCGCGAAACCTGTGACCAAGTATTGGCAGAATTAGGTCAGTCTGATGATCCATTGCTAAAAATTGCAAAACGCCTTGAGCAAATTGCACTAGAAGATCCATACTTTGTAGAGCGTAAGCTTTACCCCAACGTGGATTTCTATTCAGGCATCATTATGAAAGCAATTGGCATTCCGTCCAGTATGTTTACTGTGATTTTTGCTATGTCTCGTACCATTGGCTGGATCTCTCATTGGAACGAAATGATCAGTGGACCATATAAAATTGGCCGCCCTCGTCAATTATATATTGGTAAGCCTAAACGCGATTACCCTGTTAAAAAATAATTTATTGGACTAATGCATTAAAAAAAACCGCGCCAATAAGCGCGGTTTTTTATGTCTAAAATTTGCTTTAAAACTAAGCGTTATTCTTCATCGTCTTCAACTATTTCAGTCACAGTCGAATTACCACACTTAACACAATCACCTTCTATCCAAACTCTATCTTCACTTTCAAACTCCTTAGGGTTAGTCATACCTAAGTCCACTTCCATACAGTGATTACACCAAGTTTGTGCTAAGAAATCGCCTTGCTCCTCCACTGGACGAGCAAAAAAATCTCGCTCTATAACTTTTTCATCCAATAGATCTGTCATTTAATTCACTCCACTATACTGATAAGACACAACTCGATTTGCATCAGGATCTAAAGCATTTAACGGCGCATTAATTAACAACCGACTCAGCGATATACTGTTAAATAATTTTTGCTTGTCACCATCAATTTCAATCGAAAACTCTATTTTTTCACCATCCACTTGGACCAAAGTTACATCGCGAACTACACCTATACTTTCTAAATAGGACTGCACTTTATTCATAATGCTGTAGTTTGTAACACCTACCACTTGAATATTAATCTTGCTAGCAGAGCCACCATTACGTACTGAAGCATAACGAGATGAAAAAGCTTTAGCCAAATATGCGCTCGCTTGATCAATTAAATCATTAAGATTCTCACCACGTAAAACAAATCGCTCTGTCTCACCATTTTTTAACAACACCAGCAAATTACCACCAACTTGACCTGCGTAATTACTTATTCTCAAAGCAGCCACAGAATCTGTCTGATAACGCTTACTTGCATTCATTATGCTGTCTTCAAAGAAACCCCAAACATCTGATGCAGAAAGACTTCTTTTATCAACATCATCAAGCAAAGGTGCATAGATAGGCACACCTATTTTACTTGTAGATTGTGCTAATTTATTTAATGCATCAGATGGCTCTTTTGAACCAGACAGAGCCCTAACGCCATTATTTTCATTTACCAACCAAACTAAGACAGAAGGTCGATTATCACCCCAAACTGGCAAGTTACTCTGCGACAAAAAGCCATCAATAGATTCTTGATAGAAAGTCACTTTAACTTGCTTACCAGGAACCAGCCCATCATCTGAAGGCAACAACTCGCTAAGCGATGCAACAGAATGCTGCGCCACCCAAGTTGGCGCTTTCTTTTTAGCTTGCTCCAACAGATCACCAGTAATGGCATTTTTATCACCCGATACTTTTATCAGCACATCTTCAGCAGCCAAACCAAATGCTTCATTTAGCATTTGTGCCTCAGATTGTGTCACTGGCAAGTTAATTTCAGCACTATAAAGCCCCTGAACAGGGACAGCATTGGCTGGCGAAATACAAAAAACACTGATTAGTAGTAAAAATATACGAGAATTCATAACCCTTCCTTCGTTTATTTGCCTATTCTACTGTCTTAATTGCAAAGAACCATAGCCCTAATGCGCCACTATGCTAAAATGCCTTTTTTTCCTCGTACCATGATAAGGCATAGGCAATGACCAAGTCGGATAAACCATCCATTAGTTATAAAGACGCAGGCGTTGATATCAACGCAGGCAATCAACTTGTTGAACGTATTAAAGGCGTAAGCAAAAAAACTCGTCGCCCTGAAGTAATGGGTGGTCTGGGTGGATTTGGTGCTTTGACACGTCTTCCAACAAAATACAAAAACCCCATTCTTGTTTCTGGCACCGATGGTGTTGGTACTAAGCTTCGTCTAGCAATGGACCTTAACCAACATGACACTATTGGTATCGACCTCGTCGCTATGTGTGTTAACGATCTAGTAGTAGCTGGTGCTGAGCCACTATTATTCCTAGATTACTACGCAACTGGCAAGCTAGATGTTGATGTGGCTGCAAACGTTGTGACAGGCATTGGTGAAGGCTGCCTACAAGCAGGCTGTGCACTTGTTGGTGGTGAAACCGCCGAAATGCCTGGCATGTACCATGACGGCGATTACGATCTAGCTGGCTTTTGTGTTGGCGTGGTTGAAGAAGAAAACATCATTGACGGCAGCAAAGTAAAAGCTGGCGACAAATTGATTGCTTTAGGCTCATCTGGCCCACATTCAAACGGCTACTCACTTATTCGTAAAATCCTTGAAGTAAGCAAAGCGGATCTTAATCAAGATATCGACGGTGTTGCTTTGAAAGATGCGCTAATGGAGCCAACTCGTATTTACGTCAAATCCATTCTTAAATTAATGGAATCCATTTCTGTGAATGCACTAGCTCACATTACTGGTGGCGGCTTACTTGAAAATATACCTCGCGTTCTTCCTGAAGATGCAGCAGCTCGTATCGACGCAACTAGCTGGAAACGTCCTGCTGTGTTTGATTGGTTGCAAGAACAAGGAAATGTTAAGCAAGAAGAAATGTACCGTGTTTTAAACTGCGGTGTCGGCATGGTACTTTCTATTGATGCAGCAAAAGCAGACGAGGCATTGGCCATTCTGAAAGCTGAAGGTGAAAATGCTTGGATCATCGGTGACATTTGCCCTCGCAACGGCGGAAAAGAGGTTTTAATCTCTGATCTAGAAACGCAGGCATGAGTTATCCGATCGTTGTCTTAATTTCTGGCAGCGGTAGCAACTTGCAAGCTTTGATAGATCAAAGCTTGCAAGGACTACTCAATATCAAGATCTGCGCTGTTATTAGCAACAAAGCAGAAGCTTATGGTTTAGAGCGTGCCAAGCTAGCAGGCATTCCAACGCACACACTTAATCATAAGTCGTTTGATAGTCGAGAAGAATTTGATACTGAGCTGCAAGCGCTTATCGATCAATACCAACCAAAATTGGTTGTTCTCGCTGGTTTTATGCGTATTCTAACTGAAACCTTTGCGAAACATTTTGAAGGTAGAATGCTAAACATTCACCCTTCTTTGCTTCCAAAGTACAAAGGCTTAAATACGCATCAGCGTGCTATTGATGCAAACGAAAAAGAGCATGGAGTATCGGTACACTTTGTTAGTCCAGAACTAGATGCTGGCGCTGTTATTCTTCAAGCGAGTACAGAAATAGCGCAAGAAGAAACAGCAGAAACTTTAGCTAGTAAAGTTCACTGTTTAGAACATATTATCTACCCACTGGCGGTTAAATGGTTCAGTGAAGAAAGATTAACATTCCATGACGGAAAGGCTTTTTTTGATAAGAATGCACTGCCTGAAAGCGGCATTTTATATAACGAAGCACTAACATGATGTAGGAGAAAGTATGAGAACTCGTAAAATTCCAATGTTTTTAATGGCCATTTTTATGAGTATTCCCATACTTTCTTTTTCTTCAATAAAAGCAAATGCTACTGAAACAAAACCACAAGAAACCTTCCTTAAACCTTACTCTGCTGTTTACAGCACAATCTGGAAAAAAGGCATTAGCCTAAAAGTGGAAGGCAAACAGACCTTATCTAAAAAAGCAGACAATTCGTGGCAGTTTGTATTTACAGCAGACAGCATGATCGCCTCGCTTAATGAATCATCAATTTTCTACGTTGAAGACCATCAAATAATTCCTGCCAAATACGAATATCATAGCTCGGCTCTAGGAAAAAAAAGAAGCGCGGTACTCACTTTTGATTGGGAAAACAAGCTTGTCCATAATGATGTAAAAGACAAACCTTGGAACCTTACGATACCACCCAAAACATTAGACAAACTATCTATTCAGTTGCAAGTTAGACAAGATCTCAAAATGGGTAAAAATGAATTCGACTATCAGATTGCCGATGGCGGTTACATTAAAAACTGGCGCTTTGAACGTGAAAAAATGGAAACCATCGACACTAAGCTTGGCCGAGTCTCTGCAATTAAAATCATCAGAACCGATAATCTAGAAAAAGGTAAAAGAACCTCTTTTTGGTTTGTGCCAAAATTTGACTATTTACTGGTCAAAATGGAGCATAAAGAAGACGGTGAGTCTTATCGCCTAGATATCGAATCCATGAGCCAATCCTAAGAGATACATACCAACATAAGCAGAGCTTAGGCCAACTCGTCAGGTGTATTAACATTGAGTAACTCTGCAGCATTGTCCCAAGCAACAGACTGACAACCAAACATATTATAAAAGCCTAATACGCTGTAACGTTGCCCCTCTCCTAAAAAGCACTTAAGGGCAGCAAACGCAGTTTCAACAGGTAAGATAGCATGCAAAGGATGAGCCCCCGAAGCTCCTCTTAAATAATAGATTTTCTCTGGTGACAATAAGCTGGCTTCTTTTAGTTTTGCAAAAGCTTCACCGCTAATGCGAGGCGTATCGCAAGGCGAGATCAATAAATGCGATGTTTTAGCAAAGGCCAAACAAGTTAATAAGCCAGACAAAGGTCCTTTTCCTTGATGACATAGCTCATCGACAACCACTTCATAACCAAGCTTTGCATAAGCTTCAAAATTTCGGTTGGCATTAATAAACACTCTTTCAGCAACCTGCTGTAAAGCTCGTCCTACTGACAAGGCCATAGGCTCATTCTGAAACAACAGCAAACCTTTGTCCTGACGCGACATTCGCTCTGCTTTTCCACCAGCTAACACCGCCGCCGATAAGGATATAAACGCCATATCACTTTCTCTTTCTACAAAATCGAATCAAAATACCCTTTATCTCTTCTAGCCCATATATCATCAGCCAAAACAAGACACTCTTCATGAGACGAAACACCATAAAGAAGCCCTGCCACTGACGCAACGGTTTGTCGCACAGCTTGCCCACCAAACTGATCAAGCTGATCACCGCGCCAATGATCCGTCAATCGAGACAGATCTAAATTATCTTTTAATCGCTTATGCTCTTTCTCAGCCTTTGGCCAATCTGACCAAGTCGCCATACCATCTTGCCATTTCCCTAAAGTGACATCTCGTTCTGGATTTACTTCTGCTTCGCCATTACCACCACGAAATACTAACACAGACGCATCACCTAACTGCTCGCAAGCAGCTAGATGCAACTGATCATAACCACGGTGAAACACACCATGAACACTGTTGTCGGCAAAAAACGGATTCATCATACGCACCACAGTATTTACTGGTGAACGTAAACCCAAAACATATTTAAGGTCCATCATAGCGCCTAACGATTCATCTATCTCAGCCAGTGGCATATATGCAAAGTGGCTTGTCTCAAGCTCGTGTTTTAGCTGACCTTTGGAATTACATACGACCAAGCCCAATTTACTGATGGCATGCTCCACATACATTCGGTTTTCCCCATCAAACGTATGGCCATGCATCACAATATTCACGCCCGTATTAGCGAGCGCGAGAGCTGCTAATAAAAACCAAGGCAATTCATTACGTTTGCCAGCATAAGCAGGCCAATCTAAATCGATGTTTATGCCCAGAGGTTGTTTTTTTAATAAGTACTGCCTGGTCGCTTTGGTAAAACCAACCGTTTCTTCAACAGTCTCTTCTCGTATCCGAATTAGCATCCAGAAAGCCCCCGACTGTTCTGGCGCTACATCGCCGGATAACATCAAACTCATGGCGTGCTCGGCTTCTTCCAATGTTAGACTGCGCGCGCCTTTCTTTCCACGACCTAAGATTTTTACATATTGAGTGAAGTCGTTACTCATTCTGATGGTTGTGCTAGTAGTTGCTTTACTAGTAGTAGCTCTGTAAGTCATGCTGATAACTCCGCCACAATGGGAATAAATCGTTTTAATTCAGGAAGACAAGAGCCGCAGTTGGTGCCACATTTGAGCTTGGCGCCCAACGCATCAACAGAACAAACACCTGACGCAATCGCCTTTTCTATTTGCTTGCTGCCAACTTGATAACAAGAACAAATAATCTCACCTTTATCTTCAATGTTTGCTGGAGTACCCACCAAAATCGCCAAACGATCTTGTATTGATAACGACGTATTTATCGCCAACTTAGAGACTAACCAATCAGCCATGATGGATTCAGGTTGCGGATGCATATACACAAGCAAGGTCAGTGTTTGGTCAATCAGTTTTGCCAATCGAATTTGCTGTGTAAGCGGATTCGAATACTCCAGCCATTCTGCTTTTTCAGCTGAATCTTGACTTTGTTCTACATCTATCGATTTAAGCGAAGCTTGCGTTTGTCCATTAGGCCAAACCACTTCGTAGTGATAGCCTTGCTCGGAAGGCACTTGGCACCAATATAGACAGTCAGATAATACAAGTGGTGCATCCGAAACAATCATCCCATAACAAATGTCTGTGACTGCTTCGAGCTGTACCTGGGCATGTTTTGATTCCGGCTGACCTGATAACGGATCAACTACTTGCGGGATAAGATTCGATACCACAGACGCATTGGCAAATTGTTGAGTCCAATGAATAGGCGCAAATACATTGGCAGGGGCAACCGCTCGACTCAGTTTAGCTTTTAATAAAACTTCCCCATACGGCGAAGTAAGACGTACCAAGGCTTTATCTTTAATACCAAAACATTTCGCATCTTTGGGATGAACCTCCACATAAGGTTGCGCTGTATGCTTAGCCAAAGACGCAGCATTTCCCGTCCTTGTCATGGTATGCCACTGATCTCGCACTCGTCCGGTATTTAATGTAAAAGGCCATTCTTGTGAAGCTTGGTTCTTTGGCAAACTTGGTGTAATCGCAATAAATCGTGCTCGACCGTCGGGTGTAAAAAAACGCCCATCCTCAAACATACGCTTGGTGCCTTCTGGCCGACCTTTTGGCACAGGCCATTGCACTGGTATCAAAGAGTCGTATTCAGCTTTGGTTATCTTAGCAAAGTGACCAATATCGAAATCGCGCTCGCCATTGTTTTCAAACGTCGATAAAGCCGCGTGCTCAGCAAAGATCTCATGAACATTTTGATAAGAAAAAGCAGCTGCAAAACCAAGACTTTTTGCCACTTCACAAATCGCCCACCAATCATGCTTAGCATCACCAGCTGCAGGTAACAAACCTCGTTGACGGGAAATACATCGCTCCGAATTCGTTACCGTTCCATCCTTTTCACTCCAACCTGTTGCAGGAAAAAGCACATCAGCCATGGCCGTTGTGTCAGTATGCGCTTTGCAATCACTGACAATCACCAGCTCGCATTTTTCCAGCGCGCGTCGAACCTGAGCGGTATCTGGTAAGCTCACCATAGGATTGGTCGACATAATCCACACAACCTTGACTTTCCCCTCTTCCATGGCTTGAAATAAGTCGACAGCTTTCAAGCCATTTTCTGTTGCCATATTGGGTGCTTGCCAAAAACGCTGCACCAAATCCAGCGCTCCTGACGTAGCGAAATCCATATGAGCAGCTAACTGGTTCGCCAAGCCACCCACTTCCCGCCCCCCCATAGCATTTGGCTGACCAGTAATAGAAAAAGGCCCAGCGCCTTCTTTGCCAATACGCCCCGTGGCCAAATGACAATTAATGATTGCATTGCATTTATCAACACCTGACGAAGACTGATTCACCCCTTGAGAATAAAATGTGATTGTCTTTGCTGTGTCGCGCCACCAGCAGGCTAAACTTGTTAAATCTTGCTCACTAACAGCACAAAAATCAGCTGTAAAAGAGAGACTCGGTGTCGATTCATTCGCTTGTGCCAAGGCGAGATCGAATCCGTTGGTGTGATTAGTAATAAAGTCATGATCCAAAATGCCAGATTGAACAGAATCATTTAATAAAAAGGAAAAAATCGCCGCGTCGCTTCCTGGCTTAATCGCCAAATGCAAATCCGCAATATCGCAAGTCGCGGTTTCTCGTGGATCGATCACCACCACTTTCATATTCGGTCGTTGCTGTTTAGCTGCTGCAATTCGCTGATATAAAATCGGATGTGTCCAAGCCGCATTTGATCCAACCATAATAAGTAAATCACAGCGCTCGAGATCTTCATAATTACAAGGCACAGTGTCCGAGCCAAAAGCGCGTTTGTAGCCGACCACCGCAGATGCCATACACAAACGAGAATTGGTATCAACGTTGGCTGTACCGATAAACCCTTTAGCGAGTTTATTCGCCACGTAATAATCTTCAGTAAGAATCTGACCAGAAAGATAAAAAGCAAAAGCATCAGGACCATGATCTTTTACGACTTGAGCAATTTTCGCACTCACTGTTTCAATAGCCGATTCCCAAGCAACAGGATGACCATCAACCATGGGCGTTAATAAGCGATCATCTGATTGAATGGTTTGCGCAAGACTGCTGCCTTTCACACACAAACGACCAAAATTCGCAGGATGATCTTCATCGCCAGAAACAGGTGGAACCGCTTCGTTTGCAGAGCATGGAAGCGTTAAGGTGACGCCACATCCAACGCCACAATATGGACAGGTCGTTTTCCCGCTTGTTGCTGTCTTCATTGTTGCCGTCATGCAGCTTCCTCGCACTTTTTACATTTTTTAAAAACAAAAAAAGGCCCAATCACTTTTCTAAAAAAGTGATTGGGCCCCGTTGCCTTTTGTAATATCTGTATGCTTTATGTGTAAGCCATCATCGGTTTACGGTGCATCAGTTATCCTAGATAAAGCAATAAGCAAGCCAACTCTGAAAACACTTATAAAATAGATCATGCCTTGCTCCCTCTGGGTTGGCCGTTAAGTTATCCAGAAAGTTCTACCTACCAATCACCCAACAAAGCGCCTAAACAGTGCAGTCGTGCAATACTATGCACCGTTTTAATTGACGGCAATAAACACTTCACCGCCTTCAAGTTTTGCCAGCCAATGAGGTACACTAATATCTTCCTCAAGGCATTGACCCGACGCCAATACAAAATGCTGTTTGTACAAAGGGCTAGCCACAACCCATTGCTCTTGCAGGTGAGCAACCAAACCTCTGGACAAGACATTGGCCTTGCCGACAGGATCCCAATTTCCAATGGCGAATACTTGATTGTCGGATTCAGGAACATAGAAGATGGCCACTTGTTCGCCATTCACTATGGCGGCAACACCAGCGCCTTCTATTAAATCCTCTTGTTTACAAATTAATTTCCATGGCATCGTCATCGTATTAGCCCACCTTCGCAATTAATTGCTGTTTTTCTAATTCTGTTGCTGGACGCATTTGATCGCGCTCTTCAACGAATACCACATTGTTATCACGTCCCTCATAGTTCACAAATTGACGGAAAGTCTTTAATGCTTCAGGATCTTCTAACGTGGTTTTCCATTCGCATTGGAAAGTATCGACAACGTGCTGCATACGAGCTTCAAGTTCGCCACACAATCCTAGCTTGTCATGAATCACCACATCTTTAAGATAGTCCAAACCGCCTTCCAGTCCGTCCATCCAAACGGAGGTACGCTGCAATCGATCCGCAGTTTTGGTGTAAAACATCAATACGCGGTCGATGTATTTCACTAAGGTTTCATCATCTAAATCTTTGGCAAATAAATCACCGTGGCGTGGCTTCATACCGCCGTTACCACACACGTATAAATTCCAACCACCTTCCGTTGCGATCACACCGATGTCTTTACTCTGAGCTTCAGCGCATTCTCGTGTGCAACCAGATACTGCGAATTTGATCTTATGTGGCGAGCGCAAGCCTTTGTAGCGATTTTCCAGATCAATCGCCATCTTCATGCTGTCATTCACACCATAGCGACACCAAGTGCTACCGACACAGGACTTCACCGTACGCAAGGATTTACCATAGGCTTGGCCCGTTTCAAATCCCGCTGCAATTAATTTTTCCCAAATTTCAGGCAATTGTGGCAAGGTGGCACCAAACAAATCGATACGCTGACCACCCGTTATCTTGGTGTATAAACTATATTCTTTTGCCACTTCACCCAAGACGATCAATCTATCTGGTGTTATTTCCCCACCAGGAATTCGCGGTACGATGGAGTAAGTTCCGTCTTTTTGCATATTGGCAAGGAAGCGATCGTTAGTGTCTTGCAAACTGATGTGCTCTTTTTTCAACACATAATCGTTCCACACACTCGCTAGAATAGAACCAACAGCGGGTTTACATATTTCACAACCGTGACCTTTGCCATGCGTTTTTAATAACTCATTAAAGGTTTTGATTTCGCCAATTTTGACTAAGTTATATAAATCTTGGCGTGTGTAAGAAAAGTGCTCACAAATATCTGTACTGACTTCGACACCTAAAGCCAACAACTCATTGTCGACAACTTTTTTCAATAACGCCGCACAACCACCACAACCTGTCGCCGCTTTAGTTACGCCTTTCACATCACCGACTGACAAGGCACCACTACAAACAGCGTCACTAATGTCTTGCTTAGACACGTTATGACAACTACAAATAGAAGCTGTCGCTGGCAAAGCATCCACACCTAAGCCAACTGGTGCATCACCCATAGCGGGCAAAATAAGCGCTTGCGCTTGTTCCGGTAAATCAATGGCATTGAGATAATATTGCAGCAAGGTGTCGTAATAACTGTTATCGCCCACCAAAACAGCGCCTAATAGCTTCTTGCCGTCTTCAGATACCACCATTTTTCGATAGCTCTGGCTAATTTCATCTTGATAAACGAATACTTTGCAGCCTTGAGATTGAGCATGAGCATCGCCAACCGAACCAACGTCACAGCCTAAAAGCTTCAATTTCGTACTCATGTCGGCGCCAGTGAAAGTCACGCCAGCACTTCCTAATAAATGAGCTAGCAAATGCCCAGCGGCAGATTTGGCCATCGCGTAACCCGGTGCTACCAAGCCAAAGATACGATTATTCCAAAGCGCACACTCGCCAATGGCATAAATGTCTTCATCACTGGTTTGGCAGTGATTGTTCACACAAATGCCGCCACGTTCACCTACCGTCAAACCAGACTGATGCGCCAAAGCATCCTGTGGTCGAATACCAGCAGAGAATAAAATCAGATCTGTTTCAAGGTGAGAACCATCAGCAAAGTTCATCCGGTGGAAAGCGCTCTCGCCATCGACAATCTCTTTGGTCGCTGTGTCGGTATACACCTTCACATCTAAGCCTTCGATCATTTCCTTAAGAACCGAACCGCCCTTTTCATCCAGCTGGACTGGCATTAAACGTGGCGCAAACTCCACTACGCTGGTTTCTAAACCAAGATTTTTTAGCGCATTGGCAGCTTCTAATCCTAGCAAACCACCACCGACAACCGTGCCTCGTGTCACTTGTTTCGCACAGGCTCTGATAGCGTCTAAATCGTCGAGAGTACGATAAACAAAAGTGTTCTCACGGTTATGCCCCGGAATGGGCGGAACAAAAGGATAAGAACCTGTTGCAAGGACAAGTTTCTCATAAGATAGAGAGTCGCCATTTTGTAATAACAATTGCTTAGCAGCACGATCGATCTCGGTCACCAAGCTGTTAGTAAAATAGCGCACACCGTGTTCGTTATATAAAGAGCCATCGGTCATTGCCAAATCCGCCGCGCCTTTGCCAGTAAAATACTCACTTAGATGTACGCGGTCATAGGCTAAATACGGCTCTTCACCAAAAACAGTAATATTAAATTCTTCATGACCACCTTGAGCGATCATTTGCTCAACAAAATGGTGACCGACCATGCCATTGCCAATGACAATGAGATGAGGTTTTGTGGTAAGAAAAGACACAGTTGACGTCATTATATTCCCCTTGCTGTAACCCTTGTTTATGTAGCATGCCTTACGGCTAGCAACGTCTAAAACTACTTAATTCAGGCCACTTTGGGGCAGCAATACGCTTCGCCAAATACCAGTAAATCAAGTATGTCAGAGACATTGGTCTTATTTTGAATTAGCTGGAAATACCAGCTTCCATCGGCGACGTTGCCATAAAGAATTGCTCCAACCAGCAAGCCATCGTTGACCACCAGTTTTCGGTAATGATTTGCGCTAACATCTTTAAAAAAGATGCAGCTGTCTTCTGCTGAGGGTTGAATCTTACCGACTGAAAAAAGATTCACGCCTGACACTTTTAACTTGGTAGGCGTTGGCTCTATCACAAACGCAGACTCTTCCCCGACCAACACCTTCATCAAGACGTTAATTTGTGTCCAAATAGGCGCAACTAAACCGAAGGTCTGTTGATTAAATTCACAACATTCACCCAGAGCATAAACATCAGCACGAGAGGTTTGCATTCGTTCATCGACTAAAATCGCTCGATTCGTTTCCAACCCAGCTGCCTTGGCCAAAGTAATTTCAGGCGAAATCCCAGCCGCCATAACGACTAAACTCACCGCTAGCTGATCGCCATTCTGACAAACGACATGAGACACGCGATCACCGTCCGTTTGCAAAAAAGACTCAGGTGACTCGCCAAGGCGAAATTCGACGCCCATTTCCTTCAGCCTATTAAGCAAAAGTACGGCTGATTCTTCGTCTAGCTGTCGATTTAACAACCAATTTGAACGATGAAAGACCACAACCTTATGACCGCGTTTCACCAAACCCACCGCCGCCTCTAACCCCAACAGCCCACCACCTATCACACAAATAGGCTGGCTGCCTTTCAGCTGCGTCATGAGTTCAACATCATGCCAAGTACGAAAGCCCATTACATTGGATGCAGATATTCCTTTAATAGGCAATACACTTGCCCGAGACCCAGTCGCTAGCACCAATTGGTCATACGCTATTTCCTGCCCACTGGATAAATGCAGGATTTTCATTTCTAAATTCAGACTCGTCACAGGATCATTTGAAAGAATCTGAACGCCGTCATCTTGCATTTTCTGCGTATCAACTAGTGCCATATCGGCATGAGAAATATCGCTCGCCAATAAAGAAGACAGCATAATTCGGTTGTAGCCAACTTTAGGCTCTTCTCCGATCAAGGTGATCTGATAAAGATGCCCATACGCTTGTTGTAAATCATGCGCCAATTTGCTGCCAGCCATGCCAGCACCAACAATGACAAGACGGCGTTTATCCGTCTGATTTACTAGGCGTTTCCCAGACTGAGAGATAAGACTAGGCATTGGCAACCTTGGCACTAGCGGCCGTTTTTTTGCTTTTCGTAGCAGCTTGAATAGGCTCTACTTTGCGCTGTTTCTCATACAAAAAAGTCAGAACTTGAGTTCTGTAATCCACATATCTTGGATCCTTCGCCAAGGCCAAACGATCACGAGGACGTTCAAGGTCAACATGCAGAATTTCGCCTACTGTCGCTTCTGGACCATTAGTCATCATCACAATACGATCAGAAAGCAGCACGGCTTCGTCCACATCATGGGTGATCATAATCACTGTGTTGTTAAGGTCTTTTTGAATTTCCATCAAAGAGTCTTGAAGATGTGCACGAGTCAAGGCATCCAAGGCACCAAAAGGCTCATCCATCAACAACACGCTTGGTTCCATCGCCAAGGCTCTAGCAATACCGACACGCTGCTTCATACCACCTGAAATTTCATCTGGGCGTTTGTCCGCAGCATGGGTCATATGCACCAACTCTAAGTTGTGCATGATCCAATCATGCATTTCCTTCTTGGATTTAGTTTTACGAAAAACCTGCTTTACCGCCAATTCAACATTTTGGTAAGACGTTAGCCAAGGCAGCAAAGAGTGATTTTGAAAAACCACCGCACGCTCAGGCCCTGGCCCTTTTACTTCTCGACCATCCAATAAAATCCCGCCTTCAGTAGCATCGTATAAACCGGCTACTATGTTGAGAACCGTCGATTTACCACAACCTGAATGCCCGATCAGAGAGACAAACTCGCCTTTCTCGATTTTTAAACTGACATTATCCAGCGCTTTAAACGGCCCTTTTGGCGTTGGGAACTCAATCGAAATGTGACTGATGTCTAAATGTGTTGCCATGTTTCTCTCCAATCCAATCTGTTTCTAGTGAAAGTCTATTTAGCGTAGTACCTGAGTTTTATCCCAAGAAACAAAACGCTGAATTGTCAGCATGACTCTGTCTAGCAAGTAGCCGATGAAACCAATCATCAACACCGCCACCATGATTCGACCTAATGAATTCGAGCTACCATTCTGGAATTCATCCCAAACAAACTTCCCTAACCCTGGGTTTTGCGCCAACATTTCCGCCGCGATCAATACCATCCAAGCAATACCGAGCGACAAGCGTAGACCGGTAAACATCAGAGGAATCGCTGACGGAATGACGATTTTCATCACATGCGTCATCCAACCAAGGCTTAATACTTTTGAAACATTAAGTAAATCTTTTTCTACTGCCGCCACACCAACTGCTGTATTAATTAGCGTTGGCCACATGCAACACAAGGTCACAGTGAACATGGAGGTTAAGAAGGATTTAGAAAACAGCGGATCATCAGACACGTAACTGGCACTCACAACCATGGTAACTAAGGGCAACCATGCCAGCGGCGAAACCGGTTTGAAAATTTGAATAACAGGATTTAAAGCACTGTAAACCGATCTATTTAAGCCAATTAAAATCCCTAAAGGAATGGCAATTAGGCTGGCCAAACCAAAGCCAGCCAATACGGTATATAAACTGGTAAATATCTGATCAAAAAAAGTAGGCTTACCTGTGTAATCTCTTAACGTACCGACATAGCTAGGATCTTTAGCTTGTCGCTCAGCAATACGCTCTTCTTGACGAACATAAAATTTGTCTTCTTTTACACGCTCTCTCTGATGCTCTGCTACGAGACTATTCCATTGCTCATAAACTACCACTGGCCCTGGAAACTCACCCAAAGAGGTATGAACACGACTCGCTCCCACCTGCCACAACAAGATGAACACTAAAATGCCAAAGACCGGCAGCAAGATCCCTCTAAAAGAAAAGGTGCTGATTTTGTCTTTTAAAGAAGCCATGGTTACGTTTGGTATCATCATCTGTTTCTCGCTCAATTTGACTCATAAAGCGACTACGACTGCGGCCGCTTTATCCTGTTTGGTTTAGATTTGGTCGTCGCCTTTTAAACCGATTTTGAAGCTTTTCAAGTAATCATTTGGGTGTTTACCGTCATAAGTCACACCATCAATAAAGTCACTTTGTGGCGGTTTAAAGCCATCTTCTTTAGCGAAATCAGGGAACTCAGACGCTGTCATAACACCATCTTCAATCAAAGCGTTTGCGGCTTGCGCATAAATATCTGGGCGATAAACTTCTTTCGCGGTTTTCATAAACCATTCGTCGGATTTTGGTTCAGCAATTTGCCCCCAACGGCGCATTTGTGTGAGATACCAAATGGCATCGCTGTAATATGGGTAAGTCGCGTTATGACGGAAAAAGACATTAAAGTCGGGGATTTCACGCTTATCGCCTTTTTCATACTCAAATGTCCCTGTCATGCTGTTGGCAATGACATCGTAATCTGCCCCAACATATTGGCTACGAGCGAGTATTTTTACCGCTTCAGGACGATTGGCGTTGTTGTTTTCATCCAACCATTTCGCAGCGCGAATCATGGCCTTTACGACTCTAATATGGGTATTGGGGTATTTTTCCGCCCAATCACTGCTCACACCGAAGACTTTTTCTGGATTGTTTTTCCAAATTTCATAATCCGTAATGACTGGCACACCAATACCTTTAAACACAGCTTGTTGGTTCCAAGGTTCGCCAACGCAGTAACCTGAAATCGTTCCTGCCTCCATAGTCGCAGGCATTTGTGGTGGTGGCGTCACAGATAACAAAGCATCGGCATTAATTTGGCCGCTGGTATCACCACGCGCTGGCGCGTAATAACCCGGATGAATGCCACCGGCAGCAAGCCAATAACGCAGCTCATAGTTATGAGTGGAAACAGGAAACACCATGCCCATTTTGAATGGCTTACCTTGCGTTTTATAACCATCGATCACAGGTTTCAATGCACTGGCGCTGATTGGATGAACTGGCTTGCCATCTGGTCCATTTGGAATGTTTTTCTTCATTTCATCCCAAACATCATTTGAAACGGTAATACCGTTACCATTCAAATCCATACTAAAAGCCGTCACTATGTGGGCCTTCGTACCGTATCCAATAGTTGCACCGAGTGGTTGACCCGCTAACATATGCGCGCCGTCTAGCTGGCCGTCAATTACTCGATCTAACAAAACTTTCCAGTTTGCTTGCGCTTCTAAGGTGACGTATAAACCTTCGTCTTCGAAATAACCTTTCTCGTAAGCGATGGCTAATGGCGCCATATCCGTCAATTTTATAAAACCAAATTTAAGCTCTTCTTTTTCTGCATAACCCAGCTCCGCATGAGCTGCTCCAGATAAAAGCGCAGAGCCCAACAATATAGAAAAACTAATTTTTTGAGTGGCATTAACGAATCTCGGCAAGGGAATTACCGTTTTCAAAAATCTTAGGTTCATAGTCACACTCCGCTTAAGGGGTTAAAAAGTACAAAAACAAAAAAAGGCGCATGCGAATCACAAAAAAGTGTGTTCGCAGGCGCCTTTGCCATTCAAAGAAAATCCTACATTGGACTATCAATAATGTGGGTGATAATTAACGGTCGTTGCTAATTCCACCAATTTTTTTCAAAACTTTATGTCTATGTGTTTTACAAAGCACGCAGCGTGCCAATAAAACTAACCTTATGATTTATATGTTTTTTATCTTAAATCCGCTGTCTAGATAAAATAATTCAGCAGGCCAAATAAATCTATTTGCCCAGTTATCATGCATAGCGCACTAAAAAAAGACACGTACAAACTACTTATCAAAACCATTTAAAATGCCATTTGGATGTAAGCGGATCTTTCCCGAAGCAACAGAATCCAACCAAGTAGACTCACCTTCGACAGACAAATGCCAATCCGTGTTGTTTTTTTCTTCCGTCAAACCTAATGCTTTGTAATAAAGATCCTGACGATAAACCTGCTCCGCCACGTCGTTCAGTGACTTAATGTCACCCAGTTGCTGCCAGCGGTGCATTTGCGCCATGATCCATAATGCATAGCTCGGCAAAGGTTTATTAATATCGCTACCAGAAAAACGCTGATACGCCTTCATTGGCCAATCAAATTGCCCCTTTGGTTTAATCGCACTAAAACCATAAACCAGCTGCTCTAACGTGCAATTCAAATAATCAGGATGACTTAAGATACTCAGTAATTCAGTCTGGTTATTTGGTTCATCTACCCACAAACAAGCTTTTTCCAAAGCGCGAATAATTGACAAATATACTTCTAGGTTATGTTCAGCCCATACGGAATTTACGCCAAAGACTTTTTCCGGCGTACTACCCCAAATTTCATATCCAGTCACCAACATGTGGCCTATACCTTGCTCCACTGCAAGACTGTTCCAAGGCTCACCTACGCAATAACCATCAATATCACCTTGTCTTAAACTATCAAGCATTTTTACCGGTGGAACTACAACTATTTGCACATCTTTATCGGAATCAATTCCAGCTCGACTCAACCAATCTCTTAACTGATAGTTATGGGATGAGTAAGGATAGACCATCGCAAAACGCAATGGTGCTGCATTAGCTGCTCGGCCATCTAGCAACCTCTTCAATGCCACGCCAGTTCGAATATCAACCGAAGATTCAGCATGGTGCTGTAGCTCTTCGTACAAAGCGTTACCAATAGTGATGCCATTACCATTATGACTAACAGTAAAGCTGGTTTGCATGGGTGTCTTAATGGTGCCAATTCCTAAACTAGCAGCAATCGGCATAGACGCCAACATATGCGCACCATCAAGCAAATTGAAGGCCACTTTATCGCGGATACTTGCCCAAGATGCTTCTTTAGATAACACCACATCCACGCCTTCTTGAATAAAAAAGCCTTTTTCTTGGGCAATCACAAAAGGCGCACAATCGATTAATGGAATAAAACCAATCCGCACAGACTCGCTAGTTTGAATAATATTATTTGGCTGTATCAGGTTCATTTTGAACCTCCCATCAATTCCATCACAGATATGATATTTCGAGCGACGTCAGTCATTCGCTGACTACGATCCATCGCTAGTTTCCGAAGCGCTTGATAGGCTGCGGGCTCATCACATTTTTGATGTTTCATTATCAAACCTTTTGCTTTGTCTATCAGCTTACGGTCTTCAAGCTGACTTTTTACAGATTCCAATTCAGATCTTAGCGCCTGAAATTCTCTAAACCGGGCAATCGCAACTTGCAATAACGCTTTCACGCTACCGCTGTTAACACCATCAACCACATAGGCACTGACACCCGCTCGAATAGCTGCTTCTACATGTCTGGAATCATCTTCTTCAGCAAACATAACAATGGGACGAGGATTATCTTTGGTGAGTCGCGACATGTTTTCCAACATATCTCGATCAGGAGATTCGATATCAATAATTACCATATCTGGTTGAAATTCCGTTACCGCTTCCGTTAGGTTTTTGGCATTTTCCAGTCGTCTAATAACACGATAACCACTGTCAATCATGGCCTGTTCTACAATAGCTGCTCGCGCAGGCTCATTATCAACAAGCATCACGGTTAATTCTTTTTCAGGGGGCGCAGGCATGGTGCATTCTCTTAAAAATCGTAAAATCACATTCAGATAAAATGCAAGATATGCGCCATTTCGACACATTATTTTTCCGGAGATTAGAAGCAAAAAAGGCTCTAAATAGAGCCTTTTAAGAGTAATTAACCAAAAAGTAACACACGAATAATAGGTAAGAACTGAAGCAGTGCAAGCTAGCGCTAATAAAGAACCAAATTAATGCACAGCATATCGAGTCTGTGCAAGCAGAGCTAAAGCCAAGCGGTCTTTAGTGTTGGTTTTCTTAAAAATAGACGTCAAATGGGCTTTTACAGTACGCTCTGTAATACCCATTTCAAGTGCGATTTGCTTATTAGACAAGCCTTTCGAAACACTGTGAGCAACATCTAATTCACGTTCAGACAAGTCATCCAGTTCATCGTTGTGAATCTCTGCTGGCGCGGTAGATTGCATAATAAGCTGTTGAATAAATGCTTTTCCGCCCCAGATTTCACCGGAGTCAACAACCGAAAGCACCAGAGAAAGTTGCTCTTTACCAATATAAGGAGCACATTGCCCGCTAACGCCAACAGAAAAAAGTCTTAAAGCGGCAGCTTGACTTGATTGATTAGGAAACACGATAACTTTTTGCTTTGGAAAGGCTGAACAAAGTGCAACCACTTCTTCAACCTGTTTAGAAAAAAATTTATCTTCTAAATAGATAAAGCAGTAAGTGAAGCTAGATGATGCCGCTTCTAATGTTTGATATACCTCTTCAAATGTCTCTGCTCGTACCAATAAGGAATCCACACTGACTATTTGATTCCAATGTTTCCATACGGCGTCATCTGTATTCCAACACAAAGTTTTCAAAATAAGTCTCGTCCTATTAAGTGCGATGAACCATTCTAACCAGCAAATAATAACGTATTGTTAACATTTGTAACTGTTCATTGAGCTTGAAAACTTTTTTGTAATTACCGTTCACGAAGCGCATTTTGTTTTGCTTTTAAAATTGGCTTAAGCAAATAATCCAATAAGGTTTTCTTACCAGTAATTATATCTACTGTCGCTTGCATGCCTGGAATAACGGGCAATGGGGCTTGCTCTGTTCCTAAATAGTTTTTATCAGTCCTCACCCTGACCAAATAAAAGCTATTGCCCTCTTCATCAAGAATAGTATCGGCACTGATGTTTTCAACTATGCCATGCAAACCACCAAATATTGCAAAATCATAGGCGGAGAGTTTAACCACGGCACTCAAATCAGGTTTAATAAAACCAATATTTTCAGGACGTACTTTTGCCTCAATCAACAATGAATCTTCAAACGGTACAATTTCAAGTAAATTCATACCGGGCTTGATGACACCGCCAACCGTATTAATTTGAATCTGTTTCACGATACCTTTTACTGGTGAACGAACCTGTGTTCTTGATACTTTATCTTCAAGGGATACATTACTTTCACGTAACTGATCTAATTTACTTTTTACTCCAGTTAGGTCTTCTTGGGCATCCGCCCTAAATTTCGCTTCACCTTCGGATAGTTTACTTTGCGCTTCTTTCAGCGCTGAACGCGCCCGAGGAATCGCTAACTGAGTTGCTTCCAAATCCCCTTGCAACTGATTGACTTGGCGTTCGAGCTGCAATAACTCAACCCTAGACACGGCTCCTTGCTCAAACGCAGGTCGAGTTAATGCCAGCTCTTCTTTCGAAAAAGCATAACTCTGTTTTAAATTTTCTAGTTTTGCCTGTAACTCAACTATTTCTTGTTTCTTTTGCTCAATCTGCTGCTGAAAGCCAACCTGGTTAGTCCGTAAAGACTCTAATCTGTTGTTATATAAATCAAGTTCACGCTTTACAACCAGCGGATAATCTTTCATGATTTCCGGATCAAATTTAGGCTCCAGACCATAAGATTCAGCCTGTAAACGAGTCGCTCGAACTTTTAAATTAATCGATTCGGCTTGCTGCTCACGCAATGATGACAAGGCTTCAGTATTTTCTATCGTCATCAACACTTGTCCACTATCGACCACTTGACCTACTTTGGCATTAATTTCTTTTAAAATACCACCTTCAAGGTTTTGAATCTGCTGGACTTGGCTAGAAGGAATAACTTTCCCTTCGCCCACAGTAACTTCATCTAAAGCCGTATAATTAGCCCACACCAATGCCGCTGCCACAAAAATAAAAATCACCCAAAGGATAATTCTACCGCCACGTGGTGTTTTCAACATCAAGGCCGCATTTCGGTCTGTCAGATACTCTAAATCATCTTGTGAAATCGAATTTTTATTACTCATTATTAACTGACCTTCAACTTGCCTTGACGAAGCGCTTCATGCACTTGCGCTTTTGGACCATCAGCAATCAAGCGACCATTATCCATAACGATAATTCGATCGACCATATCTAGCATAGAGGCCTTATGTGTAATCAAAATAAGGGTTTTGTCTTTCACCCCTTCTATTAAGCGACGCTTCATTCGAGACTCTGTGGTGTTATCCATCGAAGCTGTCGGCTCATCCAAAATCAAAATTGGTGGATCAAAAAGTAGTGCCCTTGCGATAGCAATACTTTGACGCTGCCCCCCAGATAACAAGGCGCCACGTTCACCAACAATACTGTCTAAACCGCTTGGTTTACGATTGGCAAACTCAGATACTCCGGACAGATCTGCCGCACGAATAATGGCATCGTCTTCCATATAAGGAACGCCCATCACAATGTTATCTTTTATCGAGCCATAGAATAAATTCACATCTTGCGAAACTGCACCAATATTCCGACGTAGATCGGTTGGGTTTACTTGGCGCAGATCCACGCCATCAATTCTTATAGCGCCGCTATCAGGTGTATAAAGCCCTGTCATTAATTTACCAAGGGTCGACTTACCAGAGCCGATCCGGCCAATAATAGCGACTTTTTCGCCTTGCTTAATATTAATATTAATAGCACTAACTGCGGCTTGTTCTTGATCAGGATAAGCGAAGTTAACTGCTTCAAATTGAAATTCTCCCTTAAACACTGGGCGATGAACAAACTTGACATCATCCGGGTTTTCAACTGGCGAAGACATAATTTCATTTAGAGATGTAAAAGCAGATTTTGCTTGGTTATAGCGTGTCGCTAAACCAGCTACTTGCGCCATAGGGCCAAGCGCCCTTCCAGTCAACATAACAGACGCAACCAAAGCGCCCATACTCATATTACCTTCAGATATTTGATACACCCCAACAATGACAATAATAACGGTAGTTAGCTGCTGAGCTACCATCGCAAAAGAGGAAGAAGATTGTGACAACTGACGAGTTTTGACTCCCCAATCAGCAATGTTACCAACAGCATTTTCCCACTGTTTCTGCATCACGCCTTCAGCATTATTGAGCTTCACACTTTCCGCGTTATACAAACTCTCAATCAAAACCGCATTTTTTTGTGATGCCGTTTTTTGACCCTCTTCGATAGAGCGACGTAATGGGATTTGAATGATGATGCTATAAAGGACGATCAGAGCAATGGTTACAATGGGAATATAGCCAACAGGACCACCAATCAACCAAATCACACCAATAATCAGAAACATAAAAGGAATATCAACCAAAGTGGTGATAGACGCCGATGTAATGAAGTCTCGAATACTTTCAAATTCTTGTAGGTTTTTGGCGAAAGCCCCGACAGACTTAGGCCTTGATGCCATGGTGATATTATTTACTCTGGAAAAGATAGCTGCTGATATCAAGATATCTGATTTTTTGCCAGCTATGTCAATGAAATAAGCCCGCAAGGTTCGCAATAAAAAATCAAATAAGTACACGACAGCAGCGCCGATGGCCAACACCCAGAGTGTATCAAATGCATTGTTCGGCACAACTCGGTCATAGACGTTCATCACAAAAAGAGGACTAGCAACGGCGAAGATATTGATTAATAAAGATGCAATAAAAACGTCTCGGTAAATTCGCCAAGAACCAGAAATAGTTCCCCAGAACCAATGCCCTTTTTTACTTTCTTTTTCATCGCTTTTTTCAGAGCGTTTATCAAATTGATACAAAGGACGAACAAAGAAGCAATAACCAGTACAAGACTCGGCAAGCTTATCGATAGGTAGAGTAATTTCCCCCTCACCAGATTCTGGACGAAGTATTTTTGCGGTGCCTTGCTTTTTATCCAATTCAAGTAGAATACAGGCTTGCTGATCTCTTAATAGCAACACCGCGGGCATGACCATGTTGGGAATTTTTGCGATAGGTCGTTTAACAAAACGAGTACTAATACCAATACGCTTAGCCGCACGCTGAAAAAGTTCTGGTGTCATTGCATTGTCGGTAATAGGTAAACCTGAAGCAATACCATCCGAAGTATAAGGATTATGAAAGTATTTACTTAACAGTACTAAGCAATCTAACAGAGGATTAGGGTATTCTAACGAAGCACCTTGTGTATCCCACTGATCAATATCTTCTTTAGAACCATCTTCAACTTCTGCATCCGTCTTCCCTTCGTCTGATTCATTTGCAACTTCATTTTCTTCATACGAATCATTTTCTAAAGGTGACGAAGAGTTCTGTTCTGAACGACCAGAGTCAGACATACTCTATATTCTCCTAAAACTACCGGAAATCTGTTTTTTATAAACAAATAGCTTATTAATTATGGTCTAGAATAGTGTTTATTAAGTAATATGTGAAGCGAACTTATGCCTTACTACAAATTGAAACACAGAAGGAAATCAACATGCTATACGCAAAAGTCAATGAGAATGGTGTAATTATTGATGTCGCCACATCTCAATCAGATGAGTACAAACTACTCGTAGCACCAAATGATCCGACAGTTGCTAGCATATTGGAAAAAAAATTCACTACAGCAAGCACTAGCACCCAAGAAATACTCGCTAGTTCTGACGGTGAAATGATGCGAATACTTGAAGATTTGGTAGACCTTCTAACTGAAAAACGCTTAATACAATTTACTGAATTGCCCCTAGCGGCACAGAAAAAATTACTCGGTAGAAAATGGGTTCGTGGCGTACACAGTAGTAGCGACGAAAGCTTAATGACAGATAGTGGTATTGCCGAAGGAGACGATGAAGACGCTTTAATCTAAAGTATCTTCATTTTTAAGGAAACAAGATAGCGACATCGATCTACATATCTTGTGCACGACCGATTAGAAATCCTTGACCGCCCGATACATCAAAACGTTTCAATGCTATCCATTGTTTTTCGCTTTCAACCCCCGTCGCAATCACTTCAATGTTTAAGCTATTAAACATCTTACACAAAGTGTGCATGAAGAAAGACTCAGACTCTTTGCCTGCAGCCATTCGGGTATAAGAAGAATCTACTTTGACATAATCCGGCATCAAAGTTTGTAAATATTGAAAGGCAGAAAACTGCTTGCCCACATTATCAATCCCAAATTGCACTCGCTGTGTTTTTAGCATCTGAGCCAACTCATTCGCCTGTGCCTCTTCAACCAGAACACTCTGCTCCGAAATCTCAAACATCAATTTACTTTTTACGTCTGCATTAAGGTTACTCAATGTTTTATCTAACCACGTAATAAAAGCAGGTTTAGCGTAAGAAGAGGCTGACAAATTTACGGTTAATGGAACAGTAAGCTGCCTCGATTTAATGTGTTCGATCACTCGCCCAATAATGACTTGGTCTATTTGACTACCTAAATCAAACAGCTCAGCCAAACCAATAAAATACCCCGCATGATACTCTTTCCCAGCATGCTCCAAGCCCATAAAGACTTCTTCATGAAGAATAATTGGCGTTTCATCCAAAGTTGTAATTTTTTGTTTTTTAAGTTTGAAAGATTTATGCCGTATTGCTGATTCTAATATTTCTTTCCAAGCAGTTTTACTAATGGCCATATCTTGGCCCATATTAAGGTCAAACACTTTACTCGTATTGCTACCTTCTCGTTTTGCCTCACGCAGAGCCGCATCTGCTTGAGACATGGCACTTGAACGCTCTACCGATCCATCAATGGTCACTGCACCAATATTGGCCACCGCAGCAGAATAACTAATGCTAGCCGTATTCAACTCCATTAGCTCTGCCAAAATTTCATCAACTACTTTGATAAGCTGACTTTGATCAAAATTAGGGATAAGCAAAACAAAGTCCGCGCCAGATAAACGCGCTAAGGTTGAGAAAGAAGAAAGTGTTGACACTTTTTTGGTTAAAATATCGGCCGCAGACTGAATAAACATATCCGCTGATTCATAACCACGCTCATTATTTAACTTACCCAAATCCGCCAAACTAATCAGAACCAGACCATCAATACCACGCTCTCTTTCAGCAAAATGTGACTTCATCTGGCTTTCAAAAAAATGTCGATTCCCTAATCCACTAACGGGATCTTTAAACGCTTTGGCTTGCAGCCATTGAGCCGTTTCGACTTCAGAAGCGAACTCTTTTTCTAGTTTCTCTGCCATTCGATTCATAGATAAAACAACAGACTTTAGCTCTCGTGTTTTAGGCACTGCAATGGTTTTAATAAAACGACGTTGCTGAATCGCTTCCGCTTGTTTTTCAAGCTCAGCCAAAGGTCGAAATAAATAACGTAACGCAAAACTGCCAATAACCAGAGTGATTGCACCAATCACAAAAAAGGACACTAATAAATCCCGTGAAGCGAGCCAAAGCTGATTGTAGCCATACCCGGCACTACCCGTAATATAAACTTGCCCTAACTCACTCCAGCCATTTGAAATAACCGCTTTGGCCACTGGCACCTTGAAATCAATTAGCTGAATAAACCAGGTTGGTACACCGTCTATTTTTGTTTCATTGGAACGGGTAATATTTTTATCTGTATCGTAAACATGAATGCGCACTTCTGAAAAATAGCCGCTATCGAATACAGCGTTAATGCTACTTTCCACTGATGCATAGTCTTCTAACGCCATGAAATCGGATACCGACATACTCAAGGATGTTGCTGAGTCTTGGGTGGTGGATTCCAATTGCCCGATCAAATAGCCTTTCGTAGTGTTAAAATTAATGCCCATCACAACAGCTAGCATCAATGAGAATATGGCAATAATCGTCATCATTAATTGGCGGAACAGCGTCATCCAAGTTCTCCTAGTTTGTCATCGTATTAAAACGATTATTTAAATCTGTCCACAAGCTCAATCTAGATGAGCCACCTACCAATACACCGCGCCCTTTTTCTTTTGAAAGCCACAAATTCTCTGCGTTGAACGAATAAATAGGCAAGAGATCATTGCGCTTTGACGCGGGTTTTAATTCTTTATCAAGATTATCAAGCAAGACAGGGACGGACGTTGGTTTGTGATAATACGCCAATACCATATGATGCTGATTAAGCTTTAACGCCTTTACATAGACAAGTCGTAGCTTTTCATCTGGCACACCAAGCTCTCTGAGAGTGAAGTATTTGGCTATGGTAAAGTCTTCACAGTCTCCAGCTTGCATGCCTAAAAACTCAATGGGTGTTGCCCAATAGTCTTCTTTCCCCCACAAGGTCATGTCGTCGACAAAATCCATCTGGTTAAAAAAGTTATTCACTTGAGCGAGCTGATCAACAATAGGTAAAGATCGAGAATCATCAATCAGCTTTCGCCAAGCTAAAATACGCTTTTCTGCACCCGCGCCATAGACTACGCCAGCTTGTTTCGCTAACTTTCGATATTTATCTGACACATCAGCATACAACCACCAATGCGGCACAAAGCACATGATAAGAAGCACACAAACAATACGTTTGGTGCTTCTTAGATAGGAAAAAAACGAATTAAATCGTTTTTTCACTGCAAAGTTACTTGTCAGACTTAGGCTTTGCATTAAAAGCGGCCAACTGCTCGGCTGTGGCTTCTGGTTGATACTTGGCTTTCCAAGTGTCATAAGGTTCGCCATAGACAAATTCGCGTGCTTCATCGTAGTCTACTTTCACGCCTTGCTGCTCTGCCTCGGCCATATACCACTTACTCAAACAGTTACGACAAAAACCAGCTAAGTTCATCAGATCAATATTTTGCACGGACTTATTATCGTCAAGGTGTTTCAAAAGGCGACGCAACACGGCGGCTTCAATTTCAGTTTGTTTATTCATAATAATTTCAAATCTCTTTGTCTTCTTATAATTCGTTAACGATTACTCAAGGTGTCGATGACTTAAAGGCTGCTTACGCCACTGCCATTCTTGCGCCACAACCATAAACTCTCTTAATGGCTGCATATTTTCGCCAGTAACTTGTTCTATTGCATAGGCACACGCTTCTAAGGTTGATAATGACTCAATACCTGGTGACTTTCGAATACTGTACTGCCCAACTGGCGCCTGTGAAAAACAAACCGCTTTAAAAGCATATAGTAAGGGTTCTATGAAATAGAATTTCTTCGCCTTCCGCCAAGTTGCATCAATTAAAATTAAGCCTTCAACCTCAGCAGTCGAGTCTGCATCTATCGATTCGATAGCGACAGCAGAATCCGATGGAAATACCAAACGCCATTTAGCTGGATCTTTTTGCCTCAAAGCACTCGCCAGCACATCGTGATTTGCTATCGAAATACATTCCACTGACGACAAACCTAAAGACAATAATGACACAGTGTTTTTGGCATGTTGCGCTTCTTTAGGATCTTGCAAAATCAAGATCTTTAATCGCGTAGAAAGCACAGGTATCCAATGACAAACACACTGTTCTGTTAAAAAGTGGCAATTATCACAGCGTGTTCTTTTTGCGCTTTGCATGCTCGAGTCTCTAGTTTAGTCACCTATTTCTCAAGCCAATTTTTCAAGATAGGCTTTTACGACGTTATTCCAGCCTAGATCCAAAGCTTCAACCGTCAAAGCATGACCGATCGATACTTCCATGATTCTACCTTGCTCACACAAAGCTTGAACATTATTCAGATCCAAATCATGTCCAGCGTTCACTTCTAAACCCGCGTCTAATGCGGCTTGTGCAGCGTGCTGATAAGTCTCAAGAACCTCAGTAAATCCGTCTTTTCCAAACGCATTAGCATAGGCTTCAGTGTAAAGTTCTACACGGTCAGCACCAACCTCTTTAGCTAACGCCATATTTTCAGCTTCTGGGTCCATGAATAATACAACGCGTATACCTTTGGCTTTGAGTTTAGCAATGACTGGACGCAATGCATCTTGGTCACGAGCGATATTCCAACCGTGATCAGATGTTAGCTGATTTGGATCATCAGGTACCAGCGTACATTGATCAGGTTCTACTTCTAAAACAACGTCCAAAAACTGCGCATCAGGAAAACCTTCAACGTTTAATTCAGCACCTGGAAAACGTTTTAATAGCGTCTTCAAATCGTAGGCATCTTGATAGGTCGCATGACGCTGATCTGGTCTTGGGTGAATGGTAATACCAAACGCGCCCAGTTCCAGCGTACGCTCCGCCATATCAATCAAATTTGGATAATCTCTTCCACGAGAATTTCGAAGCAAGCCAATTTTATTCAGATTAACGCTTAAGTGTGTCATTCAACTTCTCTCGACAGGGTCATTTATTGGCATTATAGGACAAACACATAGCGTCCATCACTAAAATACCAAACAAGTTATCAGCTCAAGCCATTATATAGAGCAAGGCTTATGATAAACTGAGCGCCACAAAATAGGAGTCCAGGATGAAATACGAACTCTTTCAATCCATTTACGATCGTGCAGCTCTTCGACATGATGGAGCAAAACACCTTGAAGCCATGCTATCTGTACCACTAAGCCCATCAAAACTCAGTCAACACAGTGACGATAGATGGCTGGCGGCGTTCTCTCAGAAAGTCTTTCAATCTGGCATTAACTGGCAAGTAGTTCGCAACAAATGGCCCGGTTTTGAAACGGTTTTTTTCGGTTTTGATATCGAAAAAATGTTGTTAATTCATGACGAAATGTGGGAAGAAAAAGCCAAAGACGTACGCATCATTCGTAACTTTGGCAAGGTGATGACGATCCGAGAAAACGCCCTGATGATTAGCGAATGTCAGGCTAGCTATGGATCATTCTCTAACTTTGTTGCTAACTGGCCGAATGACGACATTATTGGCCTGTGGGCCTATTTGAAAAAGCATGGCGCTCGCCTTGGTGGCAACACCGGCCCCTATACATTAAGAGCAATGGGCAAAGACACGTTTATGCTCACCAGAGATGTCGAAGGCTATTTACGTCAACACGAGATAATAACCACAGGAAGAGACACTCAATCCGCGTGGAAAGCAGCACAAGGCGCGTTTAATCATTGGCACAAAGAAAGCGGTCGCTCTTATACAGAAATTAGTCAATGCATAGCTTTAAGCGTCAATTAAACACTTTACACTCTCAGTAACTTATTTTTTAGGAGAAAACATGGCAGATCTTCGTATCGACATTATTTCAGATGTAGTTTGCCCTTGGTGCTATTTAGGTTATTCCCGCCTTAAACAAGCTATTGAACAATTAGGCGATGACTATAAAATCGACATTCGTTGGCAGCCCTTTGAGCTACATCCTGATATGCCATTAGAAGGCGCCGATCGAGAAACTTACCTCGGCGAGCGGTTTGGCAGTCAAGAAAAACTCAATGAAGCCACTCACGCTATTCAACAAGTGGGGATTGAAGCAAGTATTCAATTCAATTTCTCAGAAAAAGATCGCATCCCCAATACTAAACTTGCTCACCAATTTGTGCTTGCTGCCACTAAGTCAGGATTAGCAACACCGTTTGTTTTGGCAGCATTTCATGCCTATTTCACGGACGGAAAAGACATAGGATCGAAGAGTATCTTAGAAGAAGTAGCAGTAAGTATCGGTATGCAAAAATCCGATATTGAATACGCATTGAGCACAGAAGCTAAAGCACTGACTGAAAAAAAACTACAGCATTTACGTGGTATAGAAATTAATTCAGTGCCGACATATGTCATCAACGACAAATATATGGTTCAAGGCGCTCACACTCCAGAATCCTTCTTAAAAGTGCTTACCGATATTGCAGAAAAAGAGTTGTAATCCATATAACTACATCCTACTGACGATAAGGCTAAAGCTGTCATTTGGTCTTATCGTTAACTCTTCGACAAAACTCTAAAAAAAAACTATCAAACCATGCAAACAGATAAATTCTTATCTATTGATAATCATTAACATTAAAAATACAATCGCATGATTAGAATATTAGTGAGAGTGATTTTCATTTATGTACGTTTGTATTTGTAACCGCGTATCAGACAGAGAAATCAAAGCGTCCATTCAAGAAGGGGCGACAACCATGCGTGAGCTATACAAAGAGCACAGCATTGGTAGCCAGTGTGGAAAGTGCTGTCAGTGCGCGAAAAAATTACTGAACAATGAGCTTCTCAAAATAGCAGAAACTCAAGTTCAGGTCGCTTAAGATCAGTTATTACACCGTGGTAATAACTGATTTATTACATTTGTGACTGAAGATAATTTTCGATTCCAGAACTGGCAATTAAATGCTGCTGAGTTTCAAGCCAGTCAATTTGCTCTTCTTGCTCTTCTAATATTTTTTCCAGCGTATCACGACTCATAAAGTCTTTTTTCTGTTCACATAAATTGATAGCTGCTTTAAGAGCTGGCAAAGTATCTAATTCGAACTCTAAGTTAGCCGAAATCATCTCTTCACTATTTTCCCCAATACGCAGACGTCCAAGATCTTGCAGATTAGGCAAACCTTCTAAAAACAAAACTCGCTCAATCAAACGATCAGCATTTTTCATTTTTTGAATGGAAGTTTTATAGTCTGCTTTATCAAGCGTACTAAAACCGAAGTCTTTAAACATACGAGCATGAAGAAAATATTGGTTAATACCCACCAATTCATTCGCTAATACCTTATTTAGGTTGGCAACTACGTCACGATCCCCTTTCATAAAATCTCTCCTTAGTTACCCATCTGTGACTGGTAATAGTTCTGCATGCCAATTTTATCCATTAGGCCAAGTTGTTTTTCCAACCAATAAACATGGTCTTCTTCAGTATCAAACAGTAACTTTTCAAGTGTCTCACGTGTTTGATAATCGCCTTCGGCTTCGCACACAGCAATCGCTTCACGAACACAACTCACGACTTCTAGTTCAAGTGTCAAATCATTACTCATCATAGAATGAACATCAGAGCCAATTAGCAAATCGCGACGCTTAGTCATGCACGGCACACCTTCCAAAAACAAAATGCGCTTGATAAGCCAATCAGAGTGCTGAGTTTCTTCTTCCATTTCATGATTAAGGCGATCATACAACTTGCTCAAACCCCAATCTTCATACATACGCGAGTGAATGAAATACTGATCAATTGCCGCTAATTCATTCGCTAACAGCGAGTTCAGACTATCAATTACTTTTTTACTGCCTTTCATATTCTTCTCCTCTTATTTCAAGTAAGTCCATTTCACATGACGAATGTAGTACGGAAGACTTGATTAATAAAACACTGAAGTCTAGAACATAATTCTAGACTTCAGTGTTAATTTGCTAATTTTTTAAAACAACTCTTTGCTTGACGACTCGTCGCCTTTGATTACCTTACCCTCACCTACTTTCACTTCAAGACTGTCGATACGCTGAAGTCCCCTAGGCAGTTTCAAGCCTCTTCGGCCACGCTCGCCAAGATATTCTTCTAGATCCTTTTCAGTAAAGGAGATAAAACGCTTGCCAGCATAGGCCGTCAACAGATCATTTGGTTGAACACAAGCTAGTGCTATGACTAACTCTTCCCTGTCTGCAGCACGAGCACTTGGAATACTTAGCATCTTGTTGCCCTTACCTTTCGCCATTTGCGGTAACGAAGCGACATCAAACGCCAACATACGGCCTTCATTAGAGATAGCAACAACACGTCCAGACGCTGGATCTTGCACAGGAACCGGCGCCATTACTTGAGCACCTTTCGGTAACGACAAGGTCGCTTTGCCTGCTTTATTTTTTGCATACAGCTCTTTTAGCTGGGCAACAAAGCCATAGCCTGCATCACTTGCAATCAAGTAATGCGCCTCTTCATTATCCAGTACCGCAGATACAATAGTTGCGTCTTTTTCTAGTGAAATACGACCTGTAATAGGCTCGCCTTGGCCACGAGCAGAAGGTAAAGTGTGTGCCTTGATAGAATAGGTTCGTCCATTAGAAGCAAGCAATACAAGTGTTTGGTTAGAACGACCTTTAGTACTCACTAAGAACTCATCGCCAGACTTGTAGCTCAACCCATTCACATCAATGTCATGGCCTTTTGCGGCACGAATCCAACCTTGTTTAGAGATAACTACCGTAATTGGATCATTCGACAATAAGTCTTCTTCACTAAAAGCCTGCGCTTCTTTACGAGCAACAATAGGCGTTCGGCGATCATCACCAAAGTCGTCAATAGCTTCTTGAATTTCTTCAGTAATTAGTTTTTTCAGCTTACGATCCGAAGACAGCAGACCTTCTAACTGCTTACGCTCTTTCTCTAGCTCGTCTTGCTCACCTTTGATACGCATTTCTTCAAGTTTAGCAAGGTGACGCAATTTCAACTCTAGAATAGATTCAGCTTGCATATCGCTCAAACCAAAGCGAGCCATCAACTCAACTTTTGGTTTTTCTTCCGTACGTATGATGTCGATAACTTCATCGATATTTAAGTAGGCAATTAACAAACCTTCTAAAATATGTAAACGGTTATTAACTTTATCAAGACGGAATTGCAAACGACGACGAACTACATCAATACGAAAGCGTAACCACTCAGATAAGAAGTTCTTTAATGGCTTAACTTGAGGCAAACCGTCTAGGCCAATCACGTTCATATTGACGCGATAAGACTTTTCAAGATCGGTGGTCGCAAAAAGATGCGTCATAACCGAATCAATATCAACACGATTTGATTTAGGCACAATTACCAGTCGAGTTGGGTTTTCATGATCTGATTCATCACGCAAATCCACAACCATTGGTAGTTTTTTCGCCTGCATTTGCGCCGCAATTTGCTCTAAAATTTTGCTACCAGATACTTGATGAGGTAACTCATTAACAACAATCTCGCCTTCTTCAATCGTAAAACGAGCTCGAGCTTTAATCTGCCCTTTGCCAGTTTCATAAAGTCTAACTATGTCACTTTTTGGCGTAATGATTTCGCCACCAGTTGGAAAATCAGGACCTTGGATAAAATTGAGTAAGTCATCTAATTCAGCGTTTGGATTATTAAGCAGGTGAATACAAGCACTGCCAATTTCACGCAAGTTATGCGGCGGAATATCCGTCGCCATACCAACAGCAATACCTGTCGTGCCATTAAGCAATAAGTTAGGCAATCGCGATGGCAAAACCGATGGCTCTTGTAAGGTACCGTCAAAATTAGGTGTCCAATCCACAGTACCTTGACTTACTTCTCTCAGCAGTACATCCGCGTATTTTGACAAACGAGACTCGGTATAACGCATGGCAGCAAATGATTTTGGATCATCTGGCGCACCCCAGTTACCTTGACCATCGACAAGCGGATAACGGTATGAGAAAGGCTGAGCCATCAACACCATTGCTTCATAACAAGCACTATCACCATGAGGATGGAATTTACCTAGCACATCCCCTACGGTACGGGCGGATTTTTTGTATTTCGCGCTGGCTTTCAGCCCTAATTCGCTCATCGCGTAAATTATACGGCGTTGAACTGGTTTTAAACCGTCACCAATATGCGGCAAGGCTCGATCTAAAATAACGTACATGGAGTAATTCAAGTACGCTTTTTCTGTGTAGTCTTTTAATGAAAGGGTTTCATTCGACTCGAAATTTGACAACTCACTCAAGGAAACTTTCCTTCTATAATCGTTTGCATGGGCAAATTATCGGCGCATGCGGATTTCATAAACTAATATGGGCTCAACTATAAAGAAACATCCCAACTCACTGCAACACTCACCGTAAGATTATCATGGAAAGGTCGCTATTCTCGTGTTTCAATACATTCGATAATTAAAAAGGTACTTGATGGTGAACATAACTGAACAAAACACACTTGACCCGATGAACTACAGCCTTGGGGAGTCAAGCAAACACTTTATCATCCATCAACAAGATGACCTTTTTATTGCACATGAATACCTGTTTCAGACAGACATTCCTAGCCGCTTCTATCACCATCAAGCAGATACCTTTCTCTTTATCATTAGAGGGGAATTATACTTACAACAATGCACCCAACAAAACAGTGAACAAGAAACAGCCTTAAAGCAGCATCAGGGAATTTGGTTAACAGCACAGACGATTAACAGCATCACCTTGCTAACACCAGCGGTAGAACTGTGCTTAATACGACTAAAGAACACTGGCCAAGCTGAATTAAACAACTCGTTTAAAAAAGTATCTTCTGGCACAGTGGAATCAATCTCAGGAAGAAGTCACATTAAGACATGGCCACTATGGCATGGAGAAGCCGGTCAAATTGCGTTAGAACTTTACCCACCTCAATTTAAAGAGACACTTTATTATCAAAAAACAGCCACTCAATACCTTCTTCCGCTGACCGGTATCGCGTTCATTTCAAACGATAAGAAAGTACCTAAAGCTTGTCCTCGTTATGGCAAAATAATTGCTCATAAGGAGCCCAGAGCCATTTTAAATCCAAGCAACGAAAGTGTTACTGTGCTGTCAGTGATGACAACAAAAAACACCAAGGGACGGATTTTACTTCTCACAAAACCTGAAGGCAGAACACTTTAGCCTATATTCAGCGCAGTACTAATGCCGTGAGAATATGATCCTCCCATTGTCCATTGATTTTCAAGTAATCCCTTGCAATACCTTCTTTATCAAAACCCAGCGCCTTCAACACGGCTGCGCTGCGAGAATTTCTTGGCATATAGCTCGCTTGAATTCGATCAATATGCTGCTCTTTATGAATGTATTCTATTCCTGCGTTCAAGGCTTCTTGCATGATGCCTTTGCCTTGCTCACTTTCTCGCAAACTGTAACCAAGATTACAGGCCTGAAAAACACCACGTATAATATTCGAATAATTGGTGTAAGCGAGCATTCTGTCTTCATTAGGTGACAGAAAACAAAAGACAATGCCTTTATCTTCTAAAAAATCACGACGCATTTCTCGAACTCGTAACTGGCAGGTTTCAAGTGAATAGTAGCCATCGGTTCTATATGGCTCCCATGGGGCAAGAAACGCCTTTTCTTGATTAATATAATCGTGCAAGAGCGGAGCTTGAGCTTCGTCTAATATTTTCAATACGCCTCTCTCGGTAACAATCCGAGGAAAACGTGAAGCATGTAAACCTTGGTTAGAGTACTTAAATGACATGTCCCTCATCACTTCAAACAATTTTAACGAATATTCTTCATACCAAAAATTTTCACCAATGGATAAGGTTCTACGCTGCATATCATGGGTCAACCACCCCTCTGCAGCCTCCTTTGTTTGCCAATAAGTCATCAGCAGATCCATTTCCCCCGAACCATATTCAGCACCAAGATAGCCGGGCTGACCTTGAGCTAGTTCGAGCATTTTTTCTGCCATGATTCGGTAAGTCAAGTCATTCAACATCAACTTACTAGACAACATGATCGCAAAATAAGGCAATTCACTTGGGGAACTAAATACGTTCATCGATTCTCTAAAATAAATGGATGGATCTTTTAGCTAGGCGTAGATGCAAAATTATATCCGCACCTATGTAAAATCGTAGGCCATAGTTAAAATCTCAAGCTATAGTTAATATCTAGGTTTTGGACAGATCTATACTGACGAGGATGCGCTTCTTTTTAAGCCTTGTAATTCAAAGCATTTAATTCGCTTTATATTGCCGTCAGAGTGTTTCTAAAGACACAGGCCTTGCAATATTTTATACAACGACTTTAGGCTTCTAAAAGCCAATTGCAAGTAGATCTACCTTATTGATATTCCCCCTTTGTACCAATAAGGATAAGGAAAGCTTTGTGCCCGCTTTATGCGGGCACTTTTTTACTTTACTGCTACTTATCCCAAGTAACACCCGCTCCAGAAGTAATGGCTTGATATTGGTCTGGACGACGGTCACGAAACAAACCAAAAGAACGTCGGGCCTTACGAATAGCTTCTAAATCATACTCAGAGTACAAAATGGTACTTTCATCGCGACTTGCGACACACTTCATTGCCCCCATTTCGTCTGTCATGAATGAAGAGCCGTAAAACTGGATAAAACTGTTTTCACCTTCTTCACGACCAACCCGGTTTGCAGCAATGACTGGCACCATATTCGCTGCAGAATGCCCCTGCATGGTTCTTTGCCAATGGTCTTTGGAATCCCATTCAGGATAAGGAGGCTCTGAACCAATTGCTGTAGGGTAGAAGATTAATTCTGCACCTTTCAGAGCTAGCTCACGCGCTAACTCTGGAAACCACTGATCCCAACAAATACCACAGCCAATTCGACCAAACTGCGTATCCCAAACTTTTACGCCAGTATTACCTGGTGTGAAGTAGTATTTTTCTTGGTAACCAGGACCATCTGGAATATGCGTCTTGCGGTACAAATCCATTACTTCACCATTGGCATCAATCATCACCAAAGAGTTATAAAAGACGTTACCATCGCGCTCAAAAAAGCTAATTGGCAAAACTACACCTAACTCTTTAGCAAGCTTACTCATTGTCTGAATAGCCAAACAATCATTTACCGGCTGCGCCCAATCAAAATACGCTGGCTTTTGATCAATGCAAAAATATGGGCCCATAAACAATTCTTGCAAAAGAATAATATTTGCCTGATTTGCAGCAGCTTCTCTTACTTGTGAAACCGCATTATCTAAATTCGCTTGAAAGTCTGTACTGACCGCCATTTGAACGCAGGCCACTTTTACATTACTCATACTTACTACCTCCAAAATATGTTGCGCTACAAGCACAAAAGCTCATTTTATACTTGAGTCAAATATGTTGTGCCTTCTAGCACTTTTTTATAGGTCGCCATTAGTGATACTTGCTCTTCTTGGCTTAATGGACTTGCTGCCACTTTGTCTTGATAACGCTTCATCAACTCTTGCTCATTATAGCTAACGGACTTAAGTACATCCTGAACGCTATCACCTTTCAATATGTGATCAATTCTGAAACCGTCGTCTGTTAAGTAAACGTCAACGGAACAAGTGTCGCCAAATAAATTATGCAAATCCCCTAGTGTTTCTTGATAAGCCCCGACTAAAAAGAACCCCATCAAATAATCTTCACCTTTTGGTGGCGGTGGTGGCAATGGCAAAGAAGATTCAATACCTTGGCCATCCACGTAGCTGTATAAGCAACCGTCCGAATCACAAGTAACATCTTGGATTTTGCCTCTGAAAGAAGGCGCTTGATCCAAGCCTTGTAAAGGCAATACTGGGAACAATTGGTCGATCCCCCACGCATCAGGCATAGACTGAAACACTGACAAGTTAACAAATAATTTCTCAGCTAAACGTTCGTTTAGCTCATCAATTACCGCACGGTGCCCTCTATTTCGATTGTCTAAACGAGGCAACAAGTTGCGACACGCAGATAAGAAAAGGTTCTCTGCTTGCGCTCTTTGCGATAGGTTAAGCTGGCCGTGATTATATAAGGTCAAGCTGTCATTGAAATCATCTAGCAAGTCATGATAAATCTCGACCAAAGATCGACTTTCTTCTTCATTCTCGCCTTTTAAACTTTGATAAGAAGCCCAAAGTCTTTGCAGCTCTAGCTCGCTGTCTTCAGCTGGCTCTTCAATTGGCAAGTGCTCAGCTCCATGTGAGAAAACATCCGCAATCATCATGGCATGATGAGCTGTCACAGCTCGGCCTGATTCAGAAATCAAATGAGGGTGCGGAAGTTCGTATTGCTCGCACACATTATGAAAAGCAAACACCACATTATTGGCATATTCGCCGATACTGTAGTTCGCTGAAAAATCATTTTGACAACGCGTACCTTCGTAATCGACCCCCAAACCACCACCAACATCGACCCATTTAACTTTTACACCCATCTGGTGAAGTTCTGCGTAATAACGAGCACACTCTTTAAGGCTATTTTGAATATCACGGATACGAGTGATTTGTGAGCCTAAGTGGAAGTGAATTAGCTCAAGACAATGCAACAGATCCAATTCACGCAAGCGATCAATAGCTCTTAGCAATTGCGATGTGGTCAAACCGAACTTAGATTTTTCGCCACCACTGTTACCCCAATGCGTCGTACAAGTAGAGGCCAATCGAATACGAATACCAATTCGAGGCTGAACCCCGATTTTGTCGGCTTCTTCTAGAATCCAATCAAGTTCATGCATCTTCTCAACAACAATAAACACCTGATGACCCATTTTTTCGGCCATCAAAGCAAGATGGATAAATTCACGATCTTTATAGCCATTACAAACTATGATTCCATCGGCGTTTTTATGCATGGCCAAAACAGCCATAAGCTCTGGCTTACTACCTGCCTCTAAGCCAACAGTAGCAGCATTATCTGGCTGACATGCCGCAATTTCCTCTACCACACGACGCTGCTGGTTTACTTTAATTGGATAAACAATGGCATACTTTGCTTGGTAGTCGTAATGCTCTATTGCCTGTTGAAACGAATTAGTAATTTTCTCAATTCGCGAGTGCAAAATATTAGGAAAACGCACAAGACATGGATAAGGAATGCCTTGTTGTTTAAGCGCCACAGAAAGCTCAGTCAAATCAATGCTATTTTCCCTATCAGGTAGCGCAATAGCGCGCCCTTTATCATTGATTGAAAAAAAGCCACTACTCCAATGACTTACATTATAAAGTTCCATCGAATCTTTGATTGACCAAGGCTTCATATCATCTCCAAAAGTCTAAATAGCTGTAAATTAGCACCGTTTCTAATAAAGGTACGTCATAGTTAAACACAGACATATTTTTTAGGTTTAGTTCAAATAAAAAAAGCGGGGCTAAGAAATATCTTAACTCCGCTTTATTCTAACGAACGAACAAATTAAGAAACGTGTTCGCCATGAGCTTGCTTATCCGCGTGGTAAGACGAGCGAACCAAAGGCCCACACGCAGCATGCTTAAAGCCTAGCTCTTTTGCAACTTGTTCATAACGTGCAAATTCTTCAGGCGGTACAAAACGCGCCATTGGAAAATGATGCTTAGAAGGCTGTAAATATTGACCAATCGTCAACATGTCAACGTTATGAGCTCGTAAGTCTTTTAGTACTTCAACAATCTCTTCGAATGTCTCGCCCATACCAACCATCAAACCAGATTTAGTTGGTACATCAGGACAACGATCTTTAAAGTTTTTCAAAAGATCTAATGACCACTGATAATCTGATCCTGGTCTTACCTGACGGTACAAACGTGGAATAGATTCTAAGTTATGGTTGAAAACATCAGGTGGTGCAATTGAAAGTGTATTAATGGCTACTTCCATGCGACCGCGGAAATCTGGCACCAATGTTTCAATCTCAATATTCGGGCTTTCGGCACGTGTTTCTCTAATACAATCAACAAAATGTTGTGCACCACCATCACGAAGATCGTCACGATCTACAGAGGTAATAACCACATATTTTAGTTTCATATCACGAATAGCAGCCGCCAACTCTTTTGGCTCATCAACACTAAGCGGATTAGGACGACCATGCGCAACATCACAGAAAGGACAGCGGCGAGTACAAATTTCACCCATAATCATAAAGGTAGCGGTGCCATTGCTGAAACACTCACCTAAATTTGGACAATTCGCCTCTTCACAAACTGAAGCTAATTTATGCTCACGCAAAGTCGCTTTGATACGAGCTATCTCTGGCGAAGCTGGCATACGGACACGAAGCCAATCAGGCTTACGTGGAATTTCTTCAGTAGGAACAATCTTAATGGGAATACGCGCCATTTTATCGGCTCCGCGTAATTTTTCCCCTTGGACAACGCGTTTGCGTTCTGTTGTCATTCTATTTCCACCCTTGTTGGATAGCCGGATAATTGTATCCGAGTTGCTCAGCCAGCTGATTCGCTAGCTGAGCCTTTACATTCGATAAAATAACGCCTTTATTGAGGCGTTTCATATCAACCATTTGTAAGCCTTGATAGCCACATGGGTTAATACGATTAAATGGGGTGAGATCCATATCAACATTTAAGGCAAGTCCATGAAATGAACAACCTCTGCGTACACGTAATCCTAGTGACGCAATTTTTTGTTCATCCACATAAACGCCTGGTGCATCTGGCTTTGGGTAGGCCTCTATAGCGTTCAGCGCTAAAGCGCGCACCACAGAGTTCTCTAACACACTAACCAAATCACGAACGCCTATCCCAAGACGTTTTAAATCAACCATAACATAGGCAACCAGTTGGCCCGGCCCATGATACGTGACCTGACCACCACGGTCGACCTGAATAACAGGAATATCGCCCGGAGCCAAAAGATGCTCTTCTTTACCGGCTTGACCTTGCGTAAACAAGGAAGGATGTTCTAACAACCAAATCTCATCAGCATCGTCTTTTGAACGAATTTGAGTAAATTGCTTCATCCTTTCCCATGTTTCAGCATAATCAACAACACCCAAATCACGGCAAATTAAATCAAGTTCCATTTACATGACCATCTTAACGGCTTCAATTGACATCAAGTCACGATGCAAAGCCGATAGTTGATCTTCACTTTGAGCCACTATACGAAAACTAAAGCTAATAAAACGCCCCTTACTGGAACGATTAGTATTCTCAGCAGCGGTATTCATCTCCGGAGCATGAATAAGCAATCGCTCAGTTATCTCAGCATGAATACCATCCACATCAAGTGAAACAACTTTTATAACGTAGTTTTCACAAGGGAACTCTATTTTGGGTGCATCAACTGTTTTCTCAGCCTGATCACCATTTTTCGTAATTAGTGCCATTAATTTAATCTACCACTCGCCATTAGGGCTTAAAACAAGTTCATAAAAAAGAGTTTAATTTTATCAAACATTCGCTTAAAGAAACCACCTTCTTCTACTGCTTCTAATGCAACAACTGAGCGCTCTAGTAAAATATTGCCTTCAGAACCAACAACAATCTTACCCAATACATCACCCACAGCAATGGGTGCCATAATTTCTTTATGCATATCAAGTGTTGCTGGAATAGACTCACCTTGCTGACGCGGCATAGTAACAAGTACATCTTCTGCAAAACCCACTTTCACATTAGCCTGTGTACCACCCCAAACACGGGCATTATTAACCACTTGACCACGGCTATATAGCTTGCGAGTTTCATAATATCTAAAACCATAATCTAACAATTTTTGCGACTCAATAGCTCGAGCTGTATCAGATTTAGTACCCATAACCACAGTAATCAGACGTGTGCCGTTTCGAACTGCAGAGGCTGCCAAACAAAAGCCAGCGGCTTCAGTATGACCAGTTTTCATACCATCAACGGTTTTATCACGCCACAACAACTTGTTACGGTTAGGCTGACGAATATTATTGTATGTGAACTCTTTCTCAGCATACATGCTGTAATTTTCTGGGAACTGCAAAATAGTTGCACGCGCCAACTTAGCTATGTCATGTGCACTCGAGTAATGATCTTCTGCTGGAAAACCAGTTGCATTTACAAAGTGTGAATTTGTCATACCAAGAAGTTGAGCATGCTGATTCATCAAATCAGCAAAAGCAGACTCACTACCAGCAATATGCTCCGCAGCAGCGACACTAGCATCATTACCTGACTGAATAATAATGCCACGCATCAAGTCTTCTAATTTAACTTGTGTACCTTCACGAATAAACATACGCGAACCTTCCATCCGCCATGCTTTTTCACTTATGTTTACTTTATCATCCAATGATAAGTTTCCACGCGCTAGCTCATATTCAATAATATAAGCCGTCATCAATTTTGTTAGACTTGCAGGAGGCAAGGCCTGATCAGCATTATGTTCAACCAAAATGTCGCCAGTATATGCATCCATAAGAATGTAACTACTTGCTGACAATTGTGGTGGCGTTGGGATTAATGAAGGAGCAGCAAAAACAGAGCCGCTCACGAAGCAAAATACAAGGGATAAAGTAACTAGGAGTTTTTTCATACTCAAAAATATCGTCTTCTTAAAAAATGTTAACAAATGATACTAGAGCCATCTAGGAATCTCTAGCCCAAACAAATCGTACCTAAGGCACTAAAGCAACTCTTACGGGGTTACCAAAGCCTTCTAGTTGTAATTTTTTTTGCCATTCAACCAAGTCATTTGGATCGGTAAAAGGCCCAACTAAAACCTTAAATAAACCATCGTCTTGTTTGTTAATGACAACTTTAACACTCGTATCAAACGCCTCAAAAAGACGCTGCTTGAGCTTATCCGCAGACTCCTCCGAACTAAAAGCTCCCATTTGGAGATGAGAAAAAACCAACTCAGATGGGGCATTTACCGTTTCTGTCGAAGAAACTGGTGATACCTTAGCTGGCAAGGCTTCTGGCGGAGCTACTGACTCTTTAGCAACGACTTTAGGTGGATTATAAGACTGCCCTTGTGATGGCGTAATGGCCTCAACTCGCACCCGAGCCAAACCTTTTTTATGATAATCAAGGCGAGCTGCAGCCGCATATGAAAGATCAATCAAACGATCTCCATGAAACGGCCCTCTATCATTAACTCTAACAATAACAGAGCGCTGATTATCAAGGTTTGTGACCTTAAGGTAAGTAGGTAACGGCAAAGACTTATGGGCAGCAGAAAAACTATACATGTCATATGTTTCCCCATTTGAGGTCTTATGTCCATGAAATTTCTTGCCATACCAAGACGCTGTCCCCTCTGCCACATACCCTTGAGCAGAATCCATTACCCAATATTTCTTACCCCACACTTCATAAGGGCTCTTATTACCACCACGGCTTTTCGCCTCCCATCTTGGAACTAGATCAGGAAGATGATCCACCTTGATATCACCAGTCGGAGCATGATCTTGTAAAATGGAATAACGCCCTCCACCTGATGCTTTTTCATAATCTACGTCATCCTTACCTAAAACATGACGCGTGCTCATACATCCATTCAATACCAGCAAACTAATGCCAGCAACAAATAGCATGTTAATTACTTTCATAGGTCCCTATACTCTCAGCGAGCTCCAATACAGACATGGCATATCGCCTACTAGGGTTGTAATCCATAATCGTGAAAAAGTTCTCATACGCAAGCCAATAAGAGACTTCTTCAGGCCCAGTTCGCAAACCAATTAACCCCGTCTTCTGAGGAATAAAAGGCTGAGTTGGAAGCACATTTAACGCCGACCACTCAGTCATGTCAGCACTAGGCGCTCTGCCACGATTAATTAAATCCGCCACAGAATCAGGATCCGCAACATAAGCCATTACAAACCAAGGCTGGCGAGATTGCCAACCATGATGTTTAAGATAATTTGCTACACTACCAATGGCATCGGCTTCGGATCCCCACAAGTCGATATGCCCATTTTTGTCATAATCTATTGCCAGTTTTTGATAGTTACTGGGCATAAACTGCACCATTCCCATCGCTCCACTGTATGACCCTTTTGTTTCGCCAATGTTCCATCCTTCTTGACGGGCAAGCAACAAATAGGCTTTTAGTTCACTTTGGAAGTATTCTTTTCTTCGCGGGTAATCAAAGGCGAGAGTAGTAAGCGAGGTAAAAACATCTTTTGACCCTGTAATGCGCCCGTAATAGGTTTCAACTCCTATAAGAGCTACGATGACGTTTGGCTCAACACCAAACTCCTGTTCTGCTTTGCGTAACCACTGAGCATTACGCTTGGCAAATTCTCGTCCGAGTTTCGCCCGCTCTTCGTTCACAAAGCGAGTTTTGTACTCATAGTAAGGCGTCACAACTTCAGGTTGATTATCTGATTTCGAAATAACATTCGGGCGCACTTTAATATGAGAAAAAGCTAATTCGAGGCGCTTTTTATCATAAGCATGCTCTTTAACCAGCTGATTAATAAAAACTTGAACCTCTGGATTTCCAGCATAAGAATCTGCCCATTCTTTGGGCATTTCTTCAAGAAGTGAGTCGCTAACTCCTATATCCGAGGGTAATGTAGAATGATCCATACTACTACACGCAGTTAGACCAAGCGCTAGAAACAACAACGTAGCTTGCTTAATCATTATCTTGCTCTTTTATGTGTTTGTATTGACATTAAAATCCCAAATGTCGCCATGATGGTAATGATAGAAGTACCACCATAACTGACAAGTGGTAAGGGTACCCCAACCACAGGCAGAATGCCTGACACCATCCCAATATTTACAAACATGTACACAAAAAAGGTAAGCGTTAAACTACCCGCTAATAACCGCGCATAGTTGTCTTCTGCATTTGCAGCAATATACAAACCTCGAGCTATAACAAGCAAATAAGCCAAGATCAGCACACCGCAACCCAACATACCAAACTCTTCGGCAAGCACAGCGATAATAAAGTCTGTGTGACTTTCTGGCAGAAAATCTAACTGAGCCTGCGTCCCTTCTAAAAAACCTTTACCATAAAGTCCACCAGAACCAATCGCAGTTTTAGATTGAATAATATTCCAACCTGATCCCAGCGGATCACTTTCCGGATTCAAAAAAGTCAATACTCGCTGACGCTGATAATCATGCATAAATTGCCACAATGCATAGCCAGCGATAGGTGCTAAAGCTGCCGCACCTAATATATAGCGCCACCCAAGCCCGGCAAGAAACAGCACAAAAATACCAGACACAGCAACTAATAAAGCCGTCCCCAAATCTGGTTGCTTGGCTATCATCAACACTGGCAAAACAATAAGACCAAGAACCGCCAATATTTGTTTAAAACTTGGAGGAAGCTGCCTGTCAGAAAAGTACCAAGCAATCATCATAGGCATGACAATCTTCATAATTTCTGAAGGCTGAAACCGCAGCCCTCCCGGCAAAGCCAACCAACGCTGCGCACCTTTTGCCCCAACACCAAATAACAACACACCAATCAAAAGCACTGTGATAAAAATAAATAGCGTCGGTGAAGCCCGTCGCATATATTTAGGGGGCAACTGAGCCAACGCCACACAAATAAGCAAACCTATTATCAATCGAAACACCTGCCGCTCAACCATGGCCACATCTTGCCCGGAGGCTGAGTACAGAATAAAAAGCCCTCCACTAATAAGCAGCAACAAAGATCCCATCAGTAAAACGTCAACGTGAACCAGCTGCCATAAGCGAGCATTGGTAAAAGATAGCGCTCTGCGATAAAAGCTATCAGTCATTTTTATCACCCTTTAAATAATCGTAACGCGCTGGATAATCATCGTGCAGATAAGCATCAAATAATGCTTTAGTTAAATCAGCCGGCTTGGAACTACTGCCGCCATTTTCAAAAATAGCAAACACCGAAATTTTAGGATTACGAGCCGGAGCAAAACCGATAAACAATGCATGGTCATGTAAACGTTTTTCAAGACTATCTGCATCGTATTCCTGGTCTTCTTGCAAACTAAATACTTGGCCCGTTCCTGTTTTTCCGGCTATCTCGTAATCAGTCCCCTGCAAACGCCTTGCTGTACCATGCGCATCTGTTATGACTTTGCGCATCGCATCAATCATGCGATCCCAATTGCGCTGATCCTTTAAAACAATATCATGCTCATCACCAAGTCCATCCTCAAACTCAGCAGGATGATCCCCCACCAGCCGAGTCATGCGGGGATAGAAGTAATGTCCTTTACTTGCTAACGCAGAAGTCGCAGCAGCAATTTGCAACGGTGTCGCCACCATAAACCCTTGCCCGATACCAACGTTTACAGAGTCACCTGGATACCAAGGCTCTTTGTATTTAGCTTTTTTCCATTCATTAGAAGGCAACAAACCATGACTCTCACCACTCAAATCGAGCAAGGTTGTTTGACCAAATCCGAAACGTGTCAAAAAGTTATGGATAGGAGTAATGCCCATCTTGTTAGCCAATTGATAGTAATAAGTATCAACTGACTCAATAATAGAGCGCTCTAAATTAATCCAACCATGACCTGTTCGCTTCCAGTCTCGATAGCGACGACCATCAGGATTTATTTGATAATAGCCTTTGGCAAAATAGCGTTCGGTCCATGACGAAAAACCGTATTCAAGCCCAGCAAGCCCCATGAAAGGTTTGATAGTTGATGCAGGAGGATAACCTCCTCGTAAGGCTCGATTAAAAAGAGGGAGTTTTTTAGATTGGCGCAGTGTTGCATAATCATCAACTGAAATACCACGCACAAAGAGATTAGGATCGTACCCAGGCTTAGAAACTAGGGCTAGGATTCCGCCTGTCGTTGGGTCTATAGCTACAACTGAGCCCGTATATTCGCCTAAAAGATCATAAGCATATTGCTGAAGCCTTGCGTCTAAATATAGATGAAGATCTTTACCGGGAGTTGGATTCTGTCGTTCCAGTTCGGACATGATCCGACCACGAGCATTCACCTCTACCTTACTAAGACCTGCCTCACCAAAGAGTGTTTTTTCGTAAAAACCCTCCACACCTGTTTTACCTATAAACAAGGCGCCCTGATAAGCTAACTTATCAACTGTTTCTAAATCTTTTGAGGTAATTCGACCGACATATCCAATAGCATGTGCAAACGCTTCGCCGTATGGGTAATAACGGGTTAATTGGGCTTCGACCTGAACACCATCGAGTTTATATAAATCAACAGAAACCTTTGCCCACTCTTCATCAGTCAATTGAGATTTTAAAGTAAGGGATTGATAAGGGCGGCGATATTCTTTTCTCCTGTCATCGAAATCCTCCCATTCACTATCACTAATATCGATAATGCCAGAAAGCATTTGCTTTAACTTGGGAAAGCTTTCTACCCGCTCAGGTATTACAGTTAAACTGTGTATAGGACGATTGTCAGCCAACACCAATCCGTTGCGGTCATATATCAAACCTCTTGGAGGTGGCTCTGTAACCAACATAACGCGGTTGTCGTTAGCCTTGGTTTGGTATAATTCATGCTCTATCACTTGAAGATAGAACAAACGAGCCATTAGCACGACAGCCATTAATAAAACAAAAACAGCGGCGGCAAATACTCTCTGCTGCGTCAGTCGTTGCTCTTGACGATAATTACGGAAGTTTTGATGTCGACGACTCACAACATCACCTTACCTATGATACGGATGATTATTCATGAGTGTCCAGGCGCGATATATTTGCTCAGCCAAAATCACTCTCACCATAGGATGGGGCAATGTCAGACGAGATAGAGACCAAGTCTGATCAGCACGAGCTGTACATCTAGGGTCAAGACCATCCGGCCCACCCACTAACAAGCTCACATTATAGCCATCCATACGCCACTGCTCAGTCTGGTCTGCCAGTTGATCGGTAGACCACTCTTTACCAAGAACTTCCATTGCAATCACTTTGTCTCCAGAAGGTATAGCCTCAAGCATACTATCCCCTTCCTTACGGATTGCCTTTGGTATATCAGTGTTTTTTCCACGAGGCGACATAGGTATTTCAACAAGCTCTAACGCAAAATCTTTCGGTAAGCGCTTAGCATACTCATCATAACCTTCAGTCACCCACTTTGGCATCTTATTACCAACAGCAATCAAACGAACACGCATTTAAAAGAGCCTTACATTTGTTCTGGCTTAATGTCCCAAAGTTTCTCAAGATCATAAAATGCTCGAGCCTCTTCTGTCATCACATGCACAACAACGTCATGTAAATCCACCAACACCCAATCACTGCCCATACCACGACCTTCACAACCCAATGGCTGAAGACCTTTACCTTTTAAATGTTCAAATACATTTTGACCCAAAGCATTTACATGGCGCTTTGAAGTACCGGTACAAATCACCATGTAATCCATCATGTCTGTATGATTTCCTACATTCAATACTGTGATCTTATCACCTTTCACATCTTCCAATGCTTCAACAGCAAAAGCCAAAATTTGATCTGCTGTGAGGTTAAGCTGACTCATATAATTACGTTACCCTATCGATATAATTGATGTTGTTCTATATATTTTTGGACTGGCTCTGGCAACAAATAAGCAATCGACTCGTTTTTACGAGCTAGCGCTCTAATCATGCTAGAGGATATCCCCAAAGGAGTAAGAGTCTCGAACCAGACCCGCCCTGAGGGCGCGCATTGTAACTCATGCGACGATGCGGCACGATAGTTTTCGCAAAAACCGCTTAATTCAGAGATCAAGTCAGGTTCCCAACCGGGACGAGACACCACCAACAAGTGAGCATACTTGATTATCTGTTGCCATTTATGCCAAGTTGGAAGAGATAGAAAGCTATCCATTCCCAACACCATAATTAACGATTCATCAGGACCAATTTCCTCACGAAGATCTCGCAACGTATCAATACTATAGCTTGGCCCTTCCCTATCAATTTCACGAGAATCAACACTCAATCGAGCATCACCTGAGATAGCAAGCCTAGCCATGTCAAGCCGATGTTGAGGTAAAACACTTGGTCGATCTTTATGCACAGGCTGAAAACAGGGTATTAACTTCAAATTTGAGTAATGATAGCGATCCAAAATCTCAACCGCTGTTCTTAAGTGACCATTATGAACAGGATCAAATGTCCCACCCATAATGGCCAGCCCAGAAACCTTCACGCTATCGTTGACTCTAGTTGTCACGAGTATGACCATCGCCAAGCACAATATATTTCTGACTAGTCAAACCTAACAACCCAACCGGTCCACGAGCGTGAATTTTATCTGTAGATATACCAATTTCAGCCCCAAAGCCATACTCAAAACCATCCGCAAAGGATGTCGAAGCATTCACCATAACCGATGATGAATCCACTTCCGTCATAAACGCTCGTGTTTTTGAATAGTTCTGCGAAACAATTGCGTCCGTATGATGAGAACCATATTTATTAATGTGCGCAATCGCCTCATCCATATCTGAGACAATTTTGATAGATAACTTAGGAGCATGATATTCGGTATACCAATCCTCTTCACTAGCAGAACCAATTGAAGCCGACATAGCCTGAGTTGCCTCGCAGCCCACCAACTCAACACCCTTATCTAAAAATGCAGAAATCAACTTAGGAAGGACATCGCGAGCAATTGCTTTATGGACCAACAAGGACTCCATAGCATTGCACACACCATAACGACGTGTTTTTGCATTCAGAGCAATATTGAAGGCTTTAACTAAATCCGCTTCATCATCAATGTAAACATGGCAGTTACCGTCAAGGTGCTTAATCACAGGAACTCGAGCATCTTCACTAATGCGCTTAATCAAGCCCCTACCACCACGCGGAACGATCACATCTACGTACTCAGGCATGGTTATCAATTTACCAACCGCTTCACGGTCTGTCGTATTTAACACCTGAACCGCTTCTTCAGGTAAATTTACAGACTTGAGGCCTACAGATATAGCCTCAGCAATAACTTGATTAGAATGAAACGCTTCTGAACCGCCGCGCAAAATAGTCGCATTACCTGATTTCAAACACAGACTTGCTGCGTCGATGGTCACATTTGGGCGAGACTCATAGATAATACCAACCACACCAAGCGGTACGCGCATTTGCCCACGCTGAATTCCAGATGGCAAATACACCATATTTGATATCTCACCAATAGGATCAGGCAGTGACGCCACCTGCTTTAAGCCTTCAATCATGCCATCAATACGAGCATCATTTAGCAATAGTCGATCTAGCAAAGCCGAATCAAGACCTTTAGCACGACCATTCTCCATGTCTTTCGCATTTTCCTCTATCAATCGAGGTCGAGCATTTTCCAAAGCGTCAGCCATAGCAAACAGCGCCATATTTTTTTGCTTTGTGGATGCCTTAGCAAGAAGACGAGAAGCTGCCCTAGCTTGCTGACCAATTCGATTCATATAAGATTCTAAAGACATTTTTAATCTCTAATAAAAGTAAAAAGAACAAACAATAGATCACCAAATAAGTCGCGATCTATTTCATCAAGACAGTATACTATCACAATATTTTTATTCATTTAGCGCAGATTTTCACGAAAGGATCCCCCATTGCCACCCATCAATTCTTTTACTCTCAACACCATTGGCATAGTACATTCTTGTTACAAGGAAAAATTTGGTATACCACGACAACCAGGACTGGTAACAGAAGCAACAGCGCGCCTAGAGCTAATCCCTCCTTATAGCAGGTTGGACATATTAGAAGGGCTAGATGGATTCTCTCATATCTGGATCCAGTTCGTCTTTCACGCCTGCATGACAGAAAACTGGAAAGCAAAAATACGACCACCACGCCTAGGGGGGAAAATAAAAATGGGCGTATTCGCTACACGAGCCACGCACAGACCTAACCCGATAGGCTTATCCGTTGTGAAAATTGGGCGCATCTACCAAGAAGACAAAAAAATCTTTATTGATTTGCATGGCGCAGATTTACTAGATGGCACACCAGTTCTCGATATAAAACCTTATCTGCCTTATGCAGACAGCATTGTCGATGCGAAAGGAGGCTTTGCCCCAACACCAGCGCAAATGCAAATAAAGCCCGTACTATTTTCTGAACTCGCAAAAGCACAATGCGAGACCTATCAAAATTTGCACAAAAGAGAAATAACGACTTTAATTAAACAAATTGTGGAACAGGATCCTAGACCCTCTTACTTATCAGAACAGGTCAATAGAGAGCACGGAATCAAGCTTTGGGATATCAATATAAAGTGGTGCGCAAGAAACGACCATTTTGAAATACTTCGTATAGAAGACAAATAAGAGAGCAGGAGATGAATAAAAAGCAGTTCTTAAATACTTATAAAAAAATCAGCTCGCTCAATCAAGAGAGAATAGAAAACACTCAAAATCGGGCACTTTATCGCTCAGAACACGACGAACGCTTAATAAAAGACTTTCATTACGCCAAATTCCAAAAAAACCTCCATAACGCACAGCAAAGCAAAGCCCTCAAAGAGCTACTGGAGAAAGACAATTGGAACGAAGAAGACACTGAAAAACTACTTAACTCATTACGCTAAAAAAACATACACCAAGTCTATACCCATGGTTATCCACATGTTCTGTGTATAGTTTCCCTGTCAATAAATTCAAAAAAATAAGCAAAAAAAAGCGGACCTAAGTCCGCTTTTTACAACAACCAGAAATCAAAACTTAGTTTTGGTTTTCTAGTTGCGCTTTGATCAAATCACCGATAGTGGTTGGACCATTAGTTTCAGCTTGTTGTTTCTCAGAATGAGATTTCAACGCTGCTTTCTCTTCAGTAGCATCTTTCTGCTTGATAGAAAGAGTGATAGTACGCGCTTTACGATCAACGTTAATGATCGCTGCTTCTACTTTATCACCAACTTTCAATGCTGTTGTAGCATCTTCGATACGCTCACGGCTAATTTCAGATACTTTCAAAGTAGCTTCAACGCCTTCAGCAAGAACAACTACAGCACCTTTCGCATCAACTTCAGAGACAGTACCGTTAACGATAGTGCCCTTGTCATTTTCAGCAACGAAAGCTAGGAACGGATCTTCCTCTAGTTGTTTAACACCTAGAGAAATACGCTCACGCTCAGCATCGATAGACAATACAACTGTTTCTAGCATATCGCCTTTCTTGTATTGACGTACTGCATCTTCACCAGTTTCGTCCCAAGATAGGTCAGATAAGTGAACAAGACCGTCGATACCGCCGTCAAGACCAATGAACACACCAAAGTCAGTGATAGATTTGATTGCGCCAGAGATTTTGTCGCCTTTATTGAAAGAAGTTGCGAATTCTTCCCATGGGTTCATTGTGCACTGCTTGATACCCAAAGAAATACGACGACGCTCTTCGTCAATGTCAAGAACCATAACTTCAACTTCATCACCAATCTGAACAACTTTAGATGGGTGAATGTTTTTGTTTGTCCAATCCATTTCAGAAACGTGCACTAGACCTTCTACGCCTTCTTCAAGTTCAGCGAAGCAACCGTAATCAGTCAAGTTGGTAACTTTAGCAGTTACTTTAGTGTTTTCTGGGTAACGAGCTTTGATAGCAACCCATGGATCTTCACCCAATTGCTTAAGACCTAGAGACACGCGGTTACGCTCGCGGTCAAACTTAAGAACTTTAACGTCGATTTCATCGCCAACAGCAATGATTTCACTTGGGTGCTTAATGCGTTTCCAAGCCATGTCAGTGATGTGTAGAAGACCATCAACACCACCAAGATCAACGAAAGCACCGTAGTCAGTAAGGTTCTTAACGATACCTTTAACTTCTTGACCCTCTTCAAGAGAAGCAAGCAATGTTTCACGTTCAGCGCTGTTAGTCGCTTCCATAACGGCACGACGAGAAACAACAACGTTGTTACGTTTTTGATCAAGCTTGATAAGTTTGAACTCTAGATCCACACCTTCCAAATGAGATGTATCGCGGATTGGGCGAACATCTACCAAAGAGCCTGGCAAGAAAGCACGGATGTTAGCGATATCAACTGTGAAACCACCTTTGACTTTACCGTTGATAACACCGTGAACAATGGCATTTTCTTCGTAAGCTTTTTCAAGAACAGACCAAGTTTCTGCACGTTTAGCTTTTTCGCGAGACAATTTAGTCTCACCGAAACCATCTTCAACAGCATCAAGAGCAACTTTAACTTCGTCACCGATGTTTAAGTTGAACTCACCACTATCCGTTAGGAACTGAGAACGAGGAATTACGCCTTCAGATTTAAGACCTGCATGAACAGTTACCCACTCGCTGTCAATATCAACAACGATACCAGTAACAATTGAGCCTGGCGCCATTTCGACGGTTAATAGGCTTTCTTCAAACAGTTCTGCGAAGCTTTGAGTCATTGTATTTCCTATATAGTCGGCCTATATAAAGAACTAGGCCATATCCACATTGCCAGCAAATGTGGGTCAATTTTTTTGGATGATGCGATAAAAGCTTGCTGGCACCTTTATCGACTTGAATAACATTTGATCTATTCTAGCACATTCTAGATGCAAAAAAGTAGACGCAAAAAAGAACAGATTATACGAGACCTGCTTTTGCTGTTTCAGCAAAAATCATCTCGACAACCTGTTCTATCGTCAAATCCGTACTATCTATAACTAAAGCGCCTGCTGCAGGCACAAGAGGAGCAATCGCTCTATTCGCATCTCGCTCATCTCGCTCTTTAATCGTTTTAACAAGTTCATCTAGATTAACAGCTTCGCCTTTTTGCTGCAATTGCTGTAAGCGACGCTGAGCACGCTCTTCTGCCGATGCTGTTAGAAATATTTTAATCTGCGCGGAAGGAAAAACCACCGTCCCCATATCACGCCCATCCGCCACCAAACCAGGCAATTGCGAAAAAGCGCGCTGACGTAGCAACAAACCTTCTCGAACTTCTGGAATAGCCGCCAATTTAGACGCGCAATTACCAACTTCTTCAGTTCGAATCGCTTGAGTAACAATCTCGCCTTCTAGAATAATTTCAACTTTACCTTCTTCTGACTGCTCAAACTGTATATCCAAATGTTCGGCCAAGACCTTCAAGGTCTCAACATCATCAGAAGACATACCGTGATGCGATACAGCAAGAGCAAGTAGTCGATATAAAGCACCACTATCAAGTATGTGCCATCCCAGCTTTTCTGCGATTAACTGACTTACAGTGCCTTTACCAGCACCACTTGGACCATCAATCGTAATAACTGGGCCTTGGTTGATCATAACTATTCCTCTTAAAAAACTATTGCGCCACCGAACAGTGAAAACCTAACTGCATAGTGACACTCTCCAACTCGTTAAATTCTTCTAATAATTTTTGGCAATCATTCACTTTTGTTAGCAATTGGCTTCGCGCCCCTAGTGCCAACATGGCAAGTGCTAATTTATCATCACCAGCACAATCCAACTCACCACCCAATGGAAGACCACCTTTAATAAGCAAATCCCCATTTTCGTATGCACAAACAATCTTCATATGCTCAAGTGCATCCACTAAAGCCAGGACCCTATCTTCACAATAATAAGGTAGAGAGCCAACACCTTGAATACAACTTTCACCCTTCGCGTAAGCCGCAGCGACACACAACAAAGGCAACTCATTTCTAAATTGGTAACTCTGCTCTGGCAACAAACTGAACGAATTCAACTCAGCAAAACCTGCCTGAAGTCTACCTTCGTACAAGCCAAACTCACCCTGCTCAGGTATAGATATATCCGCACCGATCGATTTTAGAAACGATAGAAATGCAAAAGATACAGAATCCAAACCCGCATTCTCGATTAGCAATTCAGAACCTGGCAACAAGCTCGCCAATAACACCAACCAAGCCGCCTCATATTCATCACCAGATAAAACAATATCCGTACCAACCAAAGGCGCAGGAACAACACTAAAGCCGTCAGCATGACCCAATATTGTCACACCAAAATGACGCAACAACACCTCACAATGAGATAACCCCGTCGACAGAGTCATAACAGAACCTTCAACGGGCGAATATAGTGCTGCCAAAAACGCCGACATACGCAAGCGTTCAGACCCAATTTTCAAATCAACAGATACATTCGAAGGTTCACCAGGCAAAAGATCAACTGGCAGACAATCAGTCATTTCAGACACGACACCGCCACCCATTTTGCGTACCAAAGAAAACAAATCACCCATCGATTGATTAAGTAATTTTTCTTCTGCAACGACAGACACAGAAAATGATTGACCAGCTAAAACAGGCAGCAACAAATACAAACTTTCCCTAGATTGGTGCACATTGATTGGCGCAATTGGTGCTTTTAAGCCACGAAGACCAACCCCATGAACGCGTAAGTGATCAGCGGATGCCTCCTCTATCACAACCCCCATATCCCGAAAAGCTTGCATAGTAATGCGCACATCACCAGTCAAATCGACGTTCTTTATTTCACTTACACCTTCAGAAAGCGCCGCTATAGTAATCGCTTTATGTGACAGAGATTTGTCACCCAATAAAGAAATATCACCTTTAATTGCAGATGCAGGCAAAACAGAAACAGAAACTGGACGAACCTCTTTCGTAGAACCAATTGTACGCTGCTCTAACAATCGAAGAAAATGATCTCGCGCAGACTTAGCGCGAGTAAAAACACCAAACATGCTTGCGCCATCACCTTGCTCTATCGCAGCGCGCATATCAGCAAGACGATCAGTAAAATGATCTAACGTAGCCAAAGTAGCTTCTTTATTGGCCATAAAGACATCTCGCCACATCACAGGGTCACTTGACGCAATCCGAGTAAAGTCACGAAAGCCACCAGCAGCAAATTTAAATATATCCTGACTACGCTCACCATTGGCCAGCGCATCAACCAAAGTATAAGCAAGCAGGTGCGGCAAATGACTTGAAGAGGCCAACACGTGATCATGATGATCAACATCCATACTCACAACATCAGCGCCAACAGCACGCCAAAGACGGTGAAGACGATCCAACAAAACAGGATTACTGTCTGCCAACGGCGTCACTATCGCCATGTGCTTTTCAAAAAGAAGAGGATTAGATGCCAATACACCACTTTTTTCTGCTCCAGCAATAGGATGACCAGGGATAAAATTAGCCGGCACATGCCCAAAGACACGACGAACCGCCTCAATCACACTCCCCTTTGTCGACCCCACATCAGTAACTAGGGTACGCTCAGATATGAAAGGCTTAAGATCAGTCAAAACAGATTCCATCGCCCTTACTGGAGTAGCAAGAACAATAACATCCATCTTAGAGACAAATTCAGCTGAAATTTCAGCAGGGTAATCAATAACTCCCGTTGAAACCCCTAGCGCTAACTCCCCCTCCCGACGATCAACAGCATACAAGGTTGCCAAGCCGCGCTCTTTTAACGCTTTCGCAAATGAGCCACCTATCATGCCAAGACCAATGATCATTACATTGCCAAATTTCTTTTTTTCTTGAGACGTCATATTAACAGACGCCTGAAAATCACTTTCACCAGTCAAAGCACAACACTCTTATAAAATTGCTAAAGCACAGCCACAGGATAGGAACCCAACACCTTCACTTCCGATGCACGCTCACGTAACTCATCGATTACAGCACGGCAATCTTCATCTAAATAATGACCGACGAAATCAATATAAAATATATAACCCCAACGACTCATTAAAGAAGGACGAGTTTCCAAACGCGTCATATCAACCCCATGACGCTCGAAAGCCTCAAGCAATCGATATAAAGCACCTGGCTCATTTTTCGCACTAATTAGCAGTGATGTTTTATCTTTACCGCTTGGTGGAACATCCTGATTACCAACGATCAAAAAGCGCGTGGTATTATCTGGACGATCTTCAATATTAGAAGAAACTTTTAATAAGCCGTATAACTCACAAGCAACTTCACCCGCAATGGCAGCAATAGCCCGACCACTGCGACCCGCTTCAGCCGCAAGACGAGCCGCCTCTGCGTTGGAACTTACAGCAATACGCTCAGCATGCGGCCAATAACGATCCAACCAAGCACGGCATTGCGCCAAAGACTGTTGGTGTGAATAAATATGAGTGACGTCTTCGGAGTTAATATTCGGACTCACCAACAAATGATGGTGAATACGCTCTTCCACTTCGCCACATATTTTTAAACGCGAGTCACGAAAACTATCTAACGTATGGTTAACAACACCTTCTGTCGAATTCTCAACTGGCACGACACCATAATTAGCAGCACCAGATTCCACTTCACGGAACACCTCATCAATAGCCGCCATCGGCGCACTAACAATAGATTTTCCAAAGTGCTTTAATGCCGCTTGCTGCGTGAAGGTGCCTTCTGGTCCTAAGAACGCGATACGCATTGGTTTTTCAAGCGCTAGACATGAAGACATCACCTGACGAAAGATCTTCGCCATCTCTTCATTCCCCAAAGGTCCTTCGTTACGCTCCATAACTCTACGCAAAACTTGAGCCTCGCGCTCCGGGCGATAAAAGACAACAGACTCACCACCCTGCTCAGCCAACTTAACTTCAGCCACTTTTTGAGCGCAAGATGCACGCTCATTAATCAGTATTTGTATTTGCGAATCAATGGAATCAATACGATCGCGCAATAAAGGCAGAGTATCTGGTACTGCTTGTTTAGAATTTGACATGCTATTTATTATCCATAGAGGTTATTGTCTCTAAAAAGTATTATCCGTGACGCTTTTCGAAGCCACGCATAAAATCAATCAAAGCTTCAATACCTTCCATAGGCATTGCGTTATATATACTTGCTCGCATACCACCAACAGAACGATGTCCAGCTAAAGTACGTAGGCCAGCCGCTTCAGATTCTTGCAAGAAAAGAGATTCAAGAGACTCATCAGCCAAAATAAACGGCACATTCATGCGAGATCTATAAGCAGGATCAACAGGGTTTGAATAAAATTTGCTAGCATCAATGAAGTCGTATAAAGCCTGCGCCTTACGAATATTGATCGCTTCGATCGCTTCAACACCACCTTGCTCTTCCAACCACTCGAACACTAAATCAGCTAAGTAAATTGCAAACGTTGGCGGCGTATTAATCATAGAGTCATTTGCCGCTAAATTCGCAAAATTCCAAATTGATGGCAACTCATCACTACTACGCACCAGCAAATCTTTACGAATAATACATATAACCACACCAGCAGGACCGACATTTTTTTGTGCGCCAGCGTAAATCAAGCCATATTTGCTCACATCAATTTTGCGAGACAAAATCGTTGAAGACAAATCTGCAACGATAGGCAAATTCGTTTCAGGCAGGTCGGAAAACTCTAGACCGCCGATAGTTTCGTTTGGACAAAGATGCAAATATGCAGCATTTTCATCCAACTCTAGAGTAGAAAAGTCAGGAACCGTACTATAGTTCTGCTCTTTTGAAGATCCCACTACGTTTACTTTAGTGTATCTTTCTGCCTCTTTAATTGCCTTTGAAGACCAAGCACCAGTATCCAAAAAGCAGGCAGAATCAAAGCCATTCACTAAGTTCGCAGGAATTTGAGCAAACAAGGTAGAGGCGCCACCTTGAACAAACAGAATTTCATATTCATCGCTAATATTCATCAAGCGCGACAAACGCGCTTTAGCAGATGCGAGAATGGACATAAACTCAGAACTACGGTGGCTCATTTCCATAACAGAAACACCAGCACCATGCCAATCTAGCATTTCAGCCTGTGCTTTTTTTAAAACCGCTTCTGGAAGCGCTGCTGGACCAGAACAAAAATTATATACTCGGCTCATCCTGCGTATTACCTCTAGTATTTTCAGGACCTATCTACAACAAAAGCGACGCACCTAGGTGCGCCGCTTTATTTTCTATTCCATATCGCTATCAAGGATATCAGGAGATTCGTCACCATCACTTGGCGCCTGATCAACGACAACAGCATCACCTGCTTCATCGATCTCAACATCTTCTTCATCATGTTCAACAACACGTTCAATGCCAACCAAATGCTCATCATTGGTCAAACGAATCAAAGTAACACCTTGAGTGTTTCGGCCTTGACATGACACTTCTGTCACCCGAGTACGAACCAAAGTACCTTGATCGGTAATCAAAATAATCTCATCTGTTTCATCAACCTGAGCAGCACCAACAACAGGGCCGTTACGCTCAGAAACCTGAATACCGATAACACCTTGACCGCCACGACCATACACTGGGAAATCTTCTACCAAAGTACGCTTGCCATAACCATTTTCACAAGCCATCAATACAGCAGAACCATCCTGAGGAACGATAAGCGAAACAACCTTAGCATCTTCGCCTAAACGAATACCACGAACACCTGCTGCAGTACGACCCATTGCACGAACATCAGACTCTTTAAAGCGGATTGTTTTGCCTGAAGATGAAACCAACATAATATCATTTTCACCATTGGTAACAGATACACCAACCAGCTCATCAGTCTCATCTAAGCTAAGCGCAATCAAACCAGTCGAGCGAGGGCGAGCAAAATGCTGCATCGCTGTCTTCTTAACTGTTCCGTTTGCTGTCGCCATAAAGATATAGCTACTAGCTTCAACAATTGCGTCATCTGCAACTTCGTCATCCGCTTCCGAGTCTGCCTCAACTGCTTCAACAACCGGCAAAGGCAATAAAGCAGAGATAGACTCGCCTTCTCTTAACGGCAACAAGTTAACAATAGGACGACCTTTCGCACTACGACTAGCTACCGGAATCTCAAACACACGCAACCAGTAAACTTTACCAAAATTACTAAACAGCATTATGGTGTCATGACTACTAGTAACCAACAGATGCTCGATGTGATCCTCGTCTTTCATGCTCGCAGAAGATTTACCGCGACCACCACGACGCTGAGCTTGATACTCAACTAATGGCTGAGATTTCGCATAACCTGTATTCGAAATCGTCACTACCATTGGCGCTTCATCAATCAAATCCGCAATGGTCAAATCTTGACGAGAAGTTAAGATTTCAGTACGACGAGCGTCGCCGAAAGTATCTCGAACCTCTTCTAGCTCTTCACGAATAACTTCCATCAAACGATCTGGGTTAGATAGAATATTTAGCAATTCACCAATAAGCTCAATCAGAGACTTATATTCGCCCAGTAACTTATCGTGTTCCAAACCTGTCAAACGATGTAGACGCAAGTCCAAAATCGCTTGAGCTTGATCTGGTGACAAATGATATGCACCATCAACAAAACCGTAGCCAGCCTCAAGATCATCAGGACGACAAGCGTCAGCACCAGCACGCTCAAGCATGGCAACCACATTACCCGGCTCCCAAGACTCGCTAACAATTTTCTCTTTTGCTTCTGCAGACGTTGGCGATGTACGGATTAACTCAATTACGCGATCAATGTTCGCTAGAGAAACAGCCAAACCCTCAAGAATGTGACCACGCTCGCGCGCTTTACGAAGTTCGTAAATAGTACGACGTGTAACTACTTCTCGACGGTGTTTAACGAAGCATTCAAGAATTTGTTTGATATTAAGTAACTGAGGACGACCATCAACCAAGGCCACCATGTTAATACCAAACACTGACTGCAATTGAGTTTGCGTGAAGATGTTATTCACAACAACATCAGGATTTTCACCGCGACGCAACTCTATAACGATACGCATACCGTCTTTGTCAGATTCATCACGAAGCTCACTGATACCTTCCAGTTTTTTCTCTTTAACTAGCTCAGCGATTTTTTCAATCACTTTCGCTTTATTTAACTGATAAGGGATCTCAGTGAAAACGATGGATTGGCGGTTACCTTTTTCCATGTCTTCAAAATGATGACGGGCACGCATGTAAATACGACCGCGACCGGTTTTGTAAGCTTCAATAATACCAGCGCGACCATTAATAAACGCCCCAGTTGGGAAGTCAGGCCCTGGTATATGATCGATAAGCTCATCAATAGTAATGTCTGCGTTATCAATAACAGCTAAACAACCATCGATAATCTCACCAAGATTATGAGGTGGGATATTAGTCGCCATGCCTACCGCAATACCCGCAGAACCGTTTACTAACAGTCCAGGTACACGCGCAGGCAATACTTCCGGCATAAATTCCGTGCCATCGTAGTTAGGCACGAAGTCGACGGTTTCTTTCTCTAAATCCATCAAAAGATGATGAGAAATTTTCGCCATACGGATTTCGGTATAACGCATTGCCGCAGCACTGTCACCATCGACAGAACCGAAGTTACCCTGACCATCAACCAAGGTGTAACGCATTGAGAAAGGTTGCGCCATACGAACAATCGTATCGTATACAGCAGAATCACCATGTGGGTGATATTTACCGATTACATCACCAACGATACGCGCCGATTTTTTGTACGGTTTATTCCAATCATTTTTAAGTTCATTCATCGCAAATAGAACGCGACGGTGAACAGGCTTTAACCCGTCTCGCACATCAGGTAATGCTCGACCTACAATTACACTCATTGCGTAATCTAGGTAAGATCCCTTAAGTTCATTTTCGATACTGACGGGAATAATTTCTTTGGCTAATTCACCCATAGATACAATCGATCCTTATGCCTCGGAGTCAAAAAGACTCCCTAATATCTTTTTATAAGCGCCGCATTGTAACATAAGGAAATAAATAACACCCCTTCAAGGAGCATGTTTTGTTGCTCTATATTGTATTTATAGAAACCACCTACGGAACACTCTCTTTAACAAAGCAAGTTTGCTATTGGTCACCTCTGAGGTTGGCGCTATACTAAGATGACGTAATAAAAATAAGCTTCGCCTCTATTACCTAAAGAAGCATTTCAGAACACAGGCGATCGGTTCAGTACAACGAACATAGCTTTATCACTCTTAGCGACATTGAAAAATGGAAAACAAAACATGACAAACACACAACAGAATAACGTAGACCTAAATGAAGTTGCGAAGTTTGAAGCGCTTGCGAGCCGTTGGTGGGACACAGAAAACGAATTCAAACCATTACATGATATCAACCCACTACGTACCAACTACATCAGCGATCGCGCCAACGGGTTACAAGGAAAGAAAGTCATCGACATCGGTTGCGGCGGCGGCATTCTGTCAGAAGCGATGGCAAAACTAGGCGCAGATGTGAAAGGCATTGATATGGGCGAAGCGCCTCTTGCCGTAGCAAAACTACACAAAGAAGAATCTAAACTCGACATTGATTATGAGAAAATCACTGCTGAAGAAATAGCACAACGAGAAGCAGGCCAGTACGACGTTGTTACTTGCCTTGAAATGTTAGAACACGTGCCAGACCCATCGTCTGTAATTAAAGCCTGCATGACGCTAGTGAAACCAGGTGGTCACGTATTCTTTTCTACTATCAACAGAAACCCCAAAGCGTATCTTTTTGCCATCGTTGGCGCGGAATACATTTTAAAGATGCTGCCAAAAGGAACGCACGATTACGCAAAGTTCATTCAGCCAGCCGAACTCAATAATTACGCAAGAAAAGCCGGATTAGAAGTCACTCACATGACAGGAATGACATACAACCCTCTCACCAAAGTGTACAAGCTGAATGACAAAGACGTGTCTGTCAATTACATGATGCACACCCAAAAAATAGAAGCCTAACCAAGGCACAAGGAGGAGATATGTTTGATTATCAAGCCCCAAGCCAATTACTTAAAGACAAGGTAATCCTTGTTACTGGAGCCGGTGATGGTATAGGCAAAGAAGCTGCCATCACCTACGCAAAACATGGCGCAACCGTCATACTTTTGGGCCGCACAACTAAAAAACTCGAAGCGGTTTACGATTACATCGAAAAACAACAATATCCACAAGCAGCCATTGTGCCATTAAATCTTGATGGTGCTGCCGAACACGACTATATCGAACTTGCTAACACCATAGAAAGCGAATTCGGCCATCTTGATGGCATTCTTCACAATGCCAGCCTACTAGGCGAGCGAACAACCCTAGCAACCTACGACCCAACGCTGTTTGAACAGGTTATGCGTGTCAACGTCACCAGCCAACTAATGCTAAATCAAGCCCTGCTGCCTCTTATGCAAAAAGCAGAGCACGCCTCCATAATATTTACCTCTTCAGGCGTTGGAAGAAAAGCCAAAGCCAACTGGGGAGCCTATGCGGTATCAAAGTTTGCTACTGAAGCTATGATGCAACTACTATCCAGCGAACTAGAAAGCCTATCACCTAACGTTCGATGTAACGCCATAAACCCTGGCGCAACAAGAACCAGCATGCGAGCAAACGCTTACCCAGACGAAGATCCAAAAACACTACCTACAGCAGAAGACATTATGCCGATTTATCTTTATCTAATGGGTAAAGACAGCCTAACAGTAAACGGCAAATCATTGGATGCCCAATAGAACGACCTAACTTTATAAGCAATGGGCATAGTGCACGCCCATTGCATCCCACCGCATGCTTCGGTTAATCTGAAGCCATGATTAATATCAGAAAAAAAGTCGCCACCTATTACTTGCCACTTGCTGCACTTGCATCTTTTTCGATACAAGCAGACACCTCGTACCTTATCGAAAACAACACAACACCCGAAATAAGCAATCACATGAACCAAGACAATACGTCATTTAAAGCAGCACAAGAAAGCAATCAAGCCAGCCCACAACAAACCAACAGTAGCGTAGTAGAAGTGACAAATGATCAAATTATTAACATACCTAACAAAAGCCTCACCGACAAAAATGACTACCACCTCATAACTCTAACTAACAACCTAAAAGTATTATTAGTAAGCGACCCGCAAGCCGAACGCTTTGCCGCATCACTATCAGTCAATGTCGGTAATTTTCAAGACCCAGACAACCAACAAGGATTGGCGCATTTTTTAGAGCACATGCTTTTTCTTGGTACTAAAAAATACCCAGAGGCGGGCAACTACCAATCCTATATAAATACTCATGGCGGCTCCCACAACGCTTACACAAGCACCGACACGACAAACTTTTACTTCGACATCAAACCCACCGCATACGAAGGTGCACTAGACAGATTCTCGCAATTTTTTACCGCACCACTATTCAGCGAATCCCTCACACAAAGAGAAAAAAACGCAGTCGATTCTGAATACAAAGCCAAACTAAAAGATGAAAGCAGACGAAACAATCAGGCATTAAAAACATTACTCAACCCTAAACACCCATACAGTCACTTCACAGTTGGTAGCTTAGATACACTCAAAGACAGGCCAAACAATCCACTAAGAAAGCAATTGCTCAAACTTTATGAAGAAAATTATTTTAGTGAGAATATGGCGCTAGTTATGGTAGCCAACCTCCCCTATAACCAAATGGCCACACTTGCCCGCCAGTACTTTTCGAACATTCCGAGTAAAAAGCCTGAGGCAGAAAAACACTACCCAGCACTCATCCAAAAAGACAAACCACAATTACAGTTTGTGCGCTCACTAATCGACAACAGCACATTAAGTTTTTACTACCAAATAGACGCCCAAAATAAAAACTACAAGACCCAACCAACACGCTATTTATCTTATATTTTAGGCAATGAAAACAAAGGATCACTATATTCATCCCTTAAATCTGAAGGGTTAATAAACGGCATATCCGCAAGCACTAGCGCAGATTATGGTGACAACGCCTTATTCACTGTCAGAATCGCCCTGACCGATGAGGGAATAAGAAAAATAGACACAGTAGCCAAACATTTTTTTGCCACCGTTAGCACCTTAAAATCCTCCCCTATCAACTCAATGTACCTACAAGAGGGACTAAAACTTAGTCAGCTCATGTTTAACAATCAAGGCTATGTAGACCCTCAAAGCTTAGCTAAATCCTTATCAACAAGAATACTAAAAACACCACCTGAAGATATTTTGAGCTGCTATCGCCTAGAATCAGCTGCAGACAAAAAGCAAGTTCGCAACCTCCTAAAACAGCTCTCTCAAGAAAACCTTTTAGTACAAATTACATCAAATCACGAATTCCCAGAAAGCTGGACCGAAAAAAAGCCAACATGGCAAACAGAACCCTGGTACCAGAGCAAATACAGCAACAACAATTTCAGCCAACTATTTTTAGACATCATCAATTTATCAGTAAAAAGCACGCAAGTTAGCTTGCCCGAAAAGAACACCTTCATCCCTGAATCTTTAGATTTAATTGATAAAAAAGACACAACCCCCTCAATCATTTTCCAAAAAGAGGGCTTCACCTACTGGAATAAATCCGACTCAAGTTTTGGCAAACCCACCGCAATGAACTTTCTAGCAATACGTTTTGCCGATGCTGCAGATACACCAGAACACACCCTACTCAACAGACTATGGAGTCGTCTTTTTAATGATAGTGTGAGCGAATCAACCTATGCACCGTATGTTGCAGGGCTGGGTTATGCATTTTACCCTCATGCCAACGGCGTAACCTTACGAACCAGCGGCTATTCAGATAAACAAAACACCTATATCACTTGGCTAGTAGATCAACTTTTCTTATTTCGCCCAACACCAGAGCGATTCGAACAAGCTAAAACACAACTAGAAAAAGACTTAAGCAACCAAAAAAGCCGACAAGCTTACAGCAACGCTAGTAGCGCACTAAGCATATTGATTACTAAAAATAGTTTTACTACAAAACAACTAGAAGATGCGCTGGCACAGCTCACTTTAGAAGACCTTCGGGAATACACAAAAAAAGCACGCGAACATTTTGATATAGTTGGCTACAGCACAGGCAACTTAACTAAAGAACAGGCAGAAAAGCTTGCAGACTCGATTTATCAACGCTTTAGTGATCGACTAACCCCTAGAGAGCCACTAGAAATTGAAACCAAAAATCTCACCACTCAAAAGAAATACCACTACCAGTTCGAATCAACAAGCGACGACAAGGTGATTTTATATGCACTAATAGACACCAGCACACAGGCAACAAAAAAAGCCATTACAGAAAAAGCTTATTTTTCAATATTAAGAAAACTAATCAGCAGCCCTTTTTATCAGGAACTAAGAACCAATCAACAGCTTGGCTATATTGTTGGAGCACAAGACCTCAGTATTAGGAACACACCAATACTAGGGTTATTAGTACAATCCCCCAATAACGACAGCCTAACGATCGTTCATTCTATAGAAGACTTCCTAAAGGAACAGAGCAATAGATTACCCAATATATCGGAAAAAGATTTTTTACAAGCTAAGAACGCACTACTAAGCGAACTGAAAATGACCGCAAAAAACCTAAGTGACAATGCACTAAATGAATGGCACCAAATTGCCAAACCAGACCCAGATTTTCTAACCAGAGAAGAATGGATAAACAACGTAGAAAAAATTCAGCGAGAGGACTTTATTGCTTTTATAAATAGCAAACTGCAATCAACAGATACGACAAAAATAATCATTCACAACAAAGCATTCCCACAAGAACTCATCGAGCAACAAGACTGGAGAGAAACATCACCAAACTCCCCCAATCTTTAAAATAAAGCCACCTAGAGAACCCAAAAAGCCTCAACCACCGATCAGCTTCTCTAATTTTTCTTGGTCAGTTGCAGGTGCACCCTTAGCCCCGCTCGCTGCAGGAGCAACCCCTTTGCCAATTGGTGAAAAATCACCCACATCTGGCTGCACCTTATCAACTGACGCATCATCTGTTTTTGCTTGGTCACCAAAGATACCAATCTCCGGCATCATCCGAAGGCGCTTAGCCTGAATATCCTCAGGTATATTTCCAGTAAACAGAACAGTAAATGGCGCATCCTCAGTTCGCTTATTAACCTCATCGTAAATTGCTTGTTCCCGCTCGGCAATGGCATTTTCTTCCAAATACGACATACCTTTACCATCAGCCGTTATCACAATATTTGGCCCCAAAGTCGTTTTCGACTTTTCTGCAGGAATAATTGCCACCTCTTCTCGAGAGCTCACAACAATTTGATGCTGCGTATGAATCACCTGATTGCCGTAAATAATATCGACTGGCTGACGCTCAATGGTCTGGGCATCAACAAACCATGACACAACACAAAGCAACCCCAATGAATATTTCATAATCACCCCAAAGTTAGAACTCATTCACTATAAGAGATAAAAAGGCATAAAAAAAGGAGCCCAAGCGATACTTGAACTCCTTTTTTGTCTCTTTAAGTAAAGACTAAAGTGTAATTACTTCAAAGTCTGCTTCCGGATCAGCTTCAGCATCGTAATCAACACCTTCCACTCCAAAACCAAATAACTTCAAAAACTCGTCTTTATAAAGCTGGTAATCAGTCTGGGCAAACAAATTAGCATCATTCACTTGCGGCCAAAGTTCACGACAAGCTTGCTGAACATCTTCACGCAATTCCCAATCATCCAAACGAAGACGATTTTTATCATCCGTCAATTCTGCTGGGTTATGATTATTATACAAACGCTCAGAGAACATACGATAAATCTGATCCATACAACCTTCATGAAGGCCTTTTTCACGCATAACCTTGAAGACCATTGCCAAGTACAAAGGCATAACTGGGATTGCTGAAGAGGCTTGAGTCACAACCGACTTCAATACTGCAACATTAGCACCGCCACCGAGCTTAGCCAACTGAGCATCAATTGCTGAAGAGGCACGATCCAAATCCTCTTTAGCCCTGCCTAATGCACCATGCCAATAAATTGGCCAAGTAATGTCAGAACCAATATAAGAGTAAGCCACTGTGCGAACACCCTCAGCCAAAACACCTGCTTCTTGCAAAGCAGACATCCAAAGCTCCCAATCTTGACCACCCATTACTGTTGTCGTTGCCGCAATTTCTTCTTCTGTTGCTGGCTCGATTTCCGCTTCGATAATCACATCTTTATTCGTATCAATCGCAGTAGAACGGTATGGCTTACCAATAGGCTTAAGAACAGAGCGAATGACTTCGCCTGTTTCTGGCATTTTACGAACTGGGGAAGCCAGCGAGTAAACCACCATGTCAACTTGACCAAGGTCTTGCTTAATCAAATCAATAACGGTTGCACGCGCTTCATTTGAGAAGGCATCACCATTAATGCTTTTAGCATATAAACCTTCTTCTTTGGCAACTTTATCGAATGCCGCAGAGTTGTACCAACCCGCTGTACCAGTTTTCTTATCTGTACCTGGCTTTTCAAAGAAAACACCTATTGTTGCTGCGCCAGAACCGAACGCTGCAGCAATACGAGAAGACAAGCCATAACCACTTGACGCACCGATTACAAGTACTTTTTTAGGACCATTTTCGATAGCCCCTTTGCTTTTAGTAAAAGCAATTTGCTCTCTTACATTTTGCTCACAACCTACTGGGTGTGTTGTTGTACAAATAAATCCGCGAATCTTTGGTTTTATGATCATAATATCTTCTCAACGTCATGTTTTGCTTACATCTTGCCAGACAATCCCTTCAAATGAGGCAGGCAAGACAAATCTGTTTGCCATGATACAATAGCCAGACGAATATGTCCTGATTCTGCTAAAAATTCAGAACCAAAAAACATTGAAACATTGAGAGAACACCGTGCACCTACTTGTCATCGGCTACGTCTGGCCAGAACCCAACTCATCTGCCGCTGGCAGCCGAATGATGCAATTACTTAATTGTTTTTATAAACAACAATGGCAACTATCCTTTGCCAGTCCAGCTCAACAAACTGAGCATATGACGGATCTATCCCAACTAGGCATACAGGCTGAACACATCGAACTTAACGATGCATCTTTCGATACCTATATCGCAGACAAAAAACCGGACATTGTGATATTTGATCGCTTTATGATGGAAGAACAATTTGGTTGGCGCGTTGAAAAATTCAGCCCAGACTCATTACGCGTTCTCAACACAGAAGACCTTCACTCATTAAGACAAGCCAGACACAATGCTCTTAAACAAAATAGAACCTTTGTGATTGAAGACCTTTATAGCGATCTGGGCATTCGTGAAATCGCCGCAATTCATCGCTGTGACTTAACCTTGATGATTTCTGAAGTAGAAACCAAACTGTTAATTGATGAATTTCACGTACCTGAAACCCATTTATTTCACCTTCCATTTATGCTGCCCAAACCTAAAGACACTGATGCTCTAACCAGCTTTGAAGAGCGCCAACACTTCATTAGCATCGGCAATTTTCGTCACGCGCCAAATTGGGATGCCGTCCTGCAATTAAAAACAGAAATATGGCCAAAGATACGCAAACGCCTACCAAAAGCAGAAATGCATATTTATGGCGCTTACCCACCACCAAAAGCCACGCAATTACACAACGCAAAAGAAGGTTTTTTAATAAAAGGCTGGGCCGAAGATGCTCAAGAAGTCATGCAGCAAGCTCGACTTTGCTTAGCACCATTACGTTTTGGTGCAGGTATTAAAGGCAAATTGGTGGAAGCCATGCAAATGGGAACGCCGAGCATAACCACAACGATTGGCGCAGAATCCATGTATGGAGAGCTTCCATGGAATGGCATCATCAAAGACGACAATGAAACCTTTGTTGATGCAGCAGTTTCTCTCTATGAAGACAAAGAAAGCTGGCTACTAATGCAACAAAATGGCAATAGAATCCTACAGGCTCGATATCAAGCAGAAGAATGGGAACCGAAATTAATCAATCGACTTAAACTGCAAATACAGCTAAGGGAAAGCTTGAGAAAGAAACATTTCTTGGGATTGATGCTGCGACACCACAGCCTTAAGAGCACGCAATACATGTCGCAATGGATAGAACTTAAAAACAAAAACGAAGATAAGTAACATTAATAAAAAGCACTAGCTAGAAACAAAATTACTTTTAGCCTCTCGCTCGCGAACCTTTTTCATCACCGCCTGCTGAGAGGCTTTATTCATACTGCCCCACAGGCTAATTTCCTTACCGGTACGATAACAGCCTACACAAACATCTTCGTCATTCAAAAGACAGACATTGACGCATGGAGATTTCAACTGAGGTTTTGGCTTAGTCATTTTTAATCAGTACACCTAAAATAAAAGGCCTTAGCAAAGAACTTCACCAAGGCCTCAAATTCTAATATTCAGCGTTATGATAAACGCGCTGAACATCATCCAAGTCATTCAATAGATCTAAGAAACGATCAAACTGATCCACCTCTTCGCCTTGAATTTCTGTCGTGTTTTGAGCAACGAATTGAATTTCATCAACCTCAAATTCAATCTCTCCAAATGCATCTGTTAGTGCAGTTTTAGCCTTACTGTAATCGGTATGAGGCGCAAAAACAGTTACTTTACCGTCCTCTAGCTCAATATCTGTTACATCAACATCAGCCATCATCAAGGCTTCCAATACAGCTTCTTCGTCAGTACCAGCAAAAACAAAAATAGCACTGTGGTCAAACATATGACTCACGCTACCTTGGCTACCGATTTTACATTTTACTTTGTTGAAGCAAGTACGCACGTCACCAAAAGTACGGTTTGGGTTATCAGACAAACAATCCACGATAACCATAGTATTGCCAGGACCAAAACCTTCGTAGCGAGCAGTATCAAAGTCTTCTCCACCGCCACCTTTCGCCTTATCAATCGCTTTGTCGATAACGTGAGTTGGCACCTGATCTTTTTTAGCTCGGTCGATCAGAGAACGTAGCGACAAATTACCATTAGGGTCAATACCACCGGATTTTGCGCAAACATAAATCTCACGGCCGTATTTACTGTAAACCTTGGCTTTTTGGTCAGACGTTTTTGCCATGGACTCTTTGCGGTTTTGAAAGGCTCTGCCCATTACATATTCCTATTCTATACAGTCTTAAAAATAAGATTCTAACGTGTCGCCTAAAAAGAAGGAACTGCTAGCCGAGCATAAATACAATAAAAAGCCAGCCTTACCACAACAAAAAGGTTTTGAAACAAGAAACTTAGCCAATATAGACATACAACCAGTAGCACCCAAGTGACAAATAACTAAGCAAGCTGTCGAATGACTTTCGCAAGCACCGTGATTGCTTGATGGATTTGCGCCGGTGAAACACGCGCAAAACTCAACCTTAGAAACGAATCATCAAGTGAACTCTTACAGGGGAAAAATGGCGTTCCGGGAAGAACCAACACCTTATCCTTCAACGCTTCAGTCAGTACTAATTGTGATGAAACGCCTGCGGGCAACTTCACCCAAAAGAACATACCACCAGCTGGAAACGAAAATTCAATGAGATCGCCAAGCTCTGCATTTAAAGCCTCAGCCATCACATCTCGCTTTTCCTTATAGGCTTTTTGAAGCTTAATAACGTGATCCGGATATTGTCCAGACTTAAAGAATTGAGTAATCATACTCTGACCAAGACGATTGGTATGAAGATCAACAGCTTGTTTTACTTTAACCAAGTACGGAGAAAAAACATCACAGGAAACGATATAGCCAGTACGCAAACCTGGCCACAAAACCTTAGAGAAACTCCCCATGTACAGCCAAGGCGCTTGTTTTATCAAAGTTGAAATTGGCGTAAGGTCGACATTGTCATAACAAAGATCGCGATACGGATCGTCTTCAATGAGCAATATATTTTTCTCATCAAGCAGAGCAGCAATCTCGTGTCGACGCTGCAAACTATAACAATGCCCTGCTGGATTCTGAAAATTAGGAATCAAATAAACCGCTTTTGGATGATGTTTTTCAATAGCATCTCGTAAAGCTGAAACAGACATACCCTCAGCATCTGATATGACATCTTGAACCTTTGCACCTTGCAATTTAAATACCTGACAAGCAGCGAGATAGGTCGGCTGCTCGGTTAAAATAGTCGAACTTTCGTCTAAAATTAAACGACTGACAATGTCCAAGCCCTGTTGCGAGCCATTGGTTACCAGCACATTATCATTAGATGTCTGAATACCTCGCTCAGCCACAATCGACACAATACATTCTCGCAGGTCTTTCTCACCTTCACTTGGGCCATATTGCCGACTGTCGGTTAGTTGCTTCAATTCTGGGTATGCTGGCATCAGGTTTTCATCTGGCAAACCACCGGCTAAAGATAGAATGTCTGGCTGTTGACTATAATGCAGCAGTTCACGAACCAAAGATGCTTCCATGTTTCGTGAGTGTGAAGTCAATAAATGAGAAATATCCATACCAAACGCCTCGATATATTAAGAGTAGAGAAACAGAGTCAGACATTTTTAAAAAATAGAAAAGATACAATTCTCGATTTATTGAAGGATACAGAAAGAGAATGTGTTATTTATTGCTCAATATTTTTTGTCTCAACGTGCAGTAAGCATTCGAACTGCTGATCTTTTTCTAGCCAAAGATCATTCACCCACTGCTGAAAATACGCTCTATATTCTGCATCATCTTGATAATTCCCAAGTAAAGAATCATCAATAGGCATTAATCTAATATGCACTTTAATATTGGACACTTCTCCAGAAAGATAATCAAAAAAGCTCGGAATACCTTCAGGATAAACAATGGTTACGTCAATTAATTGATGTAACTTTCCGTCCATGGCATTTAAAGCAAAAGACAAGCCACCCGCTTTTGGCATAAGAAGGTGCTTATACTGACTAGATTGTTGATCATGTTTTTCAGTTGTGAAACGAGTTCCTTCTAGGAAGTTCATAATCGACACAGGGAAATACTGAAATTTATCACAAGCTTTTTTCGTCACCTCAATGTCTTTTCCTTTAAGTTCTGGTTTCTTTTTGAGCAGAGCAGAACTGTAACGTTTCATGAAAGGAAACTCTAATGCCCACCAAGCAAGACCGATAAAAGGCACCCAAATAAGCTCACGTTTTAAAAAGAACTTAATGAATGGAATACGCCTATTAAACAGGCGCTGCAGAATAAGTATATCCACCCAAGATTGATGATTAGCCGTTATCATATACCAGTCATTCAACTCAAAATCACGCGCACCCGATACATCAATAACAGAACGACCTAAGTAGCGCTGATTGATATTATTTATCACGATCCAGAACGTTGCTATGTTATCCAATACAACATTTAAAACCGCCCGTATCGACGCAAAGGGTAAAATACACTTAAACAAAGCCAAAACCATGACGGGAACGAAACAAATCAAGGTATTCATTATGATCAAAAAAAATGAAACCAGACCTTTTAGCACAAACAAAACAGGCATAAGCCAACCTAAAAATACAAAAATTGACGCATAATACTAAAGGAAACCCTTGATTGGAAATCCTCATTATTTACACTCCAACCAAGTAGCCAGCTTTCCACATAAAACTGTATAGTAAACAGACGATTAGAATGACTAGAGAACCAGCTCGATACCGAAGACATTGTGATAACGTATCGATGATTATCAACCCCCCTGTAAATAACACATAAACAGGACACAATAGGACCTCAAACTCCACTATGGCAATGACCAAAGGGTTAAAAATTCGACATAAACTTTTTGCAGTTTTTGTTTTAAGTAATATTTTACTCATTGTTTCTATGTGGCAAGTATTTCAATGGAGTTTTGACAGAGGATTTGTATCCTACGCAACGGAACGTGATCGCGACTTTTTAGAACAAATGGCAAACAGAACAGCCAACCTGTACATTTATTACGACGATTGGTATTTCTTGGTCCAAGAAAGCCGAATGGAAAGCGAATGGCATAAAGCAAAACTAGAAAACTTACGAGATTTGGTTCCGCCTCCTAGCACACCTAACTTAGATTTGATCTATCCTTCCCAGTATTATCGCCAACGCTTTCTATTATTTGATAGTCAACAAAAACCGATCATCGGCAAAACTCGCTTTGCCGATGCAGAAACCCATGCGGTTAGCGTGAATAAAAAAATAGTAGGGTATGTTGGCCTTCGTTCAATCAGAGAGCTTGTTCAGGATCAAACATTACGCTTTGTTCGCCAGCAAGGTGAAGCGTTCCTACTTATCTCTGCCTTCATGCTCGCGATCGCAGCGCTTTTAACCTGGCCTTTGGCTCAGTGGTTAAGTCGCCCTATCATTTCGATGCAGAAAGCCACAAAAAAACTGGCAGCTGGAAAGTTTGATACTCGCATATCAGTAAAAGGCGCAGATGAGTTAGCCAGTCTTAGTTGTGATTTTAATAACTTAGCTTGCACCTTAGAACACACGAGGGAGGCACGTAAACGCTGGGTTGCTGACACCGCTCACGAGCTAAGAACTCCTGTGGCAATTCTTAGAGGAGAAATTGAAGCAATGCAGGATGGGATTATTAAAGTTTCTCCTGAAAGCCTCTCTTCGTTACATCAAGAGACGCTGCATATTGCACGCCTAATTGATGACTTAAACCAATTATCAATGCATGATATGGGTAACTTAAGCTATGAAATGGAAGATATTACGATAAATGACATTATTGAACAAACCGTTCAATCCATGACTCTTCCATTTAATGAAGCTGGATTAGAATTAGGGTTTGAATATTCTCAAAAAAACCCTATTGTTATGAATGGTGACTCTGATCGATTACATCAGCTCTTTTCGAATCTAATGAATAATTCATTAAAATACACAAATGCACCTGGAAAGCTAACAGTAAAACTTTTAAAAAAGAACAAGAAAGCCATTGTTCTTTTTGAGGATACTGCACCAGGTGTTAGCGACGAAGATAAAAACAGAATTTTTGAACAGTTTTTCCGTGTTGAAAATTCAAGAAACCGAGCAACTGGCGGAAGAGGCTTAGGTCTCGCTATTTGCGCAAGTATTGTAGATGGACATCAAGGCACAATCAGTGCTTATCATTCCCCTGATGGTGGCTTAGGAATAAAAGTAGAATTCCCTTTAAACTAGTTTCGTTAAACGAATAGGAACGAATAATATTATGAGCAAAGTACTGATTATTGAAGACGAACCAAAACTAGCAGAACTAATGTCAGCTTATTTAGAGCAGGCGGGTTATGAGCATCATCACCTTGACCGCGGTGACATCGCTGTTAATTACATCAAAAACAACCAAGTTGATATTGTTCTACTAGATCTAATGCTACCAGGCTTAGATGGTGTTGAAATCTGTAAACAAGTTCGTCAATTCAGTGGCGTGCCTATTATCATGGTGACAGCGAAAGCAGAAGAAATCGATCGTCTAATCGGGTTAGAAATGGGTGCAGATGACTACGTATGTAAACCATTTAGCCCACGTGAAATTGTCGCTCGTGTAAAAGCAAACTTACGTCGCGTAGAATTAGACCAAGCAGAATCACCAAGAACTGATGGCTTCGATTTAGATGTAGATCGTCTTCGTGCAACGTATAAAGGTGATTTAATCGACTTAACAACAGTTGAATTTCAATTACTTCAATTGCTAATCAAAGAACCTGGTCGCGTTTTCGGCCGTGATCTTATAATGAAAAGCATTTATGCCGACAGCCGCGTAGTGAGTGATCGCACTATTGATAGCCATATCAAAAAGCTTCGTAAGAAAATTTCTGCTGTGGCACCTGAATTAAATGTTATTCATTCTGTTTACGGTGCAGGCTACCGCTTCGAAAACAACGATCAGTAAAACCCTTCTCTAAGGAATGGCGTTGAACAACTTTTTAGATGTACTGGTATTTTCTTTCTCTATAACAATGCCAATATTCATGATATTGGCATTGGGAGTTATCTTATACCGAATGCGAATCATCAATGACAACTTCATTGATGTCGCATCTAAACTGGTGTTTAACGTTACACTCCCTGCGTTACTTTTCATTAGTATTTCCAAGAGTGACATATCTTCAAACACTGACTTATCATTGGTGATATATGCAATGATAGCGGTAACTGTTACCTATATTGCATTAGAACTACTCTTGTCTATTTGGGAGCCAGATAAAGCAGAAAGAGCGGTTTTAGTTCAAGGTGCTTTTCGATCAAATATGGGCATTATTGGATTAGCCTATTGCGTTAATGCCTACGGTAATAATGTTTTTTCAGTGGCGTCAGTCTATCTAGGCGGAGTTACTATATTATTTAATATACTATCCGTCATTGGCCTAAGCCGAGCCCTAGGAAAAAATGCCAGTTTGATAGGCATTCTAAAAGGCATAGCGAAAAACCCATTAATCATCGCCATTTTGGCAGCCTTTATTACTTCACTAACAGGTTTATCACTTCCTTCAACGCTTTATAAAGCAGGCGATTATTTTGCACAAATGACGCTACCTTTAGCTCTCTTGTGCGCTGGAGCATCACTCAACTTTAAGTCTTTAAAAAGCGGGATGCTAGGCGCTATATTGGCATCTGTAGGTAAGCTTATTTTTATCCCTTTCATACTGACTTTTGGTGGATATTTACTAGGCTATCGCGGCATGGAGCTCGGCGTACTATTTCTCATGTCATCCGCCCCAACAGCGTCCGCGAGCTATATCATGGTACGCGCCATGAATGGAAACTCTACGCTTGCGGCAAACATCATCGTTATAACAACCATCGCATCCTTGATTAGTACCAGTATTGGCGTTACTTTGTTACGCAGCTTTAATCTAATCTAATCCGATTAATTAAACATTTAAAACTGGCTAAACACATTAAAGGCTAGCGAGACTCTCTTTGATTTCACAATTCCGTAAACATCGTCTTTTCTTTCTCACCTTCGGTTGCACTCTACTAACCCTACTATTCTTTGGTGTAAACACCATTGCCTATCAAGCACTCATTATAGACAAGCATTCAGAAGGCCAAGATAAACTACTCGATTACGTTATTGAGTTACGCAACGAATTAAAAAACTACCATATTCTTCCCTATGCTCTTGCTGATAACCCTACTCTACTAGCCTTTATGAATAACCCTAAAGACCAAGTGTTAACACAGCGACTGCAGCGACAACTGGAAGACCTGACACATGTATCTAAAACACAAGATTGGTTTATTTTATCTGCCCAGGGTGATCTTTTAGTATCCAGTGAACAATCCCCGCACTTCAATTTAGACGACTACTTCAGTAAACAAGATCTAAGCGATGTACTAAGAGAGCAGCAAGGAGAATACATCCTCGTCTCTGGTTACAACCCCCAGCAGTATCAATCAGCACATCTAGTATTGGCTCCTGTTTATACAAAGGCAGGATTAGCAGGCGCTGTCGCAGTAAGAATTAACGTCAGTGATTTGATTGAGCGATGGAATCTTTTCGATGATCTCGTTGTGATGACAGATCAAAACAGCCTCATTTTCTTAGCCAGTAAATTGAATCGGCTTTTAGTTAGTAATTGGCTAGATAACCCTACAGATGTTCAGTTTTTGAATAATACTCGCTCTAAAATTTACCATCTAAACGATGAAAACTACCTTTTACAGAACGTCACCTTAGATGACTTAAAATGGCAAATCCATTATTTATCAAATTTAAAAGGCATTCAGAAAAAAGCACAAAATATCGCTTTTATCAGCCTAGGTATTTTTGCTCTGATATTTCTTTTTTGGCTTTATCGGCGTGAGCGCTCTTTAAAAATCGCGTCAAAATTAGAGAACGAAATACTCATTGCCAATAGTGCTCTGCGCCAAAGAGTCCTGATCGAAAACACTCATGTCGGACTTTTGCAGCTAACAAAACGCGGTGAAATATCTTTTGTAAACCCGATGGGGTTGCGTTATTTCGGGCAAAGAGCTGAGCTTAACAGCCATTATTTATATGAATTCCTACCAGATTGCCCCGAGAACCAAATCGCATTAGCTTTTATCAGATCCCTGCAAACACAAGAGGTCGCTGGAAATGCATTCGCGGCAAACTTGCTAGAACAAGAAGTAGTCCTGCAAAAAGAAAACGGTCAAATTTTTCCAGCGTTACTCTCTGTCTCTTCTTTAGAATGGAGTGACTCACAAGGATACTTAGTAACCCTACTCGACATCAGCAAGCGCAAAAGAGCAGAATTAAACTTGCTCGACGCAAACACTCGCCTTGAAGAGCGGGTATTAGAACGAACGAAGGCATTAGAAGCCGCACAAAAAGAGCTATTAAGAACAGAAAAACTCGCTGCCATAGGGCAAATGTCTACAGCCATCGCTCATGAGCTAAATCAACCGCTCACAGGCATAAGAACATTAGCCTATACCGCAGAACTGCTACTTAAACGCCAAGATTCAGAACAAGCTTTAAAAACGCTCATAGACCTAGAATCGCTTGTTGTTAGAATGCAAAAACTAACCAGCGAACTAAAAGTACTTGCTTATAGAAGACCAGAACAGCTTGCATCAACCTCTATAAAAAGCTCTGTAGAACGAGCTATTGAAAGCCTTGGTGATGACGTAAACAGTGTTCAGTGGGAAATTGCATTCAACGACTTAGATGCTGTTATCGCAGAACCTACTCGACTAGAAAGAATATTTTCTAATTTAATTAGCAACTCAATTCAAGCCTGCTCCGAACAAAAAATCACACCAAGTATTAAAATATCCCTAGAAACACACGATGAGCAGATAACCATAAACTACCAAGACAATGGTCCAGGTATAGAATCATCTCAACTTACGCATATTTTCGAGCCTTTTTTTACGACAAAGCCGATCGGTAAAGGCTTAGGATTAGGGCTGGCCATTAGTGCAAACCTAGCAAAAGACATGAATGGCTTACTAAAAGCAAGCCATGACAATGACTCGAAACTTGTATTCAGCTTAACACTGTTAAAGGCCTAATATGGAAAACCGTAACACCAACAATCACATTGAAATATGGCTACTTGATGACGACGATATTGTTCGTTCAACCACCGCCCAGTGGCTGCGTTTATCAAACTATAACGTACGAGAATTTCAAGAGGCCCAAGAACTAATCGATCAGTTCAACATTGGGCTACCTTGCATTATCGTCAGCGATATCCGTATGACGCCAATCGACGGCTTAACGTTAATGAGCGACTGCCTGACCAAAGAACATGAGCTTCCATTTATACTTATTACCGGACATGGCGACGTTGACACCGCCGTCAATGCTTTGCGTGACGGTGCTTTTGATTTTCTTGAGAAACCCTTTGACCCAAACAGGTTGTTACAAACTGTTGAAAAAGCTATTCAACTAAGAAAAGTGCAACTTCAACATGCTAACCAATCTCAGTACCTTGGCGACTTACACGGCTTAGAAGAAACCATTATTGGTAAAAATGAGCAAATCATCCGTGTCAGACAGCAAATTCGCACCTTTGCCAGCATGGACACCCATGTCATTGTTTACGGAAAAACAGGCTGTGGCAAAGAGTTAGTTGCAAAAGCTTTACACGACTGCAGTCCAAGAAGCAGCAATCCATTTGTTGCCATTAATTGCGCCGCTATTCCAGCAGATCTGTTTGAAAGCGAACTATTCGGCCATGAGGCTGGCGCCTTTACCAGTGCGAACAAGCAAAGGATTGGCAAGCTTGAGCATGCCAGTGGCGGCACATTATTTCTCGATGAAATAGAAAGTATGCCACTCGCGATGCAAATTAAATTGCTACGCGTATTGCAGGAAAATCAACTCGAGCGAGTTGGTAGTAATAATACAATCAAGATAGACCTAAGAGTCGTCGCGGCTGCAAAAAGTGACCTACAGACGCTAGAAAACTTTAGGCAAGACTTATTCTTTCGTCTGAATGTATCGCAAATACATCTTCCAGATTTACGCAACCGGGGATCTGATATCCCACTGCTCTTTGAACATTTTTGTCGAATAGCAGTAAAAGAGCGCGGAGGAGATCTTAGACAACTCAGCCCAATCGATCATGAAACATTGACTTTGTATGGATGGCCTGGAAATGTTCGTGAGCTTAGAAACGTTGCCCTGCGTTATGCTCTTGAACCTAATACAAGTGTGGCAAAAATATTGGCTGGCTACCAAGCTCAGGACGATATAGACACCATAACCCCTCTCCCACTTAGCGTGAAGGTACAAGAATTTGAACGCAGCTTAATTGAAGCCAGTATTCGACAACAAAAAGGCAATATTCAACTTGTGTTAGAACAACTCCAGCTTCCTCGCAGAACACTCAATCAGAAAATGCAAAAATACGGCCTGAATCGAACAGACTACTTAGACTGACTCCCACCAAACAATACATATCAGATAAAAATATGAATAAAGTGATTCTCATATAAAATATTTAATGAGAATCACTTGCATTGAAAGCAAAAAGAATCTCTAATGATAACCATTATCAGATTGAGGCAACATACGATGCAACTAAACATGCGCGATGTGTATGACAATGCAGGAAAAGTCAAAGAAGAAGTAGCGCCATGGCTATCTGGCCATAAACAATTACTTGCCCTACTTCCAAATTTGCAATTACTTAACCAACACTTAATTAGTAATGCAGACGTTTCACTTCATGAAGAAGCACGATCAGGACTCTATTTTTCTTTTTTAGGAGCAGGGCCAATTAATACGGCAAAAGATATTAATTCTGTACAGATTTCATATCAGCCGAAAAACATTAACGGTCATTTCTTTATGGCAAAGGGTGATGAATACAGCCTACTGCAAACTCGAATTAGTCCAGCCCATTTAGCAGCTGTCCTAGGTGAAACAGAAGATCAAATCATCCAGCATTTTATGGCTATGCGAGACAAACTAGGCAATGAAAACGCCGTGATTCAGCTGCCTATTACAGAAAGAACCATCAGTGCCATTGAGCCAATATTGGCACACAAGGGACACTCAATAAGCCTTGCTGGATACCTCTATTCACTTATATTTATACTGATCGAGCAGCTACAAATGCTCAGTCACTTATCACAATGTGAAGACTGCCAAAGCAAACTTTTCCATGCACAAAATTTAATAGAAACACCGGAATACGATACTCTCAATATTAAACATCTAGCGCAACAAGTTGGCCTTAATACAGAAGCTCTTGCCATTGGCTTTAACCTTATTGTTGGGCAACCTATCGAAAGTTATTGCACTCGTAGCCGGATCAAATTCGCAGCAGCCCAACTAAGACAAAACCCGACGGCAAAATCTCATATTGTTGCTCAAAGTGGCTTTTCAGAAGACCAGTTCGAAGCAGCTTTTATCCAACACTTTGGTGTCAGTAGCCACCAATATAAACAAATTCACTAAATTACAGAAAGCAAAGGCATCACATGGCTCAATCAACAATTGCCCTTATTTACGGCACAGATACAAACAACACAGAAGAAGTTGGCCGCAAGATTGCCAAACAATGGGAAGAACTTGGCGAGCAAGTAGATATATTCAATATCAAGGATATTGAACTCAGCCAACTTGAACAATATTCCATGCTCATTTTGGGAATTCCTACTTGGGATTTTGGCGGCATTCAATCCGACTGGGAAGACATTGGAGACAATTTAGCTGAACTGGCTCTTGAAGATACAGTCATAGCCCTATATGGACTAGGCGATCAATTTGGCTACGGCGATTATTTTGTCGATGCTGTAGGTTGGCTATATGAAAAATTATTACCAACTAATGCAACCTTTATTGGCCAATGGCCAACAGAAGGCTATGAATTTGAAGCATCTAGAGCTTGTGTTGATAACAAAGAATTCTTCATCGGCCTAGCAATTGATGAAGATCAACAGTTTGAACTCACTGATCAACGCATCGAGCAGTGGGTCATCCAACTTTACGCAGAGAGAGCAGTAGAAGCCGCCTAAATTATCGCCTGACTGGCCATTTGATTAAAGCTAACGACTCAAATTTGGTTTACCCACACATTCGCTGCCCCGAATGCCCAAATTTAGCTTTTAATCAATGAGATAATTTTACGACTTGCTCTAAATAGCGTGAAGACCGTGGCTACCTCTCCTTTCTCTCCTGCTTGGAGGTAGCCACGTATTTCTTTCTATTATGACTATTTTTTTCTAGTCACTATTCGCTATGATGTTAAAGAAGATCGTAAACCTCTTTAACAAATAGTTGGCGCACATGAACTTACAGCTTTCCGACATAATCATTCTTCTATTAATTTCCGCTGTAGCCTACGCTTGGTGGCAAAATTCCTCCATTCGAGAGCAAGCTCTAATAAACGCAAAAAAACACTGTGAATCACTCAACCTACAACTACTAGAGGAAAGTGTCGCTGGCGCAGAATGGAGACCAATCTGGAACCGAGGAGAAATAAAAATTAAAAGAACCTACAGGTTTGAATTTAGTTCCAGTGGAATTGCACGATATCAAGGAAAAATCAGCTACCTTGGCACCCAAAAAATAGATGTATGGCTAAGCCCTCATGACTTTTAGACAAACGAAATTTACCTTACAACAAAAAACATACTAAAAATAACATTCGCAGCCATTATCACAACAAGATAAATCTATATTTTTATGTCAATTAATTGCAAATAAGGCCATAGTAGAAATAGAATGCTTAAGTAAACATTTGTAATGCTTTAATAGACTCATTAATGAAGGCTAAGAGTTTTGATGACTCTCTGCAAAATGTCTATTTGTTCAATTTATAATAAAAAAGTGCAGGATATAATATGTTGGCAAACCTTAGTTTTCGTACCAAGTTACTCTCATTATTGATTGCGGCTATTCTTGGATTCGTTGTTGTAACTGCTGTTGCTTTACAAGGATTGAATGTTCAAGAAACCTCATCCTCAAAATTCGATCGCCTTACCACAGTAGATAAAGATCTTGCATCTTTAGCTATTACCTTAATGGAGGAATACGAGACACTGTCTGGCATTGACAATAGCACCTACGAAAATTTTCTAGAGCAGCTAAATGCTAACCATGAAAAGTTCATGGTTACGCTAGAAGGCGATACGAATCTTCTTCAAGATCCAGAAGCAAAGAAAAACATAACTAGCATTACCTCTTCTTTAGCCAACTACAGCGATACATTAAAGCTACTTGTCAATCAAAGACAAAAAGTTGGCTTTAATGGGTCTTCTGGTTTAAAAGGCGAGATCTCTCAATTAGGTGAAAAAGTAACAGAAGAAATTTCTTTCCTAAGCTTAGTGAAACAAGAATTCCTGCCAGTTCGAGAAGCCGAAAAAAACTTTATCTTCGAACCAGTTCCTGAAAATAAAGCTGCCTTCATGGAACGTTATGACAAATTTTATAAGCGTGTTACTAACTTCGGCCTTGAAGAGCGCTTCGGCGAAGTTATTAACAAGTATTTTTCAGCTGTTGAGAACTTCGATAAAGAAAACCAACAGCTAAAAAACCTACAATCACAGTTTCTAGACAGTAAAGCAAATTTTGCTCAAACTCGTTTAGCTGCAGTTGAATACATGCAAAAAGCAGTGCTAGAAGCACGCCAGCAAGCTTCTGAAAGTTCTCAACAAGCTAGCATAAGCTTAATCATTGTAAGTATTGTTGTTGCTGTCATTGCCGCGCTTATGATGATGGGGATTGGCAGTAGTGTAAACAGTACACTTAATCAAATCATCAAGGACCTCGGTAAAGTAAAAGGTGGTGACCTAACGGCTCGTTTACACGTTAACAAAAAGCGTAATGATGAATTTGATTCCTTATGTAGCTCTGTAAATGAAATGACGACGGGGCTAAGCTCAGTAATTGGCGAAGTTGTGGATACCACTCAAGGTGTCAACAACATGGTTAATGAACTAAATACTTCCGTTACTAACATTGCACAAAGCAACCGTTCCGTTAGTGAGCAAACAAACTCTCTAGCAGCAGCGACAGAAGAAATATCCACCACTATTTCTAGTATTTCTAGCACAACAGAAGACTTAAGCAGCCAGTCTCAACACACTTACGAATCTGCAAAAGTTGGTGCTGAAACGATTAAGGGCGCGTTATCGAATCTTTCTAGCACTATTAGTGTTGTCAACAAAACAAGTGAGCAACTTAACGAGCTTGGCCAATTATCTAAAGATATCGACAACGTTATAGGCATGATCAATGACTTAGCAAATCAGACCAACCTCCTTGCACTAAACGCGGCTATTGAAGCAGCACGTGCCGGTGAAGCAGGCCGTGGGTTCTCTGTCGTTGCCGATGAAGTACGCTCTCTGGCTGAGAAGACAGTTGATGCAACAGCCAAAATCACAGATATCGTAAGCACTATTCAATCTTCAACACAAACAGCAATCGAAACCATGCAAAGTGGTCAAGAAAGCCTACATGCCATTGAAGAGTTTAGTGAAAAAGCAGAATTGGCCATTCGTGAAATAGAACAGAATGCTCAGACAAGTTCAGCTTCCTCCATTGATATGGCTCGCTCTATCCAAGAGGTTGCAAAAACAGCTGTACACATGAGTGAAGAAATGGACAAAATTGCACAGCAACTTCAACGTGATAATAGCTATATTAATAGCATTGAAGGCAATACCCGTGACATTCACAATCAAGTTAGTAGCTTAGACAAAAAGACGAGTGTCTTCACCACTCGTTAGTGTAAATAAGCAAACGGTTGATCTAATAAATTGCGTAAAAAAAACCGACTATCAAAGTCGGTTTTTTTTGTTCAAAATTTCTTTAGCATTATTGTCGCTAAAAACAGCTGATCTTATAGATCAGCGTATTCTTTTTCCCAGCGCTTCGCTTCTTTCTTAGAAGGACCACCAAGTACATTTACTGCGGTGCGCATACGAGCGCGAGAAATATCAGAGCCTAGAATCGCCATTGAGTCAAAAACAGAAACCGACGCAGTCGTTCCGGATATAGCGACGAATAACGGCGCAAAAAAGTCTTTCGGCTTAATTTCCATCACTTGAGCTAATGATTTCATCTCATTAAAAATTTCGTCTTTTTCCCATTTGTTCAATGCTTCCAAACGCCATAAAGCGAACTGCATGGCCTTACGAAGTGTTTCTTCTTCCATCTTGATAGAAGAAAAATCCTCTTTGGTAATTGGCAACATACCTTTTAAGAAAAAGCCAGCCACATCAGCGACATCTGAGAAAGTTTCAACACGCGGAATAACCAGCGGCAAAATCTTCATCAAATATTCAGGGTTAAGCGCCCATTCAACATATTTTTGCGCAAAGGTTTCTGGGGTTAGATTCTCACGAATCCACATACCATTTAGCCAGCTCAATTTTTCAACATCAAAAACTGGACCACCCAAAGAAACACGCTGAATATCAAAATGTTCTATCATTTCGTCTAACGAGAATTTTTCACGCTCGTCAGGCATAGACCAACCCATACGACCAAGGTAATTGATTACCGCTTCAGACATATACCCCATGCATTGATAGTACAAAATACTCGTTGGGTTTTTACGTTTTGATAACTTAGATTTATCTGGGTTACGCAACAAAGGCATATGACACAAAGTCGGCATATCCCAACCAAAGTATTGGTACAACAAGATATGCTTCGGCGCTGAGTTGATCCATTCTTCACCACGAATAACATGGGTAATTTTCATTAGATGATCATCAACAACGTTTGCTAAATGGTAAGTCGGCATACCATCTGCTTTTAGTAACACTTGCATGTCCACTTGAGCCCAATCGATTTCGATTGTGCCTCGAAGCATATCCTGAACAACACATGTGCCCTCTTCAGGAATTTTCATACGAATAACATAAGGAACGCCTGCATCTAATTTTGCCTGCACTTCTTCTGCAGTCAGGTTAAGAGCACGACCATCGTACTTTTGTGGCAAACCTTGCTCTTTTTGTTCATTACGCATTTGATCCAATTCTTCAGTGGTTTCAAACGCATAAAAAGCATGCCCCTTATCGATCAACTCTTGAGCATATTGACCATAAATATCGCCTCTTTCGCTTTGACGATATGGCCCGTATGGTCCGCCCACATCTGGACCTTCAGCCCAATCTAGACCTAACCAACGTAATGCATCTAAAATCATTTTTTCAGATTCAGGTGTACTACGAGTTTGGTCGGTATCCTCAATACGTAAAATAAACTTGCCGCCCATTTTACGTGCGAAAGCCATATTAAATAGCGCAATATAGGCTGTACCTACATGCGGGTCGCCAGTTGGAGACGGCGCAATACGTGTTCTTACCTCTGACATAAAAATCTCATTTATTTGTTGTCTGAAATGCCGCTATTATAAGCGTCTCATAAGATATGAGTAAGGGGTTGAACCTAACTTTTCTACTTAGAAGTTTGATATTCACTCAACTTTACTTTCGATATACCTAAGCTGAGAAAGCCGAACCCCAATTTCCACATCTGTTTTCAAGGCAACTAATGAACGGGACAGCAAACACTGCTCATAACCACCAGCTAACATAGACTGAATGCGCTCTGAAAAAGACGGCAAATTGGCATAAATTTCTTCAATTGTAGGAAACAAACTAATAATACTTAATGCTGTTTTCGGCCCAATACCTTTTACACCTGGAATTCGGTTGGTGGTATCACCGACTAAAGCCCAATAGTCTGTTAGTTGTTCAGGCTCCACTCCATATTTACCGGGTACCCAAATTTTGTCGTAACCCAATTTGGCAAAGTAATCATATTGAAGAATACGATCATCCCCTAATAACTGCGTGAAACCTTTATCTGTTGAAACAATATAGGATTTAACATTGCTGTTCGCCGCTTTCACCGCTAACGTAGCGATAAGGTCATCTGCCTCCCAACCATCTATTCTCAAACAAGGCAAATGATTGAAACGAAATACCTTAGCAAAGTCTGGCAAGGATTCGAGTAAGGTATCATCCATAGGTACACGGCCTAGTTTGTATTCTGGGTAGACTCGATGGCGCCAAGTTTTACCATTTGAATCAAACACAACAACAGCATAAGAAGGGAAAAATTGATGGGTTAATTTCGCCAAGGCTTCAATCGCAATACTTTGGGTGCGCTCAATACGACGAGTTGCATCTTGCTCTGATTCTAATGCTGCATAGAGTCTTCGAATTAGATTCAATCCGTCAATAATTAGTAATTTTTTATCCACTGCAAACCCTTATTTTTGCTACATTGTTTGACGTTTACTTGAATTTAATAGGGTACCATGAGAGAAGATTCATCACGACAACTTGCGTGCTGTTAAAACCAACAAAAGGACTCTGTTATGAACAACCAACCAGCCTATTTTTGCCTTAGCATTCTTTTAGGAGCCTCTGCTCACAGTGCTTTTGCAGCTCCGATCAATGCCGTTATCGGTTTAGATAATAGTCAAATCGTGGAAACTAGCCAGCAACTTAGCCTTACTCCGAACACAGGCTCACTACTACCGCTTCAAGAAAATTTCGCACCAATCACTCATTTAGAAAATAACTTAAATGCTAACTGGTTTGATCTGATAAACAAGAAAGTAAGAGTGGAACACAAACAAAGAGATCTAAATTACACTGGCACACTGGCTAAAATCGAGAACAACACTCGATCCTTTGTGCTTAGCAATAAAGAGTTTTCTATGACATTACCCATGGATGACTTTTACTTAATCCCGCTTGAAAACCCAAGTACTGCGGAGACAAAACCTGAAAGTAAAGCTGATGCCGATAAAACAGCGCCCTACAAGGTTAGCTATCAAACAAACGAGCTTTCGTGGTCACCACAGCTCAGTCTGATTTTCGAAAATGATAAGGTTTCTGTTTCTCAACAAGCGCTTATTCACAACAATTCAAGCTCTACCATCCAGGTACAAGACAGCCTACTTCACTACTCCCGAAGTACTGCTCCTCAGCTTTTCAAAGCAGAGCGCAATTCACTTGCAATGAGCGCAGATAGACCCGACATAAATTACCAAGATAATGAAGTGAGCTATTCTCTGGGTGGTGGCACACTTTCAATCGCACCTTATTCAAACACCTTAATTCCTTTACCTAGCAGCGATAGCAATATAGATAGCCAAACACATAAAGCAAAGCTTTATACTTATGGTAATAGTTCTGGAAAAATCGACTTAAATTTCTATAACAACCTAAGCTTCTCTTTTGAAAAAAATGGCCTTCCAGGCGAATACAAGACATTTTGGAAAAGAGGAGATCTGCTTATTCCCGGTAATACAGTCCGTTTAGAGACAGTTCGTGAAGGCAGCTCAGTTGACGTCATGACCAATAAAAGCCAAGACATAACTGGCTATTTAACCTTGGTTAGTGCCTCATCTCAAAAACTTCCTAGCACTCAAGTTTGGGAAGCCACTATTGAAAACCACTCAAATACAGCACAAAAGTATTCAATAGAACAAAGTACTAATGGTGTTGTAGATATATTAGAAGGCAATGACGCAGTACCAATAAATGCAAATAGTTTACTCGTTTCAGGGGAAATACAAGCAAACTCGAAACAAACTATTACGTATAAAATAGATGTGAAAAATTAGGATGAAGGAATGTGAAAAATATAGGCTAAAAAGCGGCCCCGCTTGCATTAATTTTTCACATTCAAAGTCTATTTAAAATATTTCGTTATGATATGGTCAGTAGTCATAATAGATATAGCAAGAATGACACTGCCGAAAGCGAAAAACTTGAGGTACTATTATAACTATATTTCATACTACGAGCCCACAGAGATCTATGAAAAAGCATATTATACCATCACTCATCGCTGCAGCCGTTCTAAGTAGTACGACTGCCCATGCAGAAAGCATTTACGAAGTATACAAACTTGCCAAACAACATGATCCAGGTTTAAGAGCTGCAGCAGCAACCTATCAAGCAGAAAAAGAAGGTGTAACAGTCACTAAAGGCAATCTATACCCTAGTATTAGCTTTAATGGCAATTTGGGTTATAGCAATACTGATAACTCATCTAGCAACTACAACAACACATCAAACAGTTTATCTTTAGATTTAAGCTACCCAATATACTCTCCAGCTCTTAACTACGCTGTCGATGCAGTAGAGATAAGTTCAGAAAGTGCAGGCATTAGCTTTAATAATTCAGAAGAAGACTTAGCACTTACTACCTTGACCGAATACTTTGATCTTCTAATTGCACAGTCTACATTGCAGACAACCGAAGCCTTAGTCAAAAGTACAGCAAGCCAGCTAGATCGTGCAAAGAAACAATATGAAGTAGGTTTGGCATCTATTACAGACTTACAAGACGCTCAAGCTGAATATGACTCTGTTCGTGTTACAGAGCTAAGCGCTCGTTCAAGTGTGTCTTATGCACAAAAAGCCTTGTACCAAAGAACAGGACAAGAAATAAAAACCATTCCTCAATTATCAAAAGACTACCCAATCAGCCTTGATCCAAATATGACGGTTGACTCTTTAATTGCAAAAGCCCGTATTGATAATAAAGAACTACAAATTTTAAACCTTTCTGTAAAAAGTGCAGAAAATAACATTAACATCCAGAAAGCCAATGGACGTACTCCTACCGTATCAATAACGGGCTCTTTATCTCGAACGGATAACGATTATAGCAGCAGTGCACCATCCTCAATGAATGATGGTGCGACAAATACGTCATCTATCGGGCTAGGTGTTAGTATCCCGCTATACAGTGGTGGTGCAATAAATGCTTCTGTTAGACAAGCAACAGCACAAGCAATGTCGACTACAGAGCAAAGAGCAAGCTCATTACAAACTATCGAGCTTAATATCCGTAGTCTATACCTTGACCTGCAAACCGCGGTTGCTCAAATTGATGCTCAACAGCAACTAATTCGTTCTCGTACTAGCGCGCTTGAAGCCACAAAAGCAGGATACGATGTTGGTACGCGCAACCTTGTAGAATTGCTTGACGCTCAATCAAATCTATATGATGCGCAAAATACCTACGAACAATATAGATACAACTTTGTAGTAAAAAAACTAAACCTATTAGAAGCAACTGGCGATCTTACTGAAGACAAGATCAAAGAGTTGGACAAATGGTTAGTCGCTAAAAACTAACTTAGCTTTTCTGATCATGAAAAAAAGCCGTAAAACGATGTTTTACGGCTTTTTTTTCTACTCTACTAGTCTAATTAACTTAGCGAGCAATCAGTTTTTCTCGTTTTGTAAAACGAGTCAGTACTTTATACAAACCATAAGCATCACGACTACCCGCCAATTCGCGAATAGAATGCATACCAAAAGTTGGCAAACCGATGTCAATAGTCGGCACACCTATTTCGCCTGATGTGATTGGCCCTATCGTGCTACCGCAAGCCATATCACTACGAACAACAAAGCATTGAACCTCATAATTCTCTTCAGCAGCAATGTCTCGATACACGCTCGCTGTTTCACTATTTGTTGCATAACGCTGGTTGGCATTTACTTTAATAACCGCACCTTTGTTAATAGAGGGCGCATGATTTTTATCGTGCTTATTAGCATAGTTTGGATGCAAAGCATGAGCATTATCAGCAGAAACCAGCATAGAACGCTGAATCGCCTGAACATATTGCTCAGGATTCGGTGTTAGACGACGCAATACATCTTCTAAAAATGGTCCATTTGCACCACAAGCAGACAAACTACCAATCTCTTCATGATCAGTACAAATAAGCAAGCTAGGACGCTGTTGGTCCGAATCCAACAAAGCACATAAACCGACAAAACAGCTCAGCAAATTATCTAAACGTGCTGAACAGATATATTCTTTGTGCAAACCAACCAGAGCAGGAGGCTGTGTGTCGTATAAGCTCAATTCAAAATCAAGAACCGTATCTATAGCCAAATCTGCATATTGTTTCTTAAGTTGAGATTTTAACAGCTCATGCAGATCAAACTCGTTTTCAGCACCACACAAAATTGGCAACATTTCTTCTTGAGGGTTAACAGAAAAACCTTCATTTGCTTGCCGATTCAAATGGATAGCTAAATTAGGCACCACTGCAATTGGATCTTTAAAATCCACCAAGCGACTAATAATATCGCCACTTTCGGTTTTCAGCGTAATGCGACCCGCAATGGATAAATCCCTATCTAACCAAGTGTGAAGCAAAACCCCACCGTACACTTCAACACCTAACTGGTGATAACCAAAGCGATCAACTTGCGCATTAGGTTTCAATTTCAGACAAGGACTGTCAGTATGAGCTCCAATCATTCGCCAACCACTTTGGCTAAAATTGAGTTGTGGCGTAGTAAAGGCAATTAAAGAGGATTCATTGCGTGTGACAAAATACTTCCCGCCCTCTTCTATTACCCAATCGTCTTCTTCTAACAATTCAGTAAAACCTTCTGCTAGCAAAGCATAGCGCATACTAGTGGTTGCATGAAAAGGTGTCGGAGAAGATTGGAGAAATGACAGTAAAGAGTCGTTAAAATTTGAAAATTCCATAGTGTCCTATAAGCAGAATGCTTTAAAAAAGTGACTTTTTAACACTTTGGCTAGCCTTACAGCCCAGTGTCTAATATGATTTTACCAATGACGTATAAAATAGACAGAGAGAGCCCATACCGGATGAACTATAAACGCCTTTTGCTTTGCCTTTTAACCGGCTATACCTTTGCCTCAACACCTGCGTCCGCTTATCAGGAGCTACAGCCTCCTCATGAATACGACAAAGTATCAAAAGAACTCGTTGAGATGTTAGAAGGCATCCATTATAACAGACCTCACATTGATGATGCCATTTCAGCAAAAGCCTTTGATTACTATATTGATGCTCTAGACCCGAGCAAAAGCTTTTTCCTTAAAAGCGACATAGATAAGCTATCTCAATATAGAAACAGCTTTGACGATGCTTTAAGAGACGGTGACACTACGGTTGCTTACACCATTTACAACCTTTACCTTGAGCGTTTAGAAAAACGACTTCTAAACCTTCAAGACCATCTACCAGAGATGATCAAAGGTTTCAATTATGAAATTGATGAAACACTTAATGCAGACCCAGACGCCCAAAAATGGGCAACAACCGAAGCAGAGCTTGATGACTACTGGCGTAAACGTCTTAAAAACCGTGCGTTAACCATGAAGCTCAACGGCGAAAGCGAAGAGAAAATCATCTCAACACTTGAGCGCCGCTATAAAAACCAAATAAAACGAGTCGACCAAACTAATGCTGTCGATGTATATCAAATTTTTGCCAACTCAATCACTGCGGCACTAGACCCTCACACCAACTACTTTGCGCCACGCGCATCAGAAGCTTTCAATATCAACATGAGTCTATCTCTTGAAGGCATTGGTGCGGTCCTACAAATGGAAGATGACTACACCAAAGTCGTGCGTTTGGTTCCTGGTGGTCCAGCGGCAACCCAAAGCGACCTTGCCCCTAACGATCGAATTATTGCGGTAGGCCAAGAAGGCAAACCTATGGTCGATGTGGTTGGTATGCGTCTTGACGATGTTGTTGATATGATTCGTGGCGAAAGAGACACTACAGTAATACTGGAAGTTACTCCAAGTAAAGGCGACACTCAAACGAGTAAGCGCATTAGCATTGTGCGTAAAAAAGTGAAGCTTGAAGATCAGTCCGCCAAAAAAGAAATCGTTGAAGTGGAGCGTGATGGCGAAAAATACAAAGTAGGCGTAATTACCTTGCCGACTTTTTATTCTGATTTTGCCGCAATCCAAGCTGGCGACAAAAACTACAAAAGCTCTACTCGAGACACAAAAGAACTCATAGAAGAGCTGCGTAAAGAAGGTATTTCGGCATTAATTCTTGACCTAAGAAATAACGGTGGCGGTTCCCTGCAAGAAGCCAATGCCCTAGCAGGATTGTTTATTCCATCTGGCCCGACAGTACAAATCCGCGACCAAAGTGGACGAGTCACGCCATTAGGCGATTCTGATCCAGCCATAGTTTACAGTGGCCCAATGGCTGTTTTAGTAAACCGTATGAGTGCATCCGCTTCTGAAATTGTTGCGGGCGCTTTACAAGATTACGGGCGTGCTCTAATTCTTGGCGATCAAACCTTCGGAAAAGGCACGGTTCAAGTATTGCAAGATATGGATAAAGGGCAGCTTAAAGTTACTCAGGCTAAATTCTACAGAGTATCTGGAGAAAGCACACAACATAAAGGCGTTATGCCAGACATAGCTTTCCCTTCTTTGATTGATAAAGAAACCATTGGGGAAAGTGCGCTAGACAACCCTTTACCTTGGGATAAAATCCACGAAACTCGCTATCCAGTTTATTGGAATATGCCAGCTTACCTGCCTATTTTAGAACCACGCCATGAAGCCAGAATGGCTAAAGATCCTAACTTCGTTGCGATTAATGAACAAATAGGAGAGTTCAAAAAACAAGTTGAGACCTATAAAACTATTTCTTTAAAAGAAAGCACTCGCATACAACAAAGAGAAGACAATAAAAAAAGCGAGCTAGAACGTGAAAACACTCGCCGCAAAGCGCTAGGACTAGAACTACTCACTTCGGTTGAAGACATTAAACCGATAGAAGAAGACACTTATGCAAAAGAAGCGTCTGAAATCCTATTAGACTTTATTGCTACCAACCAAATGGCAGAAAAACAAGCAGAAAAGAAAACAGCGCAAAACTAAAAGATAAAACATAAAGAACGAAAAACAGTATTTGACTGTTTTTCGTTCTTATTTTTTATGCGCAATCTAAATCATTAATCCATTGATACGAACATTACACCATGGCAAAAGCGTCATCCGACCGGAATACAATCGACCTATTTGGTAAATCCCCTGGCCGCCCTCGCACCCAACCTCTCACTCGAAAAGACCAGCTCAAGATCAATAAACGAGCACAACGAGAGAAAGAAAAAGCTCAGGGACTAAAGCGTTTAGAACTAATCATTGAGCAAGACATTATCGATAAGCTGGATAAACTCTGTGAGATAAATGGTTTAAAACGCGCAGAATGGCTAACTTTGCAAATAAACAAAAGTCTAGATAAACCCAAAAGCGCAAGATCCAAAAAATAAGGCCATTCACTATATTGATTTGCTATACTCACCAGCCAAATTAAACAGCAAGCTAATAAACAGACTTAATATGGCCAAACTGTACTTCTACTACTCGGCAATGAACGCTGGAAAATCCACCGTTCTATTGCAATCCGCTCATAACTATCAAGAGCGAGGTATGCGGGTTTTACTCCTTACAGCATCGATAGACGACCGATTTGAAACAGGGCAAATTGCCTCACGAATTGGTATATCGGCAGAAGCCAGCCTATTTGATAGCAATACTGACCTCATCACTTTAGTCAAAGATGAAAATCAGCCAAAAGCATTAAGCTGCATATTGATAGATGAAGCACAATTTTTAACCAAAGAACAAGTCTACGATCTTTCAGAAGTCGTTGATAAACTGCGTATTCCCGTTCTGGCTTTTGGTATTCGTACTGACTTCCAAGGCGAACTATTCGAAGGCAGCAAGGCATTACTCGCCTGGTCAGATAAACTAATAGAATTAAAAACCGTGTGTCATTGTGGCAGCAAAGCCACCATGGTCATTCGACTCAATGCACAAGGAATCCCCGTTAAAGAAGGCGCACAAGTAGAAATAGGCGGCAATGACCGTTACTTGTCCGTTTGCCGAAAACACTTTAAAGAAGCCGTGAGAGACTAATTATGTGGTTCAAGAACGCCCAAATTTTCCAATTGAAAGACACCGAATCACTAGATACAAATGAATTGATCGACAAGATTCCTGAGTTCCCATTAAAAGAATGCGGCTCTCAGGAAGAGTTCTCTTTCGGCTGGTTACCGCTCATCCGTAACAGCGAACAATGGAGCCTAGCCAGTGATCGCTGTTTACTATTCCGCGCAGGCAAAGAAGAAAAAGTCTTACCTTCTGCCGTAGTACGTGAAGAACTAGAAGCTAAAGTAGCTGAAATCGAGCTAATAGAAGGACGCAAAGTCGGTCGTAAAGAAAAATCAGACATGAAAGACGAACTGGTTTTCACACTTCGTCCGAAGGCTTTTTCAAAGCGTACAGACATCTGGGCATACATTGATCTACAAGCTAAAATTTTGGTTCTCAACAGCACCAATGCAAGCATGACAGAGCAATTATTTAAGCACCTACAAACCACTCTTGGCAGCTTCCCAATGACCCCATTGCAAGCGCAAGTTTCGCCATCTTCATTGATGACAGATTGGTTGGTTAAAAATGAAGTGCCTGCCAGCCTAGAAACCGGTGATGAATGTGAGATCCAAGACTCTTCTGAAGACAAAGCTACCATTCGTTTTAAGTCTCTAGAGCCTTTATCTGAAGACGTAACTCGTCATTTACAACAAGGCATGGCGGTTAAAAACCTAGGCCTGCGCTGGACTGACAAATTAAGCTTCGTTCTGCATGAAGATCTGACATTACGCAAAATCAAATTTGATGATGCATTAAAAGAAGCTGCGTTTAATGATTCTCAAGGTGGTGGCTTATCAGATATGGACGCTAACTTCTCCCTAATGTCATTGACTATGAGAGAATTTTTTGCATCTTACTGCTTATGGTTTGAGATCAATTAAAAAACCGTATTTTCTTAGCTCCCCAACCTTTTCCACAGATTTCGTGGATAAGCTTGGGGAGAACATTGGGTAAGCTAGACAACAAGGCGCTCTTGCCACAAAGATCCAAAATGCACCAATTTGAACAGGTATAATCCATCCTTATTGTCAAAGCTAAATTCAACAAAATACCACTTAAATCCGATATTAATTTCTACTTAAACTCATCCTCCTTAATAGAAACTTAAGATAAGTTAAGTAAGATGGATTATGTTAAGCAACCCTCGTATTTAAAACTCTCAACAGGTCAAAAAGCCTCATGACAAAGCAGAAGCAAGAACAAGACATAGCCATAAGAGTCACCCTTGTCGGAGCCGTTTGGGATGCCCTACTCGGTTTAGCCAAAATAGTCGCAGGATATTTTTCTCAATCCCAAGCGTTGATCGCGGATGGCATTCACTCTTTATCCGACTTAGTCACTGACGTATTTGTGTATTTTGCTTCCGCCAACTCTCGCCAAGGACCAGACGAAAATCACCCTTATGGTCATCTTCGCTTTGAAACCTTGACTACAGTATTTCTTGGCATCGTACTTATTGTCGTCGCACTTGGTATTGCTTATGAGTCGATTACAGCACCCGCATCACAAGCACAATTTACTTGGTATGGTCTCGCGGCATTGGTTGCAACCATTGTAATTAAAGAAGCGATTTTCCATTACACCAAAAAAGCAGGCGATGAAATTGGCAGTAAAATGTTGGTTGCCAATGCGTGGCACAGCCGTAGTGATGCACTTTCCTCTGTAGCCGTACTGATTGGCTTGATCGGTGTTTACTTTGGTTATGGCTGGGCAGACATGGTGGCTTCGATTGTCGTTGCTCTATTGATTGGCAAAATGGCCATCAGCATGGTGTGGGAAAACTTAGCTGAACTGGTGGACACGGCACCTGATCCAAAACTTATTGCACAAATCAAAGAAACAGCTAACAGCCTAAAACATGTCATGGCGCCTCATGATGTCAGAGCAAGATCCATGGCAGGCAAAATCTATCTAGACATGCACATTCATGTGCCGAGCCACGCCAGCGTCAGCGAAGGTCATTACCTTGGTGATTTGGTGGCTTACACCATCAAAAAAGCCCATTCACAAGTACAAGATGTGATGGTGCATATCGACACTGATGATAAAATCCAAACCGAAAGTTTCATTCATGAATCCGGCAAGCCACCACATTTAAAACTGCCTGCTCGTCATCAAATATTAGCGGACCTAGGCTTTTTACTGCGCCAACATACAGCCTATGTGGATATTCCGAACTCTCGCTTGCACTATTTAAACAATCAGCTTGATTTAGAAATCATCGCCAATTCAGCAAAAATCCCAGAAGGCGCTGATCTAAAACAACTGACAGCCAGAATTCTTCAGGAACTGCAAACAACAAGCTACATCCACAAAGCCACCGTGCTGTGGGCCTTTCCTGAATAACAAAGAAAGTGAATCTGCTAAGATTTTTGTAGGCCTGATGAGGGAGGTACGACCGTAATCAGGCATTACACACTTTAATATCAACTAATCACTAGACTCGTCAGTGAGAGTATCGTTGTTTAGATACTCCACTGGCAGCGCCTTACTGGTCTTCGCGCCCATCAACTTTAGCTTCTCCGCTCTAGCAACTAGATTACCGCGTCCTGCAGTTAGCTTTTTCAAGGCAGAATCATGAGTACGACTCACGGCTTCCAGCTTGCTACCGATGTCGTCCATATCTTGTACAAATCCCGAAAACTTGTCGTACATTGCACCGGCTTGACGCGCAATTTCAATAGCGTTTTGACTCTGTTTTTCATTGCGCCAAATGTTTTGAATGGTACGTAAAGTCGCTAATAAATTAGACGGCCCGACGATAATAATATTGTGTTCGAAGGCTTCACTAAACAAACCATTGTCGCCTTGTAAGGCTAAACCAAACGCCGCTTCAATTGGGATAAACAACAACACAAAATCCAACGAAGTGACGCCCGGTAAATCGTGATAAGACTTTGCGCTCAGCTCCTTCATATGACGACGCACTGCATCCAAATGCTGCTTTAGCGCTCGATTTCTGTCTTCATCGCTTTCCGCTTCCATGTAAGCCAAATAACTGATCAGTACCATTTTAGAGTCAACGATAACCTGCTTACCTTCAGGCAAATGGATCACTACATCTGGCTGTAAACGTCGACCTTCTGCTGTTTGATAAGAAGCTTGTGTCTCATATTCACGACCTTTTTCCAAACCAGAACGCTCTAAAATTCGCTCAAGAATGACTTCACCCCAACCACCCTGCAGTTTATTTTGACCTTTCAATGCATGGGTTAGACTCACCGCATCATCGCTGATTTTTTGATTCAGTAACTGCAGACCTTTAATTTCTTTCACCAACGAAAAACGCTCGCGAGCTTCTTCTTGATAACTCTTTTCTACACTTTCTTGAAACTTCTGGATTTGCGAACCAAGTGGCGTTAATAAAGAACCCAACTGACGCTCGTTTTCTTTCGCTAGTTGCTGCCCCTGCTGACTCATGATTTCATGAGCTATTTGCTTAAATTCGGTTTCGTTTTGCTTTTTTTGCTCGCGGTAAAAGGCTTCCTTTTCCTGCCAAACACTTTGCGCGGCAGCAAATTGTTGCTCTAAAGTCAGCGACTCTTTCTCCAAATAATGAATCTGATCTTTCGATTGTTCTAAAAGACGCTTTAAATCCTCATTTTGTTGCTGCATTTTTTCTTGTGTGTGCTGCCACTGACGGCGCATAGCCTGTACAATAGCACCAGCAATGCCAGATAGAAGAATCGCGCCGATACAAAAGCCCGATAACACCCAAACTGATTGCGAAAGCCAATCTGTCATATGAATTAAAACTCGCTATTTTAAATGTCTGTTTTTAACAAAGTGAGGCATTTGCATGACGTCACGAGCAAAGGCAAGACGAGGCAAAAATAGACTAAAAAGCGGAGTTTATAGGTTATAAATGAGCATTTTGAGTCTATTTTTAACACTGTATTGGCGCGCGCAGCAGTCATGCTAAGGTCTCGATAAGTTTACATGGATTACTACCTAAGCCCAACACACACGCAACGCTTTGATCTAGAAATAAAAAATAGTCAGTTTATTACGACGGTTTGTCGTACGAACGGCCGTCAAGCGGCAAAGGCTTTTATCGAAAAAATGCGCCAGCGTTACCCTGATGCTAACCATCATTGTTGGGCGTTTATTGCAGGTATGCCAAATAATGCCCATCTATGGGATCAAAGTGACGATGGTGAGCCTAAAGGCACAGCGGGTAAACCTATGCTGAATGTGTTACAGCATTCCAATTTTGGTGAAACCACAGTAGTCGTGACACGCTTTTTTGGCGGTGTGAAACTCGGTGCGGGAGGCTTAGTAAGAGCCTACAGCCAAGCCGTACAAGAAGCGCTTTCGCAAACAGAATATGAAAATGTGTACCCGCGCAGCCCCGTTCAGCTGAAAATCGCCTACTCTTTACTGGGTAAGGTTGAATATTGGCTAGAACAGAGCGATATAGAAATAACCAACAAAACATACAGTGACAGCATAGTAATTGATCTTGCTGTTATTGAACGTACTTGGCCTGAACATAAAATCGCATTGACGGATTTATGCCAAGGCAGTTTAACTTTAATTGAACCGGACAACGAATAACTATGTACCAAACTGGACAAAGATGGAGTAGCCGCAACGAGCCTGATCTCGGCGTAGGCATGATAGTAGACAAACAAAACAAGTCTTTTACCTTGCACTTCCCTGATGCGGAAGCGGATCGTCAATACTCAAATGACCAGACTAGTCTTGTTCGACGCACTTTAACTGTCGGCGATCAACTGCACTTTCAAGATGAGACCTTCACCATATTGGAAGTAGAAGAAATTGATGACCTGATCGAATACCGTATCAGCGAAGACGATGATTGGTTAGAAGAATCCATCATTCAATTCCCACGTAACGATAAGAACGAGCTCGATTCTTTATTGGCGCTTTCGCCAGCTCGTCGTATGTGGTTCGACCTACGTCGCCATACGCTTGAACACCAAGCGGCCAACGCAGCATCACCAGTTCGTGGCTTAATGGGCTTGAAAGCAGAGCTTCTACCGCACCAGATTTATTTGGCTCATGAGATCGCTAATCGCCCGAAAGCACGCGCGCTTTTGTGTGACGAAGTCGGTATGGGTAAAACCCTAGAAGCCGGCTTGATCTTGCATCAACGTCTACTAAACGGCCTCTGCAAACGCGTACTTATTCTGACTCCAACCAACCTGCAACATCAGTGGTTGGTTGAGATGCTACGCCGCTTCCACCAGCCATTCTCACTGATCAACGAATCCGTGTATGAAGACTTCATGGAAGGCGACGACAACCCGTTTGAACAACAACCTTTTGTTATCTCGCCAATCGATTGGGCGAGCCAACATCCGAAAGCCACTCAGCACATGTTGGATGCAGAATGGGACATGGTGATTGTCGACGAAGCCCATCACCTTGCTTGGCACCCAGAAACACCAAGCATTGGCTATCAAGTTGTAGCACGTTTAGCCGCCAAAACAGAATCGTTATTGCTGTTGAGCGCAACACCTGAACAAACTGGCGAACGCGAGCATTTCTCTCGCTTGCAACTGTTGGATGCTGATCATTATCACGATTTCGAGCATTATCAAGCACAACAACAAGCATTCAAACAAGCGGCTGAATTAGCAGAAGCACTGTTGCCGTTCAGCCAAGAAGACAGCTCACCAAAAGCGCTAGATTGGAACACGGCGTTTGGCTCTTACTTACAAGAAGTCAGTGCAAAAGACTGGTTCCAAGCACTTACAACCAAATCTGGTGCAGAACAAACCGAAGCCGCAAAAGAAGCCATTAGCTGGCTGATTGACCGTCATGGAACAGGCCGTGAAATGTTCCGTAACACCCGCGCCGCTGTGGCTGGTTTCCCGGATCGTTACCTTCATTCTTATCCGTTAGAAAACAATGAACACTTCGAATCTGCAGATCGCCATGTGCAACCAGAAACCGAAGTGTCTGACGGCTTATGGGAAAAAGATCCACGCTGGGTTTGGCTAAAAGAATTCCTAGAATGCCAAGCAGACAAAGTCCTCGTCATTTGTCACACCGCCGACATGGCACAATGGCTAAATGACCAACTGACTTTTGCTGGCTTCCAAAGTGCCGATTTCCACGAACAAATGCCACTGATCCACCGTGACCGAGCTGCTGCTTATTTCGCAGACGATAACGGTGCACAAATTTTAGTGTGTTCTGAAATCGGCAGTGAAGGCCGTAACTTCCAGTTCAGCCATCACATCGTTATGTACGATTTGCCAGAGCACCCAGACTTACTCGAACAGCGTATTGGTCGTCTTGATCGTCTAGGACAACTAAACGACGTGCAAATTCACGTCCCTTATATCAAGAAAAGCGTGCAAGAGCGCCTATTCAACTGGTACCACCACGCCCTAAACGCATTTTGTCGTACTACGGGTTCTGGCGATAAAGTCGAAGAAGCTTTTGGCGACAGCTTGCATGCCTACTTGCATGGTCAAGACGACGACACTGATTTGCTAAAAGAAGCAAACATCTACCATGAAGCGCTACTAAAACAAATGGAAGAAGGTCGTAACCGCTTGCTAGAAATGAGTTCGTGCCGTCCAGAACAAGCGCGTGTGTTAATCGAACAGATTAACAACCAAGCGACAAAAGGCCTGCATCACTACATTGAGCAAGTTACTCACGCGTTCAACATCTACGCAGATTGCATCAATGATGATCCAGATCGCGCCGCTTGGTTCTTGCGCCCTTCTACTGACATGATGCTCGAAGCACTGCCAGGCATAGAGGAAGAAGGTAAAATGCTCATGCTTGATCGACGTCAAGCTAGCCAGCGTGAAGACGTAGCGTTCGCAACCTGGGAACACCCTCTGATCACCATGCTAATGGACGAAGTTCAAGGCTTTGACTCTGGCAAGCTTACTTCGGCTATCTTGCCAATCGCTGCATTGCCTGAAGGCACAGTATTGGTGGAAAGTATGTTCGTCATCGAAGCGACTGCTCACCCACGTTTAAAATTGGCGCAATCTCTGCCAATGACACCAATGTGGCAATTGTCTGACTCAAACGGCAAATTTCTCCATCAGCAATTTACGGCAGACAAATGGGCAGAAAAACTGAAAGGCGTGCCAAACAGAGTCGCGGAACAATGGGTTGCTGCCTTGCGCAAAAACCTTATTGAAGTACTGCAAGCTCACCAGTTGAATGCTCAAGACCAAGCGCGTCCGATCGTTCACGCAGCGAAAACGTCTTACCAACATCGTTGTCAGAATGAAATCGAACGTTTAGTGGAATTGAAAGCCTTTAACGACACCATTCGTGATGAAGACATAGAACGTCTTGAAACCAACATGCAAGAAGGTTTGACTCGTATCGACGAGCACCAAATCCGCTTGGATGCGATTCGTATCATCTTAACTACCAAGCCGGAATAACATCCTGTGCAGGATGCCGTGCCGAGTTTAGAGCTATCTCGCTTAGAGATATTGTACGAAGACGAATGGTTTGCCGTAATAAACAAACCTGCTAACTGCTTATCTGTGCCCGGTCGTGGCCCAGATAAGCTCGATTCTATCTTGTATCGAGCAGAGTGTTTATTTGGCGAAGCCTTTGCTATACATCGACTAGATGAAGCCACCTCAGGCTTAATCCTCGTGGCAAAAACCCACGAATGTCAAAAACGCATGTATGCGCATTTTCGTGAAAGAGAAGTCCAAAAAGAATACCGCGCCTTACTGCGCGGTCATCTTTTGGGCGAAAAAGGCGAAGTACGAAAACCACTGCGCTGCGACTGGCCAAATCGCCCAAGACAAATAATTTGCACCGACGAATGGAGCAAAGACTCCATCACCTACTGGGAAAAAATGGCCTACGAAAACAACACCACCCGTGTTCGACTCGTGCCCTTTACTGGCCGTTCTCACCAACTGCGTGTTCACATGCAAAGCTTAGGACACTCGATTATTGGCGATGAATTCTACGACCCAGAGCTTCAGAACGACCCTCGGTTGTTGTTGCACGCCTATCGGCTAGAGTTTAGGCATCCGTTTACCAAAGCATGGGTGGCATTTGTAGCGGCCTGTCCTTTTTAACAACAAAGCCTTATTTATTCCCTCCCCTTTCTCATCAAGGGGAAGGGTTATTTCTTTAGGTTTTAAAGTGTATTTTCTTCCTCTCAATGACTCTTAGCAGCAGGTTTATTCCGCTCTGCTGAGCGGGTAACTTTTTGCTAGCGCCCAAAAACTTCAGTTTAAAGGAAAGCAAAAATTCGCTTTATCGGGCTATCACCCAAACGTCTCATTCATTTTGTTTAATACTGGTTTAGCAAGACGATTTACATCGTAAGGCATAGATTGTTCATTCGGTGGGAGATAGACCATCAAACAATGACTCTGAAACTCCATAAAGTCGCGCAACTTCGTCGCGTCGAACTGACTTCATCGTGATCTCAAGCGCAAAAGGTAACAACTACTAATCACCAAGCCCCTTCCCCTTTTTCTTCCAAGGAGAAGGCGGAGAATGGGGTTAATCTCTTCTTTGGCTCCATTCAAAAAGTGATGCCCTACGAAAACAATATGTACGAAAATAAAATAGGAAAGAACCAAGTGAAAAAGAGGAAATGATTATTTTGTTAATATAGGTATACTTATTTTCAAGAAACCAAACAAAGGAGCTTGGTATGTTGATTGACACGAAAAAAATCTCAGAACTGCCATTTGATGGGCAAATTGAATTAATGGAAGCCGTAATGAGTGCATTGGCTCAGAACCAAGCTGAATTTGACTCACCTAAATGGCACCTGCAAGAATTAGAAGCTCGTACACATGAGCTTAATGAAACTGAAAAATGGCGTAGTTTTGAAGAGGTACGAAAAAGGCTTAAATCGTGATATTTAACATTTTCTTTACGCCATCGGCCGAAAATGATTTGCTCAATGCGAAAAAATTCTATGCAAAAATAAATGAGGCACTTGGTCAGTATTGTGTTGATAGTTTGATGTTAGACATTGAACGGTTGCGATTTTTCGCAGGTATTCATCCTAACATTAATGGCAGATTCCGAGTGCTTTCACGCAGCTTTCCTTTTTCAATTTACTACCAAGTTATAAAAGACCAAGTCTTGATTTTAGCCGTATTAGATAATCGCCAGAATCCTAAAAGCATTGAACATAGACTTACCAACAGTTAAATATGATACCGTAAGCCAGATGAGACGAGACGCTTACCTGTAAAAAAAGTGGCGATATTACATAACGATTATAACTGACATTACCTTTTAACAAGAACCTCTTTACTCATGATGCCCAACGAAAACTGACGACACCAACCTAACCCTGTAGATCGGCATTTATCTCGACGCTGAATGTAGGTTTCATTCTAACACTTTGTATTCCCAACCTTTATTCCACTCTTTAATTAAGGGAAAGCTGAGCGTATAACTTTTGCTAGCGCCCAAAAACTTAAGTTTAAAGGAAAGCAAAAATTCGCTTTAAGATCTTTAATACCTCAACTTCTTCATAGGCACATGATTGCTACCTACGCTCGCTATACCTGATAGTAGAACCAAAGAACGCAGGTCAGATAAGACGAGGAACGAGGCGTAATCCGACGCTGAAAGCGAAGCTTTCATTTTGTAAGTCGAGATTTATCCTGACAGCTACCCAGTAGAATTAGAGACACACCAAAATAGCGTTGGCTCGTCATAAAAAATAGACTGAATACATTAAAAGCTTCACCGGAATACGGTCGCCAAAGGCTTAACCAGTTTCGCTTCTTCTTGGTAGCGATTGCGTGTATCCCAAAGATCGACAGCATGCTGTATGTTTAACTAAAACTCTGGTGTATTACGTATTACCTAAAGCGGTGCAGGATGGTGTGTGGATGATGCCGATACAACAGTAATTACTCAGCAGAACTTCTGAGGATTAAGTTGTTATGTCATTGAATATTACACAAGACCGTGCAGTTACTGCGCTCTCCTGCCAATCCTGAGTATTTGAAGCACTCTCTTACGTAATACCAATCAAATTAAACTGATTCAGATTTTCTGCAGCTCAGGACTAAAGGAGTATACAGTCTGTTTTATTACTCCTTTTTCAGTAAGGTTCGAAACACCTTAGCAAGGAGCTTTATAGCGGTATCCATTTCCATTGGAGTATACGCTGCGAAGCCCAACAAGAAACCAGCTTGGGGCTGGGCAGATGCGTAAAGCGCAGTTAATCCGAAAAGGTCTATACCTTCAAGACGAGCACTATCAATAACCGTCTGCTCAGAAATCTCACACACCAACTTGCAGAATATTTGCATGCCTCCATCCGGTACTATTGGAATAACGTACTCAAAGAGATGCTTTTCAATTAATTGCACCAACACATTCAAACGCCCGGCGTAGATGAGTCGCATACTTCGTACATGAGCACCAAAGTGGCCAGCTTCGATAAAACGTGCAAGTGTTAATTGCGGAATCGGCGCACTATGCCCATCCAACAGAGTACGTGCGCGAGTCATTGGTTCGACAAGGGAATCAGGCAATAGCATGTAACCTATACGAACACCAGGAAACAACGACTTAGTAAATGTCCCCACATAAATCGTACGCTCGTAACGGTCCATCCCCTGAATACAAGCAGTCGGCTTACCTGCATAATGAAATTCACTGTCGTAATCGTCTTCGATAATCCAAGCCTTCTGTTGAGCGGCCCACTCTATTAATGTTAAACGCCGGTCCAGTGTCAATGTCGCCCCAGTAGGAAACTGGTGTGATGGGCTTAAAAACACAACCCTAGCCGACACCGATGAATTACAAAGAGCATCAACCTGCAAACCGTGCTTATCAACTGGAATCGGAATACATTCAAGTCCAGCAGCTTCAAACGCCTTTCGTGCGCCATGGTAGGCTGGGTCTTCCATAAAAATCCGCTCACCGGTATCCAATAACATCTGCGCACAAAGCGCTATGGCCTGCTGTGAACTTGTTAAAATCAGAATACGTTCCGGAGTTGCCCGTGCGCCACGTTCAAGATTAATATAATCAGCAACAGCACAACGTAACGCCTCCATACCTTGCGGCGGACCTGCTTGCAACGCTAGATGGCCATATTCTTTCAACACCTGTCGCTCCAAACGCTCCCAGACCGGCAACGGAAAATTACGAGTTTCCGGCACGCCCTGAATAAAAGGCCTAGGAGCTGAAAAATTTTTAATACCTCCGTCAAGAAACATAGCCATACCTCTTTGGCTCAACATTGTTTCATGACTCTCCGACGGAATTGAATGCTGCACAGGCCGTTTAGATAATCGATGAGCCCTCATTGAAACAAAACTGCCACTTCCTACGCGCCGATCTATAAAACCTTCAGCATGTAGCTGGCCATAGGCGGTTTCAACAGTATCCCTAGAAACAGCCAATGACTTTGCCAGAGCACGTGTTGCAGGCAAGGGCTTTCCGGAGGTAAGAACACCATCAAGAATGAGCTGTTTTATCGCTCGCTGAATTCTTATATGCAATGGAAATGCCGAATTGATTGGGTTAACCAACCAAGTCTTTACCGTCTCCAATTGGGAAGATTTAAACAATTGGACTGGACTCCTTTAAAAAAGTGGATGGGTAAATCAGGCCATTTAATTGCTATAAATACAAGTCTAATTTATTGCCAAAAGAGTTGCCGACCATGTACGCATATTTGAAAAAATCCAAACAATCACTTGATGTACTCCCCCCTGCCATAGCTGCATTAATGACTGTAATCGTCAATTATGGAGGGACCTTTGTACTGGTATTTCAGGCCGCAAAAATGGCGAACTTATCGCCGGAATTAACAGCATCTTGGGTTTGGGCTTCATCCATTGGCGTTGGGCTTACCTGTATTTTTCTGAGCTGGCGTACCCGCAAACCTATCATCACAACATGGTCTACACCGGCAGCAGCATTTCTGATTATCGCATTACCGACGATCTCCTACGCGGAAGCTATTGGCGCCTACTTGGTATCTGCCGCTTTATTTATCATGCTAGGTCTAAGTGGCTATTTTGAAAAAGTAATCCGGTTAATTCCACCCGGCATTGCCGCTGGCTTACTCGCTGGCATTTTGTTGCAATTTGGTATTGGTGCCTTTGCTGTTATCAATGTCGAGCCATTCTTAGTGGTGTTGATGGTATTAAGCTATCTTGTATTAAGACGGAGTGCTGGTCGTTACGCCGTAGCAGGCATGATGATAGCCGGGCTAATATGGCTAATGCTGCAAAAACGACTGGATTTATCCAGCATCGAACTAATCGTAGCAACACCAGTTTTTATTACACCGGTTTTTTCGTGGAATGCACTGCTAAGTATAGCACTGCCGTTATTCCTGATTACGCTAACAGGCCAATACATTCCTGGAATGCTGGTACTACGCAATGATGGCTATAAAACCAGTGCCAGTCCTATTTTGACCTTTACCGGTCTAGGTTCATTGCTATTTGCGCCGTTTGGCTCTCACGCAATAAATATTGCAGCGATTACTGCTGCTATTTGTACTGGCAAAGAAGCACATCAAGACCCAACGAAACGCTGGATTGCTGGTGTTATTGCAGGCGTGTTGTACATTCTTGTGGGGGTATTCGGCGTTACGCTGGCCACACTATTTATGGCATTTCCTACAGCCTTTATAACAGCTCTTGCCGGTATAGCCTTGATCGGAACCATTTCCAGCAGCCTTACTGCCGCCATCAGTGACTCAGCTTCGCGTGAGGCATCTCTCATTACCTTTTTAGCAAGCGCATCTAATATCACTCTGTTCGATATAGGTGGCGCTTTCTGGGGGCTGCTAATCGGCCTCGCTGCCTATGCTTTATTAAGCACAAACTTTTCACTGAAAACAAAATAATATTTGTAATCAGTATTTAATCAAAAACTTTATGAAATAAATTTTCACCCAAAAAAAGCGAGTATGAACTATGAGTCAAAGCCCTAATATCATTATCACAAGCGTTAAACCGGAAGACTATACCCAATGGCTGCCCTATTGGCTGAGCTACCAAGAATTTTACAAGGCCCAATTAGCTGATGAAGTGACTGCAGCCACTTGGAAACGCTTCTTTGATGAAAACGTGCCGGTGTATTGCGCAGTAGCAAGGGAAGGGGAAAAAATTCTCGGCTTTGCCCATTATTTATTCCACGATTCAACTTGGGGAATAAATAACTTCTGCTACCTCGAAGATCTATTCGTAGATCCAGCTACCCGTGGGAAGCACATTGGGAAAAAACTAATTCAATATGTAAAAGAAAAGGCACAGGCTAAAAACAGCGACCGCTTCTACTGGCATACCCAAGAAAGCAATAAAGTCGCGCAACGGCTTTATAATTGGGTTGCTGAAGAACCAGGCGTTATTGAATACAGAATGACATTGTAAGAGTCCATTACAGTAACAACTCAATAACGCTTTTTAAATAAAGAGCCTCGGCTGAGGCTCTTTATTACTTAAAAACTCAATCTTATATATTAGAAACTACTTTCATGCTTCTCATAAAAAACTGACTTAAATTACACCTAACATTCATTAAATAATCTAGCTTGTTCGAAAGCCCATTTAACTAACACAATTGTTAAATCAAACATTATGACAATCCCCAATTGAGTTCTATTCATTCACTCGCATTTCCCATTTATTTTTAAAACGCTGCTAAACTGTGAACGATGCATTTTCACAGCAAGGAGACTTAACCCAATGCCTGAAATAGATTTGAAATGTGCCTGCGGAACCGTAAAAGGAAAAGCCACTACGGAAAGTGCCAAAATGGGCACAAGGATTACTTGCTGTTGTGATGACTGCCAAGCATTTGCTCAATTTCTAGATCAGGAAGACAATGTATTAGATCAATATGGCGGGACAGATATATTTCAAATACCGGTGTCTTATCTCACGATAAGCGAAGGAAAAGCAGATGTTGCCTGTATTAGGCTTAGCTCTAAAGGCATGTATCGCTGGTATGCAAAGTGCTGCAACACACCAATTGGTAATACATTTGGAGCTGGCGGCCCATTTATTGGAGTTATTCATAGCTTCATGGACAATACGCAAACACGTGACGTTAACCTAGGAAAAAGCAGAGGCCACGTTCTTACTAAGTTTGCTAAAACGCCAGTCCCCGAGAATCTTAAAGGTTCTTCGTTGAGCATTAACTTAACAATGGTTACCAAAATACTGTCATGGAAATTAAAAGGCTTAAACAAACCCTCTGAGTTTTTTAATAGCCATGGACAACCAATCTGCGAACCTCACATCCTTGATAAAAATGTTCAGGACTCTTAAAAAGCTACAAAAGATATTCCTTCCAAACCTGATTCGCTGCTTGATGCAGCAAACTATGTCGCCGTGCGACTATGTCTTCTTGTCTGTCGTAGCCGCCGCCGATGACACACGCAGTAGGCAGTTTAAGGGCGACGCAAGTTTCAATGACGTATTTATCTCTTTCTAGAATGCCTTGGTCGGTTAGATTGACGTAGCCAAGTCGATCGTCTTTATGGACGTCGACACCTGCGTCGTAGAAGATGAAGTCAGGTTGGTGTTCGGCGAGTATCGCGGGCAATGTACTTTTTAGAATGGATAGGTATTCTTGGTCATTTGCGCCTTTGGGGATGGCGATATTGAGGCCAGCAGTTTGTTTGATTGGAGGATAGTTTTCTTCACAATGCCACGAGACCGGAATGATATCGGTTCTATCTTTGAAGAAGGCAATAGTTCCGTCGCCTTGGTGTACATCGCAGTCTAGGATAAGGATTTTTTTCGCCCTGCCAGATTTGATCATAGCAAGTGCGGCGACAGCTAAATCGTTGAATATACAGAATCCAGATCCATGAGAAGGATGTGCATGATGCGTACCACCAGCAAGGTGACAAGCCAAGCCATGTTCGAACGCGAGTTCAGTGGTGAGCATGGTGCCAGAGACGGCGCGCAAGGTCCGTTCGACTAGCCATTCAGACCAAGGCAAGCCAATTTCTTTTTCTTCTCGTTTGCTCAGCTCACCACGAATAAAGCGTTGTACGTATTCTTTATGATGAGCAGCCATTAATACTTTAAGAGAAAGCGGCGCAGGTGTGTATTCGTTTTCGTCCGTCAGGATCCCCTGCTCTCTTAAGGACTCCGCCAACAGACCAAACTTGCGCATGGGAAACCGATGCCCTGCGGGAAATGGGATGCTGTAATTAGGGTGGAAAACGAGTGGTAACAAAGCGGCATTCATAAAACAGATTACTTAACTCTTCAGAAAGAGAGCTATGCTAGCAAGGGTCGCTTAGGTTATGCCACTTTCTTTTGAGACTTGTTTTACTTAATGAATACAAAGCAGAGATTATTTACTCTTGGCAACGAGGACTTTTCGAATTGCACCATTAAAAGACTCAATAAGATGTGGCGGGAAACCTTTACCACTTTCGAAGTTCACCATTTGTACGGCACGCATGGCACTTTTGTTATAATCACTACCGGATTTACCCCAAACAGCATCAATAAACATAACAGCCATTGATAAGATAAAAGCACCTTGAGGAATCAAAGAGCCCACCAAACCTTCGGGGAAACCAGTACCATCAAAACGTTCTTTATGAGCCTGAACCATGGCAACCGCGTCTTCCCAGCCTTCATGTTTGGAAAGAAGTTTAGCGCCAACCATTGGATGGTTGTGCTCTGCTTGGCGTTTTGCAGCTTCATCGTCTTTGCAGTTTAGAATCAGCGCCATACCCATATTATGCATATAAGCCGCTGCACTTAATTGAGCTGGATCTATAGAGCTTTTACATTCAGCATTGATCAATTGACAAAGCTTGAGGATACGCTCGCTCCGTTCTGATGAATAACCAAGTAAGCGGTTTAATTTTTGGCTAAACCCAATAAATGACTCAATGTCAGCCTTTTGTTCATCGGTATATTCAACTTTAACAATCACAGAAGTGGCTGCCGGTTCTTCTTTTACTTCTTCTGTTACTTGGTTGCATTGCCTGAGTAAGGTTGCTGCCATTTCGGGGCGTTTGCTATCATCCTCTTCGGCATAAATTTCATCTAAACCGCGCTGCAATTGATCACGCACTGCAATTTCAGCGACATGAGATCGATAAATTTGCTGAAGCAAATCGTAAACTTTTTCAATAACCACAATAATCAGTTCACCCAAATAAGGGTGATATTGAATGTACCCACCACGCATACCATCAACTATTTCTTCTAACTTGTGAAGCACACCAACCAAGGGATCAAGAAAACAAACAGAGCAATTGCCTTTCATACTATGCAAAGAGCGAAAAAGCTTGTCTAATTTATCGAATGAAAAACCATCGCCTTCGATGCTATTAATGGTTTCTTCAATTTCTTGTTGTGCTTCCACATAGCATTCGAGCAAGTCATCCTTAAGTTCTTTTTCCAACGCTGAAAACGCTTTACACGCAAAATGGCTCATTTTTCTCTTCCATTACAAGGAACTTACAACCCCGACACATACTTAAGTCTACCCAAAGAATTGGCAATTTATAGCATCATCCTCTTATTGTAGTTAGAATAATTGTAAGCGTGCACATAGAGTATGTTTCATTATGCAAACGAGGTATCCATGCCAAATTACTGGCTTATGAAATCTGAACCCGATGCGTTTTCAATAGATGATTTAAAACGACTAAAACACTCACCTTGGGATGGAGTAAGAAACTACCAAGCACGAAATTTCATGAAAGAAATGAAAGAAGGTGATTTGGTGTTTTTTTACCATTCAAGTTGCACTCCAGCAGGCATAGTTGGAACAGCCAAAGTCTGTAAAAGTGCTTATCCAGACCACACCAGCTGGGACAAAAATAGCGCTTATTATGATGCGAAATCAACGCCAGATAGCCCACGTTGGTTTATGGTGGACGTAGAATTTGTTGAAAAGTGGCCGTCCATTCTGACATTAGCAGAATTAAAACAAAACCCTGAATTGACTGAGATGTTATTAACAAAAAAAGGCAGCCGTCTATCTGTAATGCCTATTACACAAAGTGAATGGGAATACATCTCGACCATACTGAAAAAATAAATGATGACCTTTGCACGATTACTACGTTAGTAACCTTGTGAAAAGGTCTCAAATATTTAGAAAAAGTTAATGCTAAATTGATGTTTTAATGGAACTCTCGATCCCGCTGTTTTAAAGACACCGCGTAATCGAAGTAATACTGAACAACTACACCTAAATAATCGTAATCATCCCCTGTTCTTGCAATGACACCAACGCTCCCCATTTGACGGTATTTTTTCGGTTGGAAGTACGTTTCAAGACGCCAGCCAACTTCATCTAGATTATACTTTTCCCTATACAGTGAAGTTCGTAGATCTTCATTGAAATAATAACCTATACCGATACGTGAACTAGTCACATTACTCAATGTTGTATCAGTGGATATATAGTTGGTCGTCAACGAGAAAGATCCTAAAAATGCTTCTCCGATAAACTGCCCAATCACATCTCTCTCGCTTTCTAACTCTTCATCCATAGGCTCTAGTTCAGAAATGCCAACTCCAACCCCCAAACGACCATATTCGTTATGAAGAAACCAGTTCGAAGAAAGCTCGGATTGGGCAAAGCTACTTTTTGATGAGCCAGTGATAAGATAGTTGCTGTTTAACAATACTTGGGTGGATAAATAATCGTTAATAGGAATATTGACTTTAAAGTCAATATTCATCAAAGACTTCTCATCCAAAAGCCCATAACCTAAACCAAAAGCAAAGTTAGGCGGCTCTCTCTCTGCGTGGGCAGCACCACTAACAAAAAGACATAAAACAAAAATACGGGCTAATACAGTCAAAACACTCTCTCAATAAAAAGACGCTCGTAAAAACAAATTGTGCAATTATTGTGGCTGATGTTTTGCAAAAGCTCCAGTAAGAAAACAAGACTATTTCAACTTACTTTTTTACGTTAAATTACAGGGAATTCAGAACACCTCTGGGATTCGGAAGCAAAGCCCAATATAATAGCGCCAAAGTCGATTAGACGAACACATTTTTAGGTTAATACGTTACATGGCAAAAAAACTTTTTATCCAGACTCATGGCTGTCAAATGAACGAATACGATTCATCTCGCATGGCAGATTTACTTGGCGAAAGCCATGAAATGGAACTCACAGACAATGCAGAAGAAGCAGACGTACTGCTGCTTAACACCTGTTCTATTCGTGAAAAGGCGCAAGACAAGGTCTATCACCAACTAGGACGTTGGAAAAAACTTAAGCAAAAAAATCCTAACCTTGTTATCGGTGTTGGTGGTTGCGTAGCGAGCCAAGAAGGCGATGCTATCCGTAAACGAGCTAAACACGTGGATATGATTTTTGGCCCTCAAACTCTGCATAAATTACCAGAGATGGTCAACGCAGCCGGAAAACACATTCCGATCACTGACGTGACCTTCCCTGAGATCGAAAAATTTGATCATCTACCAGCCCCTCGCGTTGATGGTGCTGAAGCGTTTGTTTCTATCATGGAAGGCTGTAGTAAATACTGTACTTTCTGTGTTGTGCCTTACACCCGAGGCGAAGAAGTAAGCCGCCCGTTTGACAGCATTTTGAAAGAAGTCGTACAGCTTGCTGAGCAAGGCGTACGTGAAATTCACTTGCTAGGACAAAACGTTAACGCGTATCGTGGCGATACTGCAGAAGGTGACGAAGCTGATCTTGCTGACATTATTCATGCGGTTGCACAAATCGATGGTGTTGAGCGAATTCGTTTCACTACGTCGCATCCAGTGGAATTCAGCGACAGCTTAGTAGAAGCGTTCCGCACGCAGCCGAAACTGGTTAGTCACTTACATCTACCAGTACAGAGCGGTGCAGACAATATCCTAAGCGCAATGAAACGTGGTCATGATCGTCAATATTACATTGATAAAATCAACCGTATTAAAGACGCGCGCCCAGGGATCAGTTTGTCTTCTGACTTTATCATTGGCTTCCCAGGCGAAACAGATGACGACTTTGTTGATACCATGAATCTAATTCAGGAAATCGGCTTTGATCACTCGTTCAGTTTTGTATACAGTCAACGACCAGGCACACCGGCGTCTAATCTAGAAGATGACACGCCAGAAGACGTGAAAAAAGAGCGTCTAGCCATTTTACAACGTCGTATTAGCCAACAAGCCTACGACATTAGTTTGTCTATGGTCGGTGAAGTGCAACGTATTTTGATCAGCGGTTATTCACCTCGCGATCCTGGACAGCTTCAAGGTCGAACTGAAAACAATCGGATTGTAAATTTCCGTGCGTTCGATCCGCAATTGATTGGTAAATTCGCAGATGTTGTTATCACAGATGCTTACCCTAACTCCCTATTGGGTGAGTTAGTAGGCTCTGAACTCGACTCTGACTTTGTACTACAATAATCAAAGGTAAATCTTGGAAATCACACAGACAACTCAACAAATCCGTTTAGTCCCTGCCGAAGCCGATGCTTTGGTTGGACTATGCGGTCAACTCGACGAGAACATCAAGTTAATAGAAAAGAGACTTGATGTTTCTATCAAATACCGTGGCGAGCTATTCGACATTTCCGGTGAAGATTCTGAGCACGTAGCTGCAACAAAAACGCTACTAGCAAACCTCTACCGTGAAGCATTGGCGAATACAGAAATCACACCTGAAATGATTCACCTTTACCTGCAAGAGTCAGCGATTGAATCACTGACGAGCAGTAAAAGAGAGAAAGCTGACCAGCTAGTGATTAAAACTCGCAAAGCCTTCATCAAGCCAAAAGGCAAAAACCAGCAAGGCTACGTCAAGCAGATTCGTAAGCACGATATTAACTTTGGTATCGGACCAGCTGGTACAGGTAAAACCTATCTAGCCGTAGCTTGTGCAGTCGAAGCGCTAGAAGCTGATCGTGTTGAACGTATTATGCTGGTTCGTCCAGCAGTCGAAGCAGGCGAAAAACTGGGATTCTTGCCAGGTGACTTGTCACAAAAAATCGATCCATACTTGCGCCCTCTTTATGATGCTTTGTACGAAATGCTTGGTTTTGAATTGGTCGATAAGTTGATCGAAAAAAATGTCATCGAAATCGCACCGCTTGCTTTCATGCGTGGCCGTACCCTGAACAACGCCTTCATTATTCTTGATGAGAGCCAAAATACCACGCGCGAGCAGATGAAAATGTTTTTGACACGTATCGGTTTTGGCTCAACCGCAGTAATCACTGGAGACACAACGCAGGTAGATTTACCACGCGGCACTACATCTGGCTTAGCGCAAGCAATGCACGTTTTAAAAGACGTAAGCGGCATCAGTATGACGCTATTTAGCTCTTCTGACGTTGTCCGTCATCCGCTGGTTCAGCGTATTGTTGAAGCTTATGATAAATTTGACGTTGAAGTGGAAGCTGAAAAAAAAGCACGCACCGAAGCTCGTCTAACCGCACAAGCAGAACAGTCTGCAGGTAGCAAATAATGGCGTATTTAGAGCTTGATTTACAAATAGCAACAGAAGAAACTGCAAATTTACCAAGCGAAGCGGATTTTAGACTTTGGGTCGAAAAAGCCCTTCCAGACGTAGATGAAGAGTTTGAAGTTACCATTCGCATAGTCGACGAAGAAGAAAGCCACGCACTTAATCACGAGTATCGTGGTAAAGACAAACCTACCAACGTCCTATCTTTCCCATTCGAGGCACCTCCTGGGTTAGAGCTTCCATTATTAGGCGATTTGGTCATCTGCACTCAAATTGTGGCAAAAGAAGCCGCAGAGCAAAATAAAGAGTTATTCCATCATTGGGCTCATATGACTATTCATGGCATCTTGCATTTACGCGGCTATGATCATATAAATGATGATGAAGCAGATGAAATGGAATCGATAGAAACAGAGCTACTGGCTTCCCTATCTATTTCCGATCCTTATTTGATTAAAGAGTGAGCTAATACCCTAATGAGTGACGACCGATCGAGTTTATCCAACGATCAACAAAAATCTTGGTTTGAACGTTTAACCCAAGCATTCAATGATGAACCACGCAGCCGTGGTGACATCGTTAAACTTCTAGAAGCTGCAGTGAAATCCGATGTTATTGATCGCGATGCTTTCACTATTGTTGAAGGCGCACTAGAAGTTTCTGAAGTTCAGGCACGTGACATCATGATTCCACCATCTCAAATGGTGGTCATTAAGTCCGAAGATGACCCTAAAACGTCAATCCGCAAAATAATAGATTCTTCTCACTCACGGTTCCCTGTTGTAGGTGAGGATTCCGATGAAATTCTCGGCGTCCTGCTTGCCAAAGACTTATTGCCTTTATTATTTAAAGAAGGCGATGTAACAATAGAAGATATCTTAGCGCGTTTACGCCCTGCTAATTTCATTCCTGAAAGCAAACGCCTAAACGTATTGTTGAATGATTTTCGCACCAAGCGTTATCACATGGCATTAGTTCTAGATGAATACGGCAGCGTGTCTGGCTTAGTGACGATTGAAGACGTATTAGAACAAATCGTTGGTGAAATAGAAGATGAAACCGACAAACTTGATGACGAAGGCATTCAAGTAACCACCGAACCCGGTGTTTATCTTGTGCCAGCATTATGTCCAGTTGAAGACTTTAATGAGTTCTTCAAAGTCGAACTAAACGAAGAAGAGTTCGACACCATTGGCGGAATACTTGTGCAACAGTTTGGCCATGTGCCATTGCGTGATGAAGAGCTTTTCTTCAACAACTTCCATTTCCGCGTGGTGAAATCGGATGGACGCCGCATTAAAACCATTCAAGTCACCAAACCAACCATCAACACACCAGATTAATATGAACATGCCTCACCCCGACTTAACCAATACCAAGACGGGGTGGGAGCCTCTCTTGGTGGCGAAAATATCCAAACTCCCTCCCCCTTTTATTGGCCTTATCGGCATTATTGCTGGTGCTTTAGGCGTAACCAGTTTCTCACCTTTTCATTTTTGGCCCGGCTATTTTATTAGCTTAATCGTATTTAGCCTGCTCGTTTTAACAAGTACAACAGCAAAATCTGCCTGCTGGCGTGGTACAGCTGTCGCGTTAGGCTTTTTTGGCGCAGGCGTTTCTTGGGTTTATGTCAGCATTGCTGAATACGGGCAAGTTGGCAGCATAATAGCCGGACTTATCACCTTTGCATTTGTCGCTGTGCTCTGCGTTTTTTGGGCACTTTCAGCCTGGGCATCATGGAAACTCATTCAGCGCTTTCAGAAAATACCTGCGAGTCTATGGGTCACACTAGGTTTATTGATTGCTGAGTTCGCCCGTAGCACTCTTTTTACTGGCTTTCCTTGGTTATTGCCCGGCTATTCGATTGAAAACACCTGGTTATTTGAGCTTTTGCCCGTTGGAGGAATTTGGCTCACTAGCGCATGTGTAGTATTAACCTCTAGCGTGATCGCCAGCATACTGCTTAAGCAAACCAATCAACTCATGCTAGTTTTCGTGCTCGTTATTGTCTGGTTAGGTTCGGCCTATTTAAGCTATTACCCAGTTTCATGGGTACAACAAACTGGCACATTAAAAACCACCTTGGTGCAAGGCAATGTAAAGCAGGACGAAAAATGGCTGGCTGAAACAGCAGGAAAATCTCTAGCCTATTACCAACAAACTACCATTGAACATTTAGACAGTGAATTAGTTGTCTGGCCTGAAACCGCAATTACTTATTCTTATCCACGAATAAAACCCTATTTTGAAGGCTTCAGCAAAGAACTTGAGGACACTAATACCACTCTGATTACTGGTATTCCAGATGTTAGTGAAGACAATAAAGATTACTACAATGCTATCTGGGCAACAGGAAATGGTTTTGGGCTTTATTACAAACGCAGACTCGTTCCTTTTGGCGAATATATTCCGTTTGCACAATACATAGGTCCGATCCTAGATGTGTTTGGTATGCCTATGTCGAGCTTTAAACCCGGCGATGAAAACCAACCTGTACTACAAGTCGGCGAATGGGGTATAGCGCCGTTTATTTGCTATGAAATTGTTTATGCCGAACAAGTAAGACGCATGGTAAGAGACAGTGATTTCTTAATAACCATTAGTAATGATGGTTGGTTTGGCACATCTTTTGGTCCTTGGCAGCATTTACAAATAGCGCAATTTAGAGCGAAAGAAGCCGGTCGTTATGTCATCCGCGCCACAAACACTGGCATTACTGCGTTCATCAATGAAAAAGGCGAAGTTGTCGCACAAGCGCCGCAATTTGAAAGAACAACGCTGACAGCTGAGGCAAAAGCCTTTACAGGTAATACACCATACGTGCAATGGGGTTATTGGCCAACACTTTTGCTAATGGGGATTTGTGTGATATTTGCTTATTTAAACGGCTTAATTCTAAACCGCAAAAACAGATAACCAATAAATCACTTATCCAATAAAAAAGGCACCGCAACAAGTAAATTGTTACAGTGCCTTTTTTATCAACCAAAAGCATATCAACTTAAAGCGAGCAACAAATTACTCGGCGTCATTTGACTGATCATCATGAGTCGACATCAAGCCATAATGGCAGATCTCACATGGTGCTAATGCTTGCTTGGTTTCGATAACGTTATCATGTCCACAAGACATACAATGATAACTTCCTGGCTCAACAACCGTACCAACCACATGACACTCTTCAAGCGGCACAGGGTTGTTATTCGCATGGTTAATCAGCCATAACAAAGCTGTATCCTCTTTTTCGTCAAGCTCTTCGACCAATTCATGACTCTCATCAAGCACGTAATGCCAGTTCGCATCTACCCATGCTTCGGTGTAACCCATTTTGTCATGCCAATAGGCCGTCATTAAAGCAACATCTTCTAAAAACCAATCCTTTGCTCCAATCAATGTCTTACGCGCTTCTTCAACCAAATTGGAATCGATTTCGCTTTTTGATGAATCTTTTTTCATAGATTTCATAACTCCTCCTCTATGCACCTTCTAATTAGGGCTCCATCTCTATAAAATAACGGATATTTTCAAACTCTGCTGGCCATTGCACCATTATCTTGCGTTATGTCGCTATAATGGTCCTCTTTTCATTAAAGAGAATACAGGTCTACCAACCTTTCGTCGATCACGGGATAAGAATACATCATGCAAGAGCAATATAATCCGCAGCAAATAGAACAAGCTGCCCAATCTTTTTGGGACGAGAACAAAGTCTTCAAAGCCATCGCTGATTCTAGCAAAGAAAAGTTCTACTGCCTTTCTATGTTCCCTTACCCAAGTGGTCGTCTGCACATGGGTCACGTTCGTAACTACACTATCGGCGATGTCATTTCTCGCTACCAACGCATGCAAGGCAAAAATGTCCTACAGCCAATGGGCTGGGATGCTTTTGGTCTTCCTGCTGAAAACGCAGCGATCAAGCACAAAACTGCACCAGCAAAATGGACCACAGAAAACATCGCCTACATGAAAGGCCAGCTTAAAGAACTTGGTTTTGGTTACGACTGGGATCGTGAGATTGCTACCTGCACTCCTGAATACTACAAATGGGAGCAATGGTTCTTCACACAATTGGTTGAAAAAGGCTTGGCGTACAAAAAAACCGCTGCTGTGAACTGGTGCCCAGAAGACCAAACGGTATTGGCTAACGAGCAAGTTGAAGATGGTTGCTGCTGGCGTTGTGGCACTAATGTAGAGAAGAAAGAAATCTCTCAGTGGTTTATTCGCATCACAGATTATGCAGAAGAACTATTAAACGATCTTGATCAATTAGATGGCTGGCCAGAAAAAGTAAAAGCCATGCAACGTAACTGGATCGGTCGTTCAGAGGGCCTAGAATTTAGCTTTGCGGTAGAAGGCAAAGACGAGCGCCTGTCTGTTTACACAACACGTCCAGATACTATTATGGGTGTTACATATGTTGCTGTCGCAACACAGCACCCGCTTTCTTTAGAAGCGTCTGCGCATAATGCTGATCTTGCGACGTTTATCGAAGAAAGCAAAAAAATGTCGACTACTGAAGCCGATATGGCAACAGTTGAGAAAAAAGGCATGGACACTGGCTTCAAAGCCATTCACCCGATTACTGGTGAAGCAGTTCCGGTTTATGCGGCTAACTTTGTGTTGATGGATTACGGTTCAGGCGCGGTTATGTCGGTTCCTGCTCATGATCAACGCGACTTTGAATTCGCGAAAAAATACAACCTAGCAATCAAACAAGTTGTTCAGCCTGCTGGCGATGACTTAGTTGATCTAGAAAAAGCAGCTTTCACTGAAAAAGGCGTATTATGCAACTCTGGCGAATTCGACGGCTTAGCATTTAAAGAAGCATTTGAAGCCATTGCAGCTTGGATGGTTGAACGTAAATTAGGCGAAATAAAAGTGAACTATCGTCTACGTGATTGGGGTGTTAGCCGTCAGCGCTACTGGGGAACGCCAATCCCGACAATCAACCTAAAAGATGGTTCTGTTGTACCAGTACCAAAAGATCAGCTACCAGTTGTACTACCAACAGATGTGATCATGGACGGTGTTAACTCACCGATCAAAAACAACCCAACTTTTTCTTCGGTTATGTTTAATGGCGAAGAAGCAGAACGCGAAACCGATACCTTCGATACTTTCATGGAATCGTCTTGGTATTTCGCTCGCTACTGCTGCCCAGACTCTACCGATGCAATGCTGACAGAAGAAGCGAACTACTGGCTTCCTGTTGACCAATACGTTGGTGGCGTAGAGCACGCTATTCTTCACTTATTGTACTCACGCTTCTTCCATAAGTTGTTACGTGATGCGGGCCTTGTAAACTCTGATGAACCGTTCAAACGTCTGTTGACGCAAGGTATGGTAAACAAAGACGGCACTAAGATGTCTAAATCCAAAGGCAATACGGTCGATCCACAAGAAATGATTGAGAAGTATGGCGCCGATACCGTTCGCTTGTTCATGATGTTCAGTGCACCACCAGAGCAATCACTTGAATGGAACGATGCCGGTGTAGATGGTGCTTCTCGCTTCCTGCGCCGTTTATGGGCGTTATCTTACCGTCATACCAATGCGGGTAAAGTTGGCGAACTAAACATTGCCGAATTGAATGGTGCTCAAAAAGCTTTGCGTCGTAAGACTCATGAAACCATTCAGAAAGTATCAGACGATATCGAACGTCGCCAAACCTTCAACACTGCCATTGCGGCCGTGATGGAGCTTTGTAACGAGATCAGCAAGTTCGAAGACACATCCGAATTGGGTCTTGCTGTAGAACAAGAAGCATTAGAAGCAGCGACATTGTTGTTGTCTCCTATTGTGCCTCACATTGCCCACCAGTTATGGAGCGAGCTAGGCCATAGTGACAATATCGTTAATACACCTTGGCCAACGCTAGACGAAGACGCATTGATCAAGGACGAGCTAACTATTGTTGTTCAAGTACTTGGTAAAAAACGTGCTGAATTGACCGTTTCTGCTAGTGCTGACAGTAAAACAATTGAAGCAGAAGCACTTGCTCATCCAAGTGTTGCCAAGTTCCTTGAAGGCAAAACAGTTAGAAAAGTTATTGTCGTTCCAGGTCGTTTGGTCAACATTGTTGCCAACTAATTGAGGTACACTAAGGGATGGCTGAGCCATCCCTTTTTACCAACAACAATACAGAGATCACGGATATGATAGCCGCACTTACACAAACAACTCGTCTACTATTATTGGCATTACTGACCATGAGTATTGTCGCCTGTGGATTCCATTTACGTGGCCAAACTAACATACCAGCAAAGCTTAAAGTTATAACACTAACGTCAGAAAGTGGCTCTGATAGTTTCGATAGAGCGCTGCGCATCGCACTGACTAAAGCAGGCGTTGTTATCGTCGATAAAAACAGTGCGAACAAAGACACCCTTAATCTGAAAATCAATGCTATTACAAAAACTGATATAGAACTGGCCCGTGATGCAGACAATGATCTATCACAATTGCAGCGCCGTTTAAGCAGCCATTACTTTGTTCGTCAAGCCGACGGCAAATCCCTCTATGGCCCTAGAACCATCAACACAACAAAAACACTGACTAATCAAAATGCTGAAGAAAGCGCCAAGTTATCTTATAACCAAGCGCAAGAAGAAAGCATGAATGAAGATCTAGCCAATCAACTAGTTTACGACTTAAGTTATGCCCCATTATAACTCGCATCACTTTTAGGCGGACATTATGAAAGTCAGAGCTGACCAACTAGAATCTCAGCTAAAAAAAAACTTGGCGCCTATTTATATTATTTCTGGTGACGAAGTTTTATTGTGCCAAGAAGCGGCAGACAGCATTCGTAAAGCGGCCCAACATCATAATATTGATGAACGTTTGCGTTTCGTGGCAGATGCACAATTTGATTGGCAAGATGTCATCAACGAAAATCAAAGTTTGTCGTTGTTTTCCACGCGTAGAATGTTTGATATTCAAATAGACAAGATGGGCGAAAAACATAGCAAAGCATTGGCTCAATTAAGCCAATCGCTTAGCGAAGACAATATCATCTTGCTCACCTTGCCTAAAATTGACGCTCGAACTCAAAAAGCCAAATGGTTCACGCAATTGGAATCGCAAGGTGTTTTTGTACAAATCTGGCCAATAGACGCAAACCGACTTCCTGCATGGGTACAGCAAAGAGCACAAGCGCTAGATTTATCTCTTACTCGTGATGCTGCCAGCATGATTTGCGAACGTGGAGAGGGGAATCTTTTAGCCCTTTCCCAAGAATTAGAAAAGCTCGCCCTAGTGCATGGGCAAGGCGTGCAAATTGATGCCGAAAAAGTTGCTGAATCCGTGGCTGACAGCAGTCGTTACTCAATTTACGATTTGAGCGATCGACTGTTAATGGGCAAAACCAAAGACGCTATGCACTGCCTACATCAGTTGCTAGGCGAAGGGGTTGAAGCCAGCATCATTCTTTGGCTATTTAATCGCGAAATTCAAACCTTAGCGAACCTACTACAAAGCATGCAATCCTCCAGCTTTAAGCAAGCCTGCCAAAATGAAAAAATTTGGGACAAGCGTGTACCATTTTATGAAAGCGCTATGTCGCGACACAACAAAGTCACCCTGCCTTACATGCAAAACTACCTAGCCTTGATTGATAAAAGCATCAAGGGATTAGAAGGCCCAGACAGCGAAATAGGCTTTCGCAACCTAGTGATGATGTTTTGTGGCTACAAACCTGTGGTGACTGAATTGGACTTACCATAAATAATATTTATTGAAATATTTTTTATTATCAATATGTTACGTATTTAAACTAATAGAAACATAAAGCTGACATTGTTCTATCCTTAATAATGGGATGATAAGAAAAATAATCTAGCTTTATGGAGACTTCTATGTCTTGGTTTAAACGAAAAACATTAGCGCCATCTGATAGTACCGGTAAAAATCAAGGCGTTAAAATCCTTCAGTTAACTCACGCTGAACTGTCTGAAGCCACTCTTGCTGCATTAAAATTTCCAGAAAAGAAAACACAATTAATCCTCGCCTTTGTGTCTTCCAATCTCGACTTTGAAAGTACTGTTGAAAAAATCCAGCGATTCACGCCTTTCTGTGAAAAAGTCGTTGCTGTGATGACATCTGGCGAACTTAACAGCCAACAAGCAAATTTTTATCAAACGACCGATGGAAAATGGGACTCGATTGTCTTACAAAGCTACAGTGAAGAGCTGCTAGCATCCACTGAAATAAAAACTATCCCACTGCATTGCGAAGATTTAAAGCAAGGTAAAGTAACCAAAAACAAGCAAGATAGAATTCGCACTATTCAGTCCGAAATAGAAAAAATAAATGTGAAAATGGCCATCAACTACCAAGATACCATTGCCATTACATTTATTGATGGACTGTCGTCTAGCGAAAACTTCTTTATGAAAGCCTTGTACGATAGCCAGCGCTTTCCTTGTCATTTCATTGGTGGATCAGCGGGTGGGAAGCTAGACTTCAAACAAGCGTCTGTCTACGACGGCAGCAAAGTTGCTCACAATTGCGCTGTGGTTATTTTTACTAAGTTAGCAGACAATATTCGCTACGGCATACTAAAAACACACAATTTCCAAAAGACCAAACGCTCTTTTTATATTGCAGAATCAGACCCACAAAGACGTACTGTTACTACAGTCATTTCCAAATCTACTGGTAAAATAGTCAACATTGTCGACCACCTTTGTGACTATTTTAAATGCCAACCAAACGATCTAAATACAAAATTAACAAACCACTCATTTGCCGTTGAAATTGGTAGTGAATTATTTATACGCTCCATCGCCAGCATTGATTTAGATAACAAGATCATTCATTTTTTCTGCGACCTAGATTTTGGCGACGAGCTTATTCTGGTAGAAGCTAAAGGCTTTGCCGATAGTACCAAACAAGCCTTTGACGAATTTATGAAAGGCAAGCCTCAGCCAATCGCGATGCTAGCAAATGACTGTATTTTACGTCGTTTAAATAATGCAAAAGCACTCAAAGAGCTAACAGCCTTCCAGAACATTAAAGCCGCGGGCTTTTCTACTTTTGGCGAGCTATTAGGCGTGCATATGAACCAAACACTCACTGCATTATTTCTATTCAAAGTGTCAAAAAACGAACCATTTTCGGACCCTATTGTTGATAATTTTCCGATTCACTACAGTTATTTCAAAGAATTTTTTACGTTATCTAGATTGAATAGTTTAATGCAAATCAATCGCTTACAGGCAGACCTTATTAACTATCTATCTGAGTATCGTCCTTTACTTGAACAAGTGGTAGTCAGCTTTAACAAAATTACTAAGTACTCACAGCAGACAGAAGCGATTATTAGCGATGTAAGTGGCACCTTCCATGACCTAAGAAATGACATTAATGCGCAAGAAGATGGCCGCAAGGCACTGAATGGAAACGTAGCTCAGCTAAAAAACAATTCAGAGCAAGTACTTGCCATTTTAAAAGTTATTTCCGGAATTGCTGATCAAACTAACCTTCTCGCACTTAACGCTGCGATTGAGGCGGCGCGAGCAGGCGAAGCTGGTAGAGGGTTTGCTGTGGTTGCCGATGAAGTTAGACAACTATCTAAAAACACGCAAGACAGCTTAAATAAAACGGGAGAAACGATCTCATCTGTCACCAAATCAACCGGCTCTATCAGTCAGTCGATCGAAAGTATTGAACAGTTCATGTCTCGGCTCACCAATAATACAGGCGAGTTAACGGCACAAATTCAATCCCTAGGTGATGCTTCCAACATGGCAAGTAGAGATGTCAGCGAGAACATACGAGCGATTCAAGATATGACTGCTCGCATGTCTGAAATAGATAAAGAAGTCAAAGTAATAGAGAGCCTAAAGCGGGCTAATAACCTGTAACTCGATAAAGTGAAGTTTACTTTGCTAGACTTCACTTATTCTTGCAGCCTGTTATTATGCGGCCTCATCATGCCCTAGGTAAAAAATAAATGAATAATGAATCCGTTGTCTTGGAAGAACTCACAGTCTGGAGCACACCACTTTTCGTCACCCAAATGCCAGATCATGACTTTTTAAAAGAGGCATTACTCGCGGCGGTATACCAACAAAAAGCGACTCAAACCACTGCAATTGAGAGCCAAATTGCTCCAAAAGCAAAACATGCACTCCACGAAAGTACATTGGATTTTCTGGATCTCGCTGACGCCAATGTTATGGAAGCCAAACGCGCTTTTGAAGAGCTGATTCTAGAAATTGCGGCTTCGGTAAATCAAGCTTTTTGGCCAGAAGATATGGAAGCGGACGCACATATTATCGAGTCTTGGTATCATGTTACGCAAAAAGGCGGCTACCATGATGCCCACTCTCATCCAAATTGCTCTTGGTGTGGCATTTATTATTTAGAACCCGGTGATGCCAATATCGAAGGCAATGGTGGCCTCAATCGTTTTTACGATCCAAGAGTCAACGCGGAACATTATGCTGATCCAGGCACCGCTTACTTAGGTGGACATGGAGTCTGGGATTTCACTCCTACAGATGGGCAAGTGATCATTTTTCCGTCTTACTTAAAGCACTCTGCTTTGCCGTATTTTGGTGATAAAGATCGTGTTGTCATTGCTTTTAACGCCATTATCGAAGCCTACTGACCCGCCGACATAAAACATTTCTATAAATTACGAGCCTTCTAGCTTTCATAAAGGATTGAGTTGGCTCGTATAACCACTTACCCATCCAAAACTCTGCTTTTTTACAATAAATTTCATAAGTTTCCACTCAAAGATTCACAATGGATTGGTATTTGTAGTAATTTAACAAGTAATGTTTCATAACCACGGGGTAGTCTATGCGTTTCCAGTTTGATCAACTCAGCGGTAATCAACGCTACCACCTGATCACTCAGACAATTACTCCACGCCCTATTGCGTGGATCATGACGAAAAATGAAAACGAGAGTTTCAACCTCGCCCCATTTTCATATTTTGCTCCTATATCTTCTGACCCTGCTCTCTTAATGGTTTCCATTGGCAACAAAACAACAGATATCGCCAAAGATACGAAGTACAACCTACTTAGGGAAAAGGAATGTGTTTTGCATATTCCAAGCGGGGACTTAATAAATGCCGTCAATGAGAGCTCGGCAAGCTTATCCTATGGTGAATCTGAACTAACCAGAACAGGCTTGTCACTGACTGAATTCACCAAAACATTACCCCGTATTGCAGAAGCAAAAGTCGCTATCCACTGCAAACTGTTTGACATGCATACGTTAGGAAACACGTCGTTCAATGCGATTTATTTGGAAATACTAGACTTATACGTTGATGAAGATCTTGTAACTGAAGAAAAGTCTCGAATTTTCATCGACAACAAAAAACTCAACCCTCTTGCACGAATAGGTGGCGATGACTATGCACTTTTAGGCGAGACAGTGACGATCAAACGTCCTAACTAGGGCAATACAGATTTGAGGTAAAAAAGATGGACATAACAAAGCACATAAATACATTTCCTTTCATGGCAGATATTGATGCTGAGTTAGCATCATCCTTAACAGATCTCGCGTCTATTAAAACACTAAAAGCTGGTGACATTCTGGCCAAACAATTTGAGATTGGTCAGAACATCTATTTCCTTCTAGAAGGCGAAGTCGCCATTTCCGTTCCATTGCAAGATACCGGTAAATCTTACAACGTCGGCATGATCAGCAACCTCCTTTCTCCTATTGGCTGGTCTGCTTTTCGCCATCCTTCCCGTTATGCGACTACATTCACAGCTACCAAGTCTTCTAAACTACTCTATTGGCCGATTGTTGAATTACAAAAAATTCTCGATGCCAATTTGCTTTTCGCTAGCCAATTTCTGCAGTTTGTATATCAAGAGTCCTTACCTGTTCTCACCAACGTACAGAATCAAACACGCCCTTTCTTTTCCAATGAATCATTAGCTTTTGAAGAAACGCGCCCTTTAATCGATTCTGAAACGCAAGTTCATGCACTAAAAGATGCCATCAACCTTCTAAACTACGCGCCTTTTTGTGAGACGTTTACTCAAGCTGAAATACATACTTTAGCCAAAAAATCGTCCATTTTATTAGCACATCAAGGGGATATTTTAAGCCAACAAGATCAACCAGCTAATGGCTTATATATTCTAATCAAGGGTAAAGTCGTCATCAGTTATCAAACTGACTCTGGCGACATTATTACCACCAGAACGATTTCCCGTACCGGAACCGTACTGGCTTGGGCAACCCAAAATAAAGAAATGAAAAATCGCACTTCGATCATTTCATCCAGAGACAGTAGCGTTTTGTTTATCAAACGCGATGATTTGTTAGAAATGTTCGAAGACAGCCCTAAGTTTTCAGTTAAATACTTATATCGACTCATTTGGTTGATTGGCGCACATTTATTAGCGGCCAGAATGCGCTACCTTTCACAGATAGCGAACGATGAAGTATTAGCGGTAAGTAACGTAATAGACCAAAATGCTGCACTTTTACCCGTTAGCTCGCCTCTGTATAAAGTAAGCGAATTACTGAAAAGCGCGATTACTACCGACGAAGCATTCGGTGTGCTTTATAAATGCCTACACTTTGGCTGTGTGCTAGAACGCACCATTTCTGGTATGTGCTTGGACATTCTAAAAGATTTACAGCGCGAAAATGCTTTTTATCGCCATCTACAAAATGTCTATGACACGATAAATAATTTGCCAAAAGAGACTCCGGCATTAGATGCAAGACGTTTAGGTACAGAGCTATTCAAACAAGCCTTCCAACAAGTTCCCTACGTCATTAAAGGACTAGAGAATTTACCTAAGAAAGCCGGCTCTCTGTTCATTTACAACCATTTATTAGGCTCTCCAACTAACCGTCTACCAAACGGTTTCCGCTTTTCTATGGATGCGCAATTTATAAGCGCCATGGTCATCGATAACCAGTATGGTATTTCTGGTCAACGTGTCGTACGTCGCAGTAAAGAAAGTGAGTTTTGGCGTGACGATTTTTATGGGAAATTTGGCAATGTATTCATCAATAGTTGGGAAGACCTAACCAAAGACACGCCCGAATACGATGAATTCATCAAACAATCTCAGGACACTTTACGCCAGAACTTCCCACTGATGATCTCACCAGAAGGACAAAGCTTTAGTACGCAACAATCACCAGGTACCTTGTTACCTCATGCCTTTGAACTCGCAGGTTCAATGGGGAACGAAGAGCCTTGGATTGTTCCAATCGTTGTGGCAAATTTTGATAAACGCGCCGATCACAACCTTTATACGGTGATCATCAAACCTGCGTTTAAACTGTCCAGCAAAGTCGATTACAAGGATAAAGAGGCGTTAGCACAATTCTTAGCCTCCTATCAGGAGGAGTACAAAGGTTACGTTAACGAAGCAGTTGAGCTATCAAGAGAGATTCGCCAATATCCTATATTCAGTGGTAAAAATGGCTATCGCTCTAACGTAATGAGCCTAAATCAAATCGATGTGGAATTCGAATCGGATGTACGAGAACTAGAATTTCACCTAGCCTATCAAGAATATAAAGAACAGCCAGTCGCGTTCTACGGATCATCTACCGTGCGTTTATGGAATGATTTTGCTCATAATTTCCGCGACAAGAACGCGATTAACTTAGGCTTTAGCAGCGCAACATTAGAAGCATGCGTTTACTATTTTGAACGTATCATCTTGCCACACAAGCCTCGTTCTTTGGTCATTTATGCTGGTGACAACGATATTGGTAACCACTGTGACAGCAACAAGGTTGTTGACTTGTACATCGAGCTACTGCAAAAAATAGATCGCCATCTTCCAGGCATACCGGTCACGTTAATCAGTATTAAGTGCAGCCCAGCGCGATTGAAGATGCGTAAAACCATTGAGCAAACCAACAGTCAATTGGTACGCCTTGCTAAAACGCGCCCTAACACTCAGTACGTTGATTTGTTCTCTACACTGCTCGACAAACATGGTGAGATAAAAGAAAACCTATTTGAAGGCGATAGACTGCACTTGAACTCAAAAGCATATGAGCTTTGGACCAAAAAACTGCTTGAAACAGAAAGCTTTATCTTTCAAAAGTAAGGATTTTAATTAAACAAAAACATAAAAAACGCTCCTAGGAGCGTTTTTTATGTCTAAGCAAATGCACCGATCACGACTTTTAATCCAAGCAATATTAAAATGCTGCCCATGCTTCTATCCACCCACACCGTATGGCGACGCAACCAAGAAAGCACTGGGCCACCAGCTAATAACAAGGCCACTATCACATACCAGCCAGTATCAATCACGACAACCGTTGCCCATAACTGAAACTTGATCAAGGTGTTAATTTCAGTAGGAATCAACTGGCTAAATAAAGCTAAGAAAAATAATGCAGCTTTGGGGTTCATCAAAGAAATCATCATGCCATCACGAGCAGACTCCCAATAGGAAGACTTTTGGCCTTCGACTTTGATTTCATGACCTTGTCCAGCATAACGCCATGCTTTAAATCCTAACCAAGCCAGATAAAGTCCACCTAAAACAGTCAATACAGAGAATATGTTTTGGTGCTTGGCCATCAAAATAGCAAGACCTTGCAGAGTCAAAAAAGCCCAAAAACCAATACCTAAACCATGTGTTATCGCAGCCAAAACACCATGAAGCGGGGATTGAGAAACTGATACACGCAAGATGACAGCTAAGCTTGGCCCAGGAGAAATTGCTCCCATCACACAAACTGCAACCAAAGAAAGCCAAGTAGTAAGATCCATATTTTTCTCTTATTAGTATTATTAAAAGCGCATTTAATTACGCCGATATTTTATCCAATCTAACACGAAAAAACGAACATCCCAGAGCTAAAAACAGTTCGAATAAAAAACACGTTAGTGTATTGACCTTTTTTAGAAAAAACGTCAGCATAGAAAAACTGACTATTTATAAAACTGAATAAAGATTTTCTATTACCCTATGAATAACAACATCTTAAATAAACGCAACGGCGATAAACGTAAGGCTAAGAAGCTTTGCGGCGCTGACGTGTGGAATTAAGATTTAAACAACTCCCCGGCAGCATTCTAGCTGACGGACTACTTCTCTTTTCAGCAGAGTGCATACCGGCCTAAATGAGGCAAAAGTATGTTCTACGGCGCAATCACTGCATTAATCACTCCTTTTCGTAACGGTCAATTAGACGAAGACGCTTTGCGCAATATCGTCCGCTGGCAAATTGACCAAGGTATCAATGGCTTAGTACCTGTTGGCACAACTGGTGAATCCCCTACCTTAAGCGAACACGAACACAAACGTGTTATAGAAATTACCGTACAAGAAACCAATAAAGCGGTACCAGTTCTGGCAGGTGCAGGTTCGAACAACCCAGTGGAAGCGGTGAATTATTCTGAATACGCTTATCAAGCTGGTGCTGATGCAACCTTACATGTAGCTGGTTATTACAACCGCCCAAATCAAACTGGCTTATACGAACACTTCAAATATGTACACGACAACAGTAAATTGCCTATCATCCTTTACAACATTCCACCTCGCTCGGTTGTCGGTTTAGAAGTTGCTACATTGGCTCGCCTTGCTGAACTACCAAGAGTGATTGGCGTTAAAGATGCGACGGGCGACTTAACGCGTCCTATTCGTGAGCGCGCCTTAATTAACAAACCTTTCAATTTCTTAAGTGGCGACGATATCACCACAGTTGCTTATAACGTCGGCGGTGGTAACGGCTGTATTTCGGTTGCGTCAAACGTAGCACCAAAACAAGTCGTGGAATTGCAACGCCTATGCCGCGAGGGAAAATACGTGGAAGCAGCACAGTTGCAGGACAAGTTATTTGCGCTGCATAATGCGCTCTTTATTGAGCCAAATCCCGCGGGACCAAAATACGCCATGTCATTATTAGGTCTTTGCACCGAAGAATGTCGTTTGCCTATGGTGCCACTACAAGACAGCACAAAAGCGATCATCCGTCGAATTATGGAAGAGTTAGAACTTATCTAAGCCCTAGCTTAAAAAGCACACATCAAAAAGCACACATCAAAAAGCCCGCATCTAAGAGCGGGCTAATTTATTAAAAAGTCTAAAACTAGGATTTAGCGAGCCGTACAACATAAAGCAGGATAATCGCCCCCACCGTTGCCGTAACAAGAGAACCCAAGAAACTACCTGAATACAAGCCGAGCAGTTGAAATGTGAATCCGCCGACAAAAGAACCAACTACACCGATAACGATATTACCAATCAAACCAAAGCCGCCACCTTTTACTAGCTGACCAGCTAACCAACCCGCCAAGGCACCAATAAACAAAAAAGCTAAGATCTCCATAAAATGATCCTTATATTATGTAATTTACAGTTATTCAGACTAGCACCTATTTGTTTAAGTACCTAGAAAAGCCACTCAATCCCCTATACTACTAACCCATTTATTCTTTTTTCTGTTACTTTGTCATGAAAGCGCCAAGCTTTTTCAAAAAATGTTGGTAGCATGTATTTCATACAAAAAATGTTTTCAGTAAGCCTTTAAAACACATGGTCAAGTTAATCTTCAATGAGGGAATCTAGATGGGTAAGGTACATTTTGTAGGCGGTGAAAAAGGCGGTGTCGGAAAATCTATGACCGCTCGTGTCTTGGCACAATTCTATATTGACAACGATCAGCCGTTTCTAGGGTTTGACTGTGACGCGTCTCACGGTACATTTTCACGTTTCTATAGTGAGTTCGCTTCTCCTATTTTAATTGGCGAAGAAGACAGTTTAGATGGCATGTTAGCGGCCATTGAAGAATACCCAGATCGTGATTTAATTATTGACCTAGCAGCTCAAGCATCTCAGCCGTTGGGCAAATGGATTGAAGAAACCGATGTATTTGGTTTACTAGATGAAATGGGCTACCAAGTCTGCCTATGGCATGTCATGGACGATGGTGCTGATTCAGTGGCGCTACTGGATGATTTGCTTGACCGTTACACTCTGCCATCAGTTGATTTTGTGGTGGTACAAAACTTAGGTCGCGGTACTGACTTTTCTCGTTTTCAAAAATCTGACACCTTTAAGAAAGCTGTAAGTCGCGAAGCCCTGATCATTGAATTACCAAAACTACAAAGTAAGTTAACTCAAAAAATTGACTTTAATAACAGCAGTTTTTGGGCCGTTGCCAATGATAAAGGCATCATGAATATTGCTGAACGTCAACGCATGAAGGTCTGGCTACGTAATACATATGAGCAATTAGCTCAGCTTGGTTAATCGTATTATTTTTAGTCGCTTAAGCACTTAAGTAACCCCAAAAAGCACAAAAAAGGCCAGCTACATAAGCTGGCCTTTTCGTTTTTTGGATATTAACTATTACTCTTGAACATCCATATACTTATTCGCCCATACACGGTTTTCTTCTAACGTTGAATAGCGCGTAGACAGTTCAGAAGCATCCAAGGTACCTTCTGCAATACCACGTTGCTCACGCAGGCAGTCATACGTTGCTTTAATCGCAGCAAAATAAGCAGCATGACCATTTACAACAATGCGCACACCGTTAGCAGCAAGACGCTCACGATCACGTAGCTCAGGATTATCGTAAGCCACAAGCATGATTGGAATAGAAATATGTTGGCTGATCTCTTCTAGATGAGCGAAATCACGAATACCAACCATACAGATGCCATCCACACCAACGGCTTGATAAGCTTTAACCCGCGAGATGGTTTCTTCGGTGGTCAACTGACCAGCATTAGTACGAGCAATAATACTCATAATAGGGTCAATACGCGCTTCTAAAGCCGCTTTCAATTTACCAACAGCTTCTTCTACTGGAATCAAATCTGTAGATTTATGACCGTATTTTGCTGGCAACAAAGTATCTTCTATCGTTAATGCCGCAACACCAGCACGCTCAAGTTCAACAATAGTGCGCATCACATTCAGTGCATTACCGTAACCATGATCAGCATCGGCAATGATTGGTAAACGAGCAACACGGCCAATTCGAGTCGCTTGCTCCGTAAATTCACTTAAAGTAATCAAAGCAAAATCTGGCGCAGCTAAAACCTGCAAAGATGCAACAGAGCCACCTAAAATCCCTACTTCAAAGCCAAGATCTGCAGCAATACGAGCCGACATTGGATCGAATGTCGAAGCGGTGTAATAACATTTACCGCTTGCTAGTAATGCTCGAAAGTCATTACGCAAATCATGTTGGGAAGGTGTTGCCATAATATACTCCTAAAAGATGTCACTAAATTTCATATAGTGGAAATGCCCGGCATTATACGCCCCTTGTGCATTTGCTTCATCTGTAACAAACCAATTGGTTAGGTTTAGTAAGTAAATTACGACTAAAAAGACTAAGTTTTTAAAGAAATGAAAGGAATTTACAAACTATGAAAAAATCATGAAGTCCATTATGACTTATTGGAAGCTACACACGGTATACTTAGCCAAACTTATGTATAGAAAGAGCTTGCCTATAACATAAGCAAACCCTTCTGTTCCTGGAAAAATCACATATCTTTCGGGACGTCACATACGAAGCTTTTTGCACTTTCTTCATCACCCTTGCCGTCATAAGTCGCTACACTAGGATAAGGACAAAGAGGTCGGGTGCGAGTTGCACTCCAAGAAGATGGCAGTTCTTCATTTACGCCACCTAGATTCCCTTCTCCACGTGCTGTAGCAATAACTTGTTTAGGTTTCTGACCTTTTTCCACCCAAGCAACCAGTGGCGTTAACATGTCAAACTGATCCGTAGCTTTTCCACCGCGGCAATGCCCCATACCCGGCACTGGATAAAACTGAGTAAAATCGCCAGCATGGCCATTGTTTTCAGCATCTAACGCCAAATACCAAGCCTCTGTATCCTGCACAGAAAAGATTGCATCCGACACTCCGTGATACACCATAATCTTGCCGCCATTATCCCGTAAAGTAGACATATTTTCTGGCGTAGGTGGCGCCATAAATAACATGGCAGATTCCTTATAGACACCAGAAACAGCATTCACTTTTGCCACTAATTCATCAACATTGGCTTTCCAAACAAAATCGGCACCATTAAAATTACGAATACTGTAGTCTTTAAGCTCAACTGGAGGAGTGCTAAAAATCATCGCTACCGCACCAGAATCTCGCTCAATCGGTGATGTATACTCCCAAATAATATGATCGCTATCATTAATGCCGGTATCGTATGGAAAAGAGGAATAAAAACGCTTTCCGTTACTCGTGGTAACCCCTTTATATATGGTATCCACAGCGTCTTTCTGCGGTTGAGTAAGACAACTACCATCGCGATCAGCCTTACAGGTCGCCACGTCTGTTTGAATACTAAATGCAGCCTGACAAGATTTAAAATCTTGAATCATGCCATCTTGCAGGCCATCAAGAGCATCACATTTTGCCAATATTGCATTCGAAACTGTTGTGCGTTCAGCTAAAGTAAAAGCTGTTTTTAAATCTTTTTTATCCGTATTAGGCACTGAAGCATATACCTGAGCACCGGCAATACTTGCCACTGCAGCCAGAGGTAAACGATACCCAGGTGAGCCAACTAAAATACCGTCGTAATCATTAGCGTATCGAGTCGCCGCCACCATGGCATGACGACCACCATTGGAACAACCTGCAAAGTAACTACGATCAGGATCTCTGCCATAAACCTGATGGATCACGTTTTTTGCCATCGGTGTCAGCTTGGCAACAGCTTGATAACCATAATCAAGTCTCGCTTGCGGATCATAAGCAAACGTTGGGATTCCCTTATCGTGGCCAGCGTCCGAACTAATTACCGCAAAGCCCTGAAATAAAGCCCCTGTTAATGGACCGCCACCTAGTGCGCCCTCTGCTGTTCTCACTGCCCCATCTAACCCACCATTTGCTTGATGAAGAAAGCGACCATTCCATTTCTTCGGTAAACGCAACTCAAAACCAATCGCGTAAGGCTTTCCATCTACATCGCCAATACGCTCATACATTTGTCCTTTGACTAAACAGTGCTCTTCAACATCATTATCGCCCAACTTCACTGTCCCTTTAGTCACAGTCTCAACAGAGTTGATCGCGGTGTTACTTGCGCTTAAAAGAGAAGATAGCCCTTCACAGCTAGTAGTAAGTACAGAGGATTTTGCTTCACTTAACTGCGGTATAGCAGAAGGGGTTGCAGCGCTAGCGAGACTGCTATAAGCAGCAACACTACTGATGGCTAGAGCAAGTAAACTAGGTTTATATGAGAATTGACGCATAGGAAGCTTCCTTGTTATTTTTATTATTAACTGTTTTATTTTTTAATTGTTTCAATGAACAACAGAATAGAAGAGGTAAATATAAAAGGAGAATAATTTTTTTGCTCGCGATATTCGAAAAATGCACAACACAACATCAATTCCGTTGTAATTTTCCTACAAGAAAAGCCAAAACCACCCCAAATAGACAGCTTTTGAAATAAAATTTCCTCTTTTTTGAAAAAAATGCGTACTTTAGGACTACTTTTTATACAGTCAAACAGTGACAGAGGCATATTCTAGGGATAACATACTGCCCAGCATCCCCCCATGCACCCTTTTATGACTCTCACTCTTATTGATAAATGTTAAGGTTCTCAAATGAACGCTTGGTATCTCATCTGTTTTCTTTCGGCATTAGCGGTTTTTATCGCTTTTACCAACCAATACATACTAAAAATGCAAACTACGATCGCCATTACCACAGGATCAGTCGTAATTTCATTACTCCTAATTCTTGCGGTTAAAATGCTTGGCGATGAAACAGCAGTATTCATTACTCAAGTTGTTTCCGGCATCGACTTTAATCAGCTGTTATTAAAAGGCATGTTGGGCTTTTTACTATTTGCTGGTGCATTAGAGATCGACCTTGCGGCCTTAAAAAGACAGCGTTGGGAAATCACCATATTAGTGCTGTTTTCCACGCTAGCGTCGACCTTTATTGTCGGCTACCTAAGTTACTACGTATTTGCTCTACTCAACTTCCCTATACCTTTCATCTACTGCCTACTATTTGGCGCTTTGATAAGCCCTACTGACCCGATTGCAGTATTGGCTATCATCAAGCAAATGAGTGCACCGCAGGGTATTTCGATCCAAGTAGAAGGCGAATCCTTGTTTAATGATGGTGTTGGTTTGGTTATTTTCACCACAATCTTTGCGGTCGCATTTTATGGTACTGAAGCCAACTTCCAAGACGTCGCTGAGCTATTTTTAGTCGACGCTATTGGTGGCATAGTGTTTGGTCTTGTTATTGCTCTGGTTGGTCACTTTGTTATCATCAATTGCAAAGATATCAATACACGTCTATTGGTCACCCTAACCATTCCTTCAGCGGGTTTTGCTTTAGCCAATATTTGGGAGATTTCCGGTGCACTTGCGATGGTGACCAGTGGTATTCTTCTTGGCAACATCACACGAGCAAAAGCTTCCAAGAAAAGCGGTCCAGATGGCACTCGTTATGTAAAAGATTTTTGGCATGCGACTGATAGCTTCTTGAACGCCTTGCTTTTCCTAATCATTGGTATGCTGATTGTGACTATGCCATTAAGTTGGGAAATTATTGGTTTAGGTTTGGTCATGGTTCCCGTTGTTCTACTGGCTCGCTTTATCAGTGTTGGCAGTCCTTACCTAATTTTCAAACGCTACCGAGAGTACGATAAACACTCTGTTAAAATCTTGACTTGGGGTGGTTTACGAGGCGGTTTAGCACTTGCTATGGCTGCGGCGATCCCAACGAATAAAATGATGATTGAAGGTTTAGATTTACACGACATCATGGTCATCATTACCTATGTTGTTGTTATCTTCTCCATCATAGTGCAGGGTCTAACTATTTCGCCGTTGATTCAAAAAAGCATTCAAGCAGCAAAAGACAAAGCGAAATAACCATTCGCCCCATCCCTCTATAACAGCCTTTTATAGAACCTATATAGAAAGCTTCATTGTTAGAGTATAAAACGCCAACAGCATGTTGGCGTTTTTTTTACTTCCAGTGCGATTCAGACATTCACTCCTTGAATAAACCTTGCTGTAGATCATAAAAACGATCGAGCAGGTATTATAAAATAGCCTTATACCTGTGATCTAAAACCTAGATGATAGATAGGATTGAAACGAATAAAGAACGGAGCACTTTAATGCTAAAAACACCACAAGCAGAATCCAAGTCAGTAGTCATTATGCTTCGTAATAATATCAAGCTAATAGGCAAAGGCGAAAAGACTATTATTTTGGCTCACGGTTTCGGCTGCAATCAAAACATGTGGCGTTTTATACTGCCTTTTCTTGAAAAAACATACCAAGTTCTACTGTTTGATTATGTCGGTAGTGGCAACTCAGACTTTTCAGCGTATGAAAAAAATCGCTACCAACAATTGGAAGGCTACTCTTTAGATATCATTGAAATATGTGATGCTCTAGAGCTTAAAAACGTCATCTTTGTCGGCCACTCAGTGAGTAGCACCATAGGCTGGATAGCCTCTAAGCAACGCCCTGAGCTTTTTTCTAAGATGGTAGCAGTTTGCCCTTCTCCTTGTTTTTTAAACTTGGACGAAGAATACCAAGGCGGTTTTGAAAGACAAGATTTGGAAGGACTAATCCAGTTAATGGAGAAAGACTATATCGGCTGGGGGAACTATTTAGCACCCATTGTTATGGGAAGCGACTTATCTCCTATTGGCCCAGGAATGTCAGAAAGCGATACATTAGTACATGAGTTACTTAGTAGTTTTTGCGCTACTGATGTCACTTATTCTAAGCTTTTCGCTGAAGCGACTTTTTTCTCCGATTATCGGTCTTTATTGCCTGACATATCTCACCCATGCTTAATATTACAAAGCTCAAACGATACTTTGGTTGCCGTTAGCGTAGGCGAATATATCAAGGATAAGTTACAAAATGCCAAGCTAGAAATAATAGAAGGCAATGGACATTGCTTACATATGACTCATCCAATGCATGTTTTTAATTCTATGAAGGCTTTTTTATGAGAAAACGAATAGCAGGGACAGCTACTCTCGATGTACCGAAAAAATAGCGCCATTTTCGTGAAACTTAAGCAATTCCCGAATGTTAAATGGCGTCACTTCATCCACATAATAAAATGCTTCTTTTTTCACTCTAGCCAGTTACAACACCGAAGGTCATACTGATTGTTCACCTCGTGGAGAAAACCAAGCTTTGTAAAAATCATTAATGAGCAATGTATCGTTATTCCTGAATCAAAGGGCAATAATCGAACGAACCTCTCTACCCTCTATGGGCTTCATGATTAATGATCAACTAGACAGTGACGAGAAGCCTGAAACTAACGCGGATATGCTTAAACGCTATACAAAAGACCTCTAGTTTCACTTGGATAATGTGTGTTGCCATTGAATACTTTAAAAATCTGTCTAAAATCGCGGCATACACAAATATACAATAGGATTTTATATGACTTCATTCACTATTCTTGATGGCGGTATGGGCCGAGAACTTGAACGCCGCGGCGCACCATTCAAACAACCAGAATGGTCAGCCTTGGCGATGATGGAAGCACCAAACATTGTGAAAGAAGTGCATCAGTCTTATATCCAAAGCGGCTCACGTGTCATCACTACCAATAGTTATGCTTTAGTGCCCTTTCATATAGGCGAAGAGGTCTTTAAAGAGCAAGGCCGTATATTGGCCGTACTTTCAGGCAAAGTCGCTCGTGAGGCCGCTGACGAAAGCGGCACAGATACAAAAGTAGCAGGTTCTCTTGCGCCATTGTTTGGTTCATATCGCGCAGATCTTTATCAAGCAGACCGTGTGGAAGAATTGGCCGTTCCGCTCATCGAATCGCTCAATCCTTATGTGGATCTTTGGTTATCAGAAACACAAAGTTTGGTCGATGAAGTCACTCGTGTAAAAGCCCTTGTAGATAAAATTGATACAGATCACAAACCTTTCTGGGTGTCTTTTACTCTTGAAGATTCAGAGCCAACTGCAGAGCCTTTATTGCGTTCTGGCGAAACCGTTGTTGAAGCCGTAAAAGCCATGCAAGCCATCGGTGTAAATGCGATTCTATTTAATTGTAGCCAGCCCGAAATTATCGGTGAAGCCATTCAAATCACTCAAACAGTATTGTCTTCTTTACATGCTAACGGTATCCAAATCGGTGCTTACGCCAATGCTTTTCCACCACAACCTAAAAATGCCACGGCAAACGATGGTCTTGATGAGCTACGTGCTGATCTAACGCCACCAGCCTACCTAACTTGGGTTAAACAATGGGTAGAAGACGGGGCGACTTTGATTGGCGGGTGTTGCGGAATTGGGCCTGAACACATTGCAGCCATAAACGAGTTCAACAAAGCTGACTAATAAGCGCTATTAAATACTTCAATCAAAAAGGGTCAACGGATTTATTCGTTGCCCCTTTTTGATTATGCTTTTTAATGACTTTTAGTTTTTAAACGACTGGGCTATTTCTTTTGCCATGGGATCAATCACCTGATCAAACCAACTGGCGGAAAGTGTTTGTACCATAGTTGAATAGCCATCTGATTTTAATTTACGCTGAACTTCAAACGTATTGGAAGCAGACAACTCACCCGTTGCAGCAATAACCTGCCAGCGCCCAGAAATATGTATCATTCCCTCTAAATCCGCGTAAAAGTCATCCACTTCAATATTCAATAAAGCAATAGCATAAGAAGGTAATCGCTGACCACCAAACCAGGTAATATTAGGCAAAGTCTTCTCTAATCGCTGTTGCGTTAGACGAGTTAATTGAGGAGACAAAGACTCAGCCCACAAATTACTCTGGGAACGATGAACATCTCCCCGTTTTGTTACTAATACAATTTCGTTACCAGCTAAGTAATTGGCAACTACGATTGGCATCAGCTGCACAGACATTTTTTGCGTTGCTTGAGCTTGGGCATTTTTCAATCCTGTATCCATTAACAGATATTCTTTGCTAGGTGGTGTTGGTGTAGCACAACCAGCCATCATCCAACTTATCAATACCAGCAAAAAAGTACGCCCATAAATCATCATATTCATTTTATTCCTTTCAACTACTTCGCCGCTTTCGGCTCAACATCTGCTCGTGGTTTACTGTCAAAAATCAAAGTATTTGGATTCTCTCTCAGCTGACGAAGCAATGGCTGCAATTCATTTAACGCTCGTCCTAACGACACCATATTTTCTTTCAAAGAACGACCAATTTGACCATTTGCCTGATAAGTTTCCAGTGTTAGGTTCAACTCATTAATCGTTGCAGCAAGATCTGCTGGAAGCTGTTGAGTCTCTGATTTATTAATCAGCTGTTTGACACTTTTACTCAGTTCTTGTAATTGACGTAATGTTTCGTTGGCCTCATTCATCGTTTGACCAAGCTGCTCAAACGTCTTATTAAGAGGCACTTGAGACACATTATCTAAGATGGCACCCACTTTTGTTTCAATATTAGCGAGCGCGTCCGGTGCCGTCGGAAAAATCTGGTAACCGGCAAATTCCTTTATTGTCACTGGTGGTGGATTTTTCATAAAATCAATATTAATAACTTTTGCGCCATTCAAGTAGTTACCAATTTTTAAAGAGGCCCTAACCCCTTTATTAATACGATCTTCGATTAATTCATTCCATTTCTGCAATGACATCGCACCAGAGGTATCTAAAGAATTCAAACGCTGGGGTTCGATACGTGCACGAACAGGAATTAAAGGCGTATCAAGGGAAGTCAACGAATCCATTGGGATGCCGTTAAATGGCACATCAAGCACAGTACCAATTCGTACACCGCGAAACTCAACCGCGGCACCAGGCGTTAAACCACTAATATTGCTCTCAAACAAAAAGACATAGTTAATAAATTCACTAAACATATTATTAGCGGCACTTTCTCTAGAAGAGAACAGGCGAAATGGAGCCATATCTTTAACGGGTTGTCCTGCGGTTCTACCAGGAGGTAACCCAAAGGAAATACCACCCGCAAAAAATGTCTCTAATGAATCGAGTCGAATTTCAAAACCACTTGCAGAGCTCTTAAATGATAACCCAGGCGTCATCCAAAACTGCACATCACTATTTACCAAAGCATCATAAGGCGAGCGAATTACAACACGATAAGTGATGGCGCCTTTTTCTGTGTCAAAGCCGACTTTTTCAACATAGCCGACTTCGTAACCACGAAAATGTACCAAAGCACCAACGTCCAGTTTAGAACCTTCAGTGCTAGATAAAACAAGACGTACACCTTCATTTTCAGTCGAAAGTGGCGGCTGACTTAAAAGCGTAAAATCCGTTTGTAAACGCCCTTTCATACCAGGAGTCATATCAATATAAGCCCCAGATAGAAGAGTACCAAGGCCACTTACCCCTTCTTTACCAATTCGAGGCTTTACCACCCAAAACCTTGCGTCATCACGCAACATTTGTTCTGTACCGTGGTTCATGCGAACTTTAATAATAGCGTTCTCATAATCTTCACTAAGACGGATATCGATCACCCTACCCACATCTACGTTACGAGATTTAAGTTTTGTCTTACCTATTTCTAATCCATCGGCATTGGCTGCCAACAAAGTAATAACAGGCCCTTGGCTTGACCAGTTTTGATAGAGCATCCAACCTGCAACCAAAAGCGCGATTAAAGGCACGAGCCAAATAGAGTTAAATCGGACTTGACGCATATTTTCGACTTGCTTGTTCGGATCACTCACTCTTCTCTCCTTGCTAAAGAGGAGGCACTAGGTGCATCGTCTTTATCCCATAGTAATCTTGGATCAAATGTCATTGCCGCTAACATAGTTAAAACAATAACGGCCGTAAAGGACAACACCGCAGGACCCGGCAAAATTGACATGAAATTTCCCATCTGAACTAAACTGGTCAATATAGTCACCACAAAAACATCAATCATTGACCAACGCCCCACCAGCTCAGTAATACGATACAGTTTTATTTTTTGCTCGGTCTGCCTATGACTTGGAAAATAACTTTGCCAACACAACCAACTCAACGCCAACACTTTAGCTAGAGGAATCACCACACTCGCAAACAAGATAATCAAGGCAACAGGATAGGACCCCAACGACCAAAGCAACAACACGCCTCCCATAATGGTCGAGGGTTCGGTACTGCCTAAAAACGTGGTCTGCATAATAGGAAATACATTCGCAGGTATATACATAACTAAAGAAGCAATTAACAAGGCAACAGTTGTCATGATACTTTTCGGACGCCTACTATTAATAGAGTGGCCGCAGCGATCGCAATGCTTCGCATTACCAAGCTGAGTTGCACCGCAAAAATGGCAACCAATTAACCCTTGCTTCTTAGCCGTCGTATCAATCATAGGGTGATCAGCCGCCTTACCAGCGACCTGATTCCAAAACCAACGTTTATCAACTAAAGTGATGGTTTTTAATAACAAAATGACGTAACCACAAAAAGCCCAAAAAGACAGTTTCAATGAAATATCAGCCAAGCTACTCATCTTGACTAATGCCACTAGAATGCCAACTAAAAAAACATCGACCATCAACCAAGGCTGAACAACCACAAGCCATCGAATACAATAGCGCTGAGCAAAATTCAGCACTTCTTTATGTTGAAAAGACCAAACTAGAAATAAAACCGAAAACAAGTAAACAAGAGGAAATACAAACAGCGCTAAGCTAATGATAGCCCCTAGCACAAGATAGCCATGACTAAGCAAGACACTCAACGTATTAAACAAAGTAACACTACGCTCAATACCGTTGGTAGAAAAACCAAGAAAAGGAAAACTCATGGCTAACGCCAGCATCAACAAAGCTGACAAACCTGCCCCCATAATTCGTGCTGCAACATGTTTATGAATGCTCACTAAAACGTGGCCACAATGTTGACATCTAAAACGCTCACCACTCTGCAGCGGCGGTATACTGTTAACGAAATCGCACTCTTCACAAGTCGTTATATTTTCGTGAAACACGTAATGACTCATACCAAAACCACGACTCAATAAAGAGCCCTAATAAAACGCCCAAGAACCTATCTAACACGAGAACACAGACAAGAATCAAGCTATCTAAGATATAACGTTCAAAAGCAATTCATGCATTGATAACCTACCTAGTTAACAATCCACACTCACAAGGCTCTATAAAAGTAAAAGATACCCTCATTAAACTTTCGGTAGCCGAGACAAAATCGCTGGCACAATTAATTTATGAACTGGTCCAACAAACAGCATGTAAGCCTTACCTAAGCGGTTATTAACATGTACAACCGTCGTGATAGAAACTTTTTGAACATCATCTTCCGACTCTATATACAAAGACAACCTAACATTAAGATGCTTATCATTGTCTTCCAGAATAACTTCGTTTGCTTCATTCATAAAAACAGAAAAAATGCCGACTCGATCTCCTTCTAGATAATCATCAGCTTGTTTTGAAGAAATAATATCTCCCAATGCCCCAAGGTCCTTCAATCCCAGACAGCTAACAATTCTGTTACGTAGAGACATTAAGAAGTTAAACCACTCAGGGGCTTCTTTCACCATAGACAACCAAATTTCCATGGCAGTCTGATTTTTATTTACGACATAACCAACAAAGCAATCCATAAAATACGCATTGTCAGTCATCAACGAAATAGCGGCTTTTTGAGGGGGATTATTCATATTTTTATTCCTTTAAACCCTTTCCTTTAATCTATTTACTTTTGTTTTCATTGTTTAAAGAAAGACGTCATATCTAATCTTACGAACACAAAAAAACAAAAAATCAATCATCGCTAACGATTCAATATCTGCTTAGTTTCAAATGACAACGGGGTGGACTTCCAGCCGCCAATATTAGTATCCACATCGGCACCAACACTCACATCTACCGCTATGGGATCAGAACTTGTCAAAAGGCGGTACAAACTAGAACCCATACCACTCATAGCGATAGAAAGTGGTATCGAAAGGTGCTGAGTCTTACCTTCCAATAAGTCGATGTTTTGAATCCTGCCTTCGCCTAGTGATTTACCCTCTGTCTTTAACTGATAACGAACGTTACTCAAGTTCACATCAAAGCGGTTAGGATTAACAATCTCCAAGTCGACACTAAGCTTAACGCCACTTAAACCAATTGAATCTATATTTAAATTTTTAAACGTAATGTCCGGTTGCTTAGGGATAGGAAGAACACCTGCAAAATCAACTGGCATATCAAAATCACCTAATACAGGTAAATTGATCGCCACTTTGCCTTCAACTGCGTAATCCAATTCTGTTTTGTTTGCCAAATCGCCTACGCTCTTAATAACTTGATCAAACGTCAATGTTACAGGCAACCGCACACTATTACTGCCTTTTGCAGGCAAAGATAAACTGCTATCAGGCTGATCTATCGTCGCTATATTGTGTTTATTGACTAACAGATCTAGATCAAAACCAGCTGTCTTAAGTGCAAAAGAGTTAGGGTTAGTAACTTTCACATCAACCAACAGAGTCACGGCCTCAGTCGATAAACTCTCAATCGAAACACCCGTTACCGATGCCGTTGGCTTATGGACATCCATCGTCTTCTGTAAAGCGCTACAGCCAGACAAAAGTACAATGAGCGCCATTCCTATAAAACGATAAAACATACTACCCTACCTTCTCTTAATCACTGGAAGATAGCCTTGTATACACTCAGGCAATCGTTGTACAAATACAGACCGAACCGCATGCCAATAAATAGATAGCAACAACAAAGATGCCCCCATCACAATACCAGTAATCGCAAAGCTATAACCAACACCGCCGTAATTTTCAATTAGACTCGTCAAAGCGTAAATCACATACATCAATGACGACACCATAAAAGCGCGACGATCAATAGAGATAGATACCATCGTCATCAATAAATACAGAAGCACAATCAGCAACATATTACTCAAACTTTCATTACCATCTAGCACCCCAAGGCTTGAAAAAATAGGATGGATAATCAAAGGTGCAGACAACAAATGCAACCAAAAAGCCACATCAGATTTGCGTGTTGTACGACTTGTATCGCCCGCATCCCAATACATAGCTAAAACAAACGCCACACAACCGCATAAAAACAAGGTCACCATGACAAACCCAGCACTGTCAGGAAAAATACTCAGCACTGTAGAGCCCAATAAAGCCAGCCCAGTCCCTGTCCCAACAGCAACCGTAATAGGCACATTAAAACGGCGCCAATGAACGTAAGCAGCCAGTGTTGAAAAAGCTGTAGCGAAAATCACCGCGTAACTAGATTGAATACCAAATAAAGACACCGTAAAAGCAAACACTCCACCAACAAATGCCAGCAACAACACAATCGCTGGCAAAGCCATTTTCCGGCGCAGTACAAATACTTCTGCTAGCCCCCAAGATAAGGCAGCAAACACCAAATAGCCTAAGCTTTCATTAATCGACATCAACACCCAAAGCGATGAAAACAACAGCAAAGCACAAGCAATCACAATAAAAATATCGTTAAAACCACCTACCAAACGAAAGTTCTCTTCATCTACTGCCGAGGAGCCATTTGAGGACGATACAAGCTGGCGAAACTCCTCTACCGACGTAGCAGAAAAAACACCATTCTTGACCGCTAAATTTAAATCTTCGTCTGTGTACATAACCATCCTTAACAATACAATTTGTGTTACACGCTAAACTTACTGCGAAAGGCAAAATAAACTGCGCCAACTAAACATAACCCAGCCCATAGGTAATCCAGTTTTAAAGGCTCTTTTAAGTAATAAACAGAAAATGGTACAAAGACCATCAAGGTTATCACTTCCTGCATAATTTTTAACTGTCCAACATTCAGTGCAGTGTAGCCAATACGATTAGCAGGCACCTGCAACAAATACTCAAATAGGGCAATGCCCCAGCTGATCAAAGCAGCAATGATCCAAGGCTTATTATTCAACTCTTTTAAATGAGCATACCAAGCAAACGTCATGAAAATGTTGCTACAAATTAATAAAGAAACACTCAAGGCAATAGGATTCATATACTTTCCAGAGAATACAAATAGGTGGCTAATAAACAGTACTTTTACAAATAAACTACGGAACATCAGCAGAACAAAAATACTTGCGAACATTACCAAATAGAACCCAATTTCTAAATCAAAATTAAGCTCCACATCCGAAAAAAAAGGAACGTCAAAACGTTCCTTCTATGACAATAATTTTATCACTCTCATGGGTGCATAGCAGGAGCGCCACCATACCCTGGTCCACCGACATGTCTGGGACCGGGCGGTCCAGGAGGCGCCATAACACAAGCTGTCATCGTCACCACAACAATACCAACCGATAGAAATCGAAACATTTGCTTGATGATTTTCATAATAAACCCCATTGATGAAAAATCATCATAGAAACTTGCTTGGCGTTACACAAACCATCAAACAATATTATACAAAAGTATTCTTAATTCCCCCTTAAAAGCCTCAAAAAACTGACAAAATGAGCACCAAAGCATAAGTCATATTGAACTAAGTAACTTTCTTAGCACTATTGAATAAAGTATCCCTTTACTTGCTCCACAATAAGAACATACTCAGTTTGCTACGTAACAAATTTCACGGCGTCTATTACAACCGTGCGCAGCAACAGCCCTTAAGTTGGTGAGAACCGACTGAGGTTATACAGTGATGACTAATGGTGAATATCATGAGCAAGGGTCAAAACAGTAAAAAAGAGACAAAAAAGAAACCGCTTTTAACGGCAAAAGAAAAGAAAGCAGCGAAGGTGACCAAAAAATCTCCGACCAATGTATTAGGTAATTAATCCCTCCAGCTAGCCACCATATTGTCATGGTGGCGTTAAATTCGAGTCATCTAAGCCCTAATTTGATTAGGGCTTTTTTATTAAAACCACCGTTGTAACGCAAATCAATTACTATGGGCGCGAAGACTTCTGCGAGCCTCTACCAACTGACGGACGCTTACCATTTGTAGCCGGCTTGCCATTACTTTTTGGTGATCCACCCGGTTTACCGGTTGGTCGTTTACCGGCACCGTTGCCTGCAGGCTTTTTACTATCACCAAAAGGACGTCTGTCTTTGCCCTTAGAACCTGCTGGTTTTCTAGCGTCATCTTTAGGGTGTTTAGTATTCCCTTTTGCTGCGCTCATTGGTTTTGACGACAAGTTTGATTTTGAAGAGCCGTCAGTACGAGTATTTTTTCGTGGCGCATTGCGAGACTTCTTCGCTGGCGCACTGACTTCTGAAGATGAATCTTCAATAGATTTCAGCAACACAGACAATTCTTTGGGTGTTAAATCTCGCCACTCTCCTACTGGAATGCCTTTTAGGCTCACGTTCATAATTCGTGTTCGCTCTAATTTAACGACCTCATAACCGAAATACTCACACATACGGCGAATTTGACGATTCAAACCTTGCACTAACGTGATGTTAAACACGTTAGCAGTAACCTTAGTAACAGGACATTTCTTTGTCATCGTTCCCAAGATAGGCACACCACCGGCCAAACCAGCAATAAAATCATCAGTGATCGGCTTATTCACCGTCACCAAATATTCTTTCTCGTGATTATTGCCAGCACGCAATACTTTATTAACTAAGTCGCCATTGTTGGTCAAAAAAATCAAACCTTGGGAATCTTTGTCCAAACGACCAATTGGGAAAATACGAACCCCATGGCTAACAAAATCAACAATATTATTTTTTTCTGAACTTTCCGTGGTACTCACAATGCCAACGGGCTTATTCAGCACAATAAAAACAAAGTCATCCGCATCCTGCGGCTCAATGATCTGCCCATTAACTCGCACCGTATCACCGGCAACAACTTGATCGCCCACCGAAGCACGCTTGCCATTGATGAACACATTACCTTGTTCAATAAAGCGGTCAGCGTCTCTTCGAGAGCAGATACCGCTTTCGCTGATGTATTTATTTAAACGAGTAGATGAAGCGTTAAACATAAAGTGCCATTTTTACCTAATAAAAAGCCTTTCTTATTAAAAAAGAGCCTAAACTGAATGAATCGTCAACAACGAGATGGCGCCCATTATATAGGAAACGCAGTGAGCATTTTAGGAGAGAAAGCCAGAAACCTAGAAATATATCCATAATCGTATAACTGTTAAGAAAGTCTTAATCTTGCATCGCTAGAATTGATGAGCAAAAGCGGTGGCACCACCTCAATCGGTTATCTATGGAGATTCAAATGCAAAACCAAGAGCGATCTTACAACACAGCGCAAATTTTACTGCACTGGGCCATTGCGGCTTTAATTATTTTTAACTACTTCGTCAGTGAAGGAATGGGACGCGCTTTTCGTCAACATCTAGACGACAGCAACACTGGTTATAACTTAGTTTCATCACTGCATGTATATGTCGGCTTGGGCATAATTGCTCTGGTTGTGATCCGCATTATCGTTCGCTTCATGTCTAAAAAATCCAAAACAGACTCGAAGAGTTTACTCGACCGCGTCTCTCGTATCGTCCATGAATTCTTATATTTACTGATGTTTTTAGTGCCAGTATTTGGCGCAACAGCTTGGTACTTAGGCATTCATATCATGGGAGATGTACACGAAATAGCGATGAACATCATGATGACGTTAGTCTTGCTACACGCAGCTGCAGCATTGTTTCATCAATACGTATTGAAAGATGGAACACTACTAAAAATGTTTGGGCAAAAATAACCGCCAATAAATATTGAGTCCTTTGTACGATGTAACGAGCGAAACCAAGACGAGGCAAAAACAGACGAAAAAGCGGAGTTTATGGGTTATAAATGAGTATTTTGAGTCTGTTTTTAACAAAGTATTGGTGAGCACAGTAGTCGTAAAAAGGCCTCAAATTGTTACTGATGCGTCTCTAGATAGTATCTCTCCTGTTCAAGAATACGATCTGAATTAAGAGACGCAATGCTCACTTCATGGGAGTGAGGCAACATGCCAATGGTTTGTAAATGCAAATAGCGCATCGCACAAACTCGTAAAAAAGACGTGAAATTATCTAAATCGTGACCAGCGTCCAAGGCTTCATGATTGAGCTTGGCGATCATTTGCGACAGAGACAACTTGTCGCGCTGAGCTATCTCTTCCAGCGTAAACCAAAAGAAACTTTCCAATCGAATACTGGTGACCATGCCATCAATACGCAAAGAACGAGTGACATTCTGCCATAGGCTAGGATCTGAATTCACAAAGAGCTTACACATTGTATTTTCCCTACTGAATGACGTATTTTTATTATTGGAATGAAATGGCTCAATGCAAATAGTCTAGCCCAAGATACGGGGAAAAAGTCGGATGAGTTCATACTTTTACACTTACTAAACTCACCCGAACTCATTCAGTACATTTAACTTAGCTTTCCAATAACACATAAAACTGAGCAAGCCACGCCGGATGCGCAGGCCACGCTGGCGCTGTTACTAGATTACCATCAGTCACCGCTTGATCAACAGGGATATCCATAAACTCACCTTTCGCAAGCTCCACTTCCGGCTGACAAGCAGGATACGCAGAACATTTTCTGCCTTCCAATACACCTGCAGCCGCAAGCAACTGCGCGCCATGACAAACCGCCGCTACAGGTTTATTGGTATCAAAAAAGTGCTTCACCATCGCAACTACGGTTTTATTCAAACGAAGATACTCAGGTGCTCGACCACCTGGAATCACCAAAGCGTCGTAATCTTCCACCTTGATATCCGCAAACGTCGCATTCAAAGCAAAACGGTGACCCGGCTTTTCTGTGTACGTTTGATCACCCTCAAAATCATGAATCGCCGTCGCCACCGTATCGCCAGACTTCTTATCTGGACACACCGCATGCACCGTATGACCGACACTCATCAACGCCTGAAACGGCACCATAGTTTCATAGTCTTCCGTGAAATCACCCGTGATCATTAAGATTTTTTTATTAGACATGACACTTTCTCCTGTTTTGGTTAAAACGTCCTATGTTGTAACAGCTAGAGAAAGGGAAAAGGTATTAAGGGGTTATTACATTGGGGTTTCACCGTTGGCGATTTGGTTTTCTTTGGTTCCATTCAAACGCTTTGTATTCCCGACCTTTATTCCGCTCTGCTGAGCGTGTAACTTTTGCCAAACGACGCAAAAGTTACCAAAAGGTCTGTTTAAGATCTTTAATGCCTGATTTTCTGCGTAGGAACATGATTGCTACCTACGCTCGTTATATCGTAAGGCATGGATTGTTTTTGATGTGACGAGGAAGGGTATTTTTAACTGACTCCGAAACGCCATAAAGTCGCGCAACTTCGTCGCGTCGAACTGACTTCATAGTGGAACCCAAAAACGTAGATCAGATAAGACGAGGAGCGAGGCGTAATCTGACGCTGAAAGCGAAGCTTTCATTTTGTAAGTCGCACCTTTAGGCCGACTTGGAGCTTAAGCTTCTCTCAAACGCTCTATATTCGCAATGTATTGGTCAACTAATTCAGCTTTGTTGAACGGGGCTTAGTCCCTTCCCCTTTTGCCTTCCAAGGGGAAGGTCAGGATGGGTTGTTCTTTAGATCTTCTGGTATATTTGTTACCTATCAATGACTCTAAGATGCACACTAATTCAGCTCACCTGAGTGGAATAAAGGTTGGAAGTTCAAAGCATTTGAATGGAAATTCCTTGCCATCCTAAAGAGTTTGCTACTTACCAGCAGCCGCAAGAGCCACACCAAAGCCGATAAATGTTCCACCGCCAAGACGATTAACCATACGTCCACCTTTTTCAGAAGAAAGCCAGCCACGTGCCGTTTTTGCTAGATACGCATAGAGCAAATGAATGATGACAACGAGACTGCTGTAGGTGACCACTAAGAGCGTAAATTGCCCGACGTAATTCGAGGTGAAGTCGATAAATTGTGGGAATACTGACATAAAGAAGAACACCGCTTTTGGATTTGTCAGTTGAATTGTTAAGCCTTCTATAAACTGTCGTTTTTTGCTTCTGATAGCAGAACCGTTACCTTCAATTTTTCTAGCAGGTGAACGCCATAATTTAATACCAAGATAAACAAGATACGCAGCTCCGACAAATTTCATGATACTGAATGCAAGTGTCGATGTTGCCAGTAAAAGCCCTAAACTAGTGGCTGATACACCTGCGACTATAAATGTCCCAAAGGAAATCCCGAGAATCCCACCAATAGCGCCAGACATACCATAGCGAATCGAATTAGTAAGCGTCAAAATAACACCTGGGCCAGGACTTAAAACTGTTGCTATGGCAATGATTAAAAATAAAGCATAACTGTCCATTCATATCTCCTTCGTTACATCAACTTATCTTAGTTTACCCAACCAATCATCCACACTTTACATCCTCTTATCTTCGAGAAAAACAAATATTAGGGATACAAAACGCTAGAATAGAAATTTATCTCGGTTTCAGTTCCGCCAAAGCATCAGATAACTTTTTGGCTGTAACAATAGAGTTGACTTATAAGTAGATATAAATGAAGTAAAGCCGAGAAAGCTTTTTATCATCAACACTTATGGCCATAAACTCTGGCGAATTGGCTTCAAATGAAAAACGAATCTATTTTTCACCTGAAACCAATTTAATGATTACGCTTTTTTAGTCATTATAAAATGAGCATTTCAAATCAATAATAGTGATCTTTGAAAATCAAACTTACCTGATAAATTAACACTCTGGTGAAAATATGTTCTTAATATATTGTGAGAACTCTTTTGGCTTCTCTTGCGGCATCATGTGACTTTCACCACGTAATTCTTTTAATTGGCTACTCCCTAGCAACTCTGACGCTCTAACCGTTACCAACTTAAAAAGGTCACGAGTGTTCTCACCATAACCAAAAACAACAGGAACATTGATTGTTGACACAGTCTCAGCATTTATCAAAGGCTGCTCTTTTTGATTGAGCTGATAAGACAAAGTATATTTTTTAGCAAGCTGAAGTGCCTTTACCGCTTCACTTTGACCATGAAAATAGCCTTGCTCATTTCCTGAGCCATCAATCAAAGACTCCACCGCTTGCACAAGATTGCCTTGAGAATAATGTTCAAAAACAGGACCAAACATCTTGTTAGCATCCAGCTGCCATGCCCCCAACTCTGGTTCTTGCAAACATCCGGGATAACCAAGCTCATAGAGAAAAACCTTAGCAACAGACAAGTCGTGCTTTACTAAAGCATTCAACACCACATCCGCACCATACGACCAGCCAACTATATTGACTGCTTTATCCTTGGAAAGCTGATTAACCAACTCAGCTAAATCATCAGCATGAGTATTTAAACCAAAACCTTCTACATCACCTTCATCAAAACAACGTAACGTAATAGACACCACTTCAAAATCAGCAGTTAAATACGCCAAGTGATCATTCCACATAGAGCTATCAGTCAATGCTCCATGAACCAAAACAAGGTAATCTCCGTTACCTTCTCTTTTGTATTTCATTATCAAATCTCATTAAATTATTAATGCCAGCTTAAGTGGCTGACAACCTACTACCAAGAGCTTCCTCTTAACACAGTAACCGCAAAAGCCAAATCCAACTAAAACGGCCAAACGTTAAGAATCCGTCTTAAAGCGCTTGTTATCCGTAGATTGTTTAACCAAGTACAGGTCGAAAAAAACTACGCTCATAACTGATAATGCAGTCCACTTTATCGGCAAATTCGAAAGCTTTAATACACTCAGCGTCATTCAGAGACTTAGTGCGATAATCCTCGTAAGCAGACAAGCTTTCAAATGTAAAAAGAGCCAAAGCGATATTATTTGCGCCTTCAGATGGTAGAAAATAGCCATTGTGTTGGCCACCAAATTTATCAACGAGAGGAATCCACATTTTCGCGTATTCTTCGAACTCCCTCACCTTCTTGGGATCTATCACATACCTGACATAGCAAGTAATCATAAACATCAATTCCTTCTAATTGCTAATTTTGTGGGTTAGGCAACGCCAAATTAAGGTGAGCACAACACTTACACCTTGCCTAAAACATTACGTCATAAAAACTAAACTAGCTGGGAGTGAAAGCATCGAGCGTTGTGAATCACTCTTAAATTGTTTGTTATGTAACAAGCGCCTTAGATAGGCAAATTGAGCGTCTTACACCAACATACTTACCATATGCGTCCGACTCTGAATAAGCGTTACGCAGATAAAAATTCACTGCCTTTAAATTGACTCTTCGTGTGGACAGTACGGCATTTTTGTAGCCTTTTTCAATCGCATAACTTTCGAGCTGTTCAAGTAAATAAGTTCCTGCACCTGATGTATTTGAGTACATTCGCTTGAGTTCACAAACTTCACTTTGGTGGTACCTAAAAACCCCACACGCTACTGCAACTTTATTTAGATACACCACAATACATCCATCTTTCGACGAATCAAAAGCACCAGATGAAAACGAGCTTTCGCCAGAATCATTAGTGATCTGACTAAGTGATGAGTTCAATTCTGCTACGAGCAATTGAAAGTCAATGTTGTTTGGTTCTACTTTTTTGTGTTCGAATATCATATCTGTCACATAACGCCACACTAATCGGACTAAAATTGTGGGTTATAATGTGGAGCGAAGCGAAACCTAACCCACGGTTTTAGTTACGTTTAAGTGCCTTATTAACTTTCAACTGGCGAACATTTTGCACAAAGAATATATGTCCGTACTTATTTTCAATATATTTGGCTTCGGCAACATCTTTAAAAGCACTTACAATACCAACGGGGTTAACTATTGTTGGCATTGGTAAATTGCTTAATATACCCCCTAATAAGGATGTACCAACATCAGGCTTTAAGTCAGTCACTAAACTCCACAAGTCTTGCTGATATTTTTCTAACAAATCGGTATGAAAATCAGCTGAATGAAATACTAAGTCATAAATAATTTTTCTAAAATTGTGAATACTTTTATCACTTCTCAGTTCAAAAATTTCATCCCAAGTTAAATCTTCAAAACTAGGTAACAACATATCATTTTCAAAAATTGCGTGAGCTTCTAGACCAACATTTTCAGACTCTTTGCAAATAGCTTTAGATATAATTGGAGAATAACTTGGCAAAAAGTCAATTTTCTCCTCGGCTAACAGATTATTTGTTCCCATCTCAACATATATATCGCCACTCAATTCTTTAACATCATCGATATCATATGCGTATGAATCAGGAGCTAATCCATTAATACGACGTATTTCTTCATGAGAAAAACTACCAATTCGATTAGCCGACTCTCTGTCTATAGCTTGAAATATATTACTTTCAAATTGTTTTGCATTATCGACTATATCCCAACAATCAATAAATAAATCAGAGAAGTATTTATTTTTAGCTAGTTGCTTTCTTTCATTAAATTCGCCTTTGCCAGATATAAGTAATGAAATACACTCTGCAAGATTTTCAGCAAGATCATTTTTACCAATTGGGCAACCTCGTCGATTAAAAATAATATTGTCGTAAAGAATTGCGTATCGCTTAAGTATGCTTTCGCGATCGATTGCAGATCTACTAAAATTACATAAACTTGATACTGAAGATGATACGTACATATGACCTCTGAAAGTTAACGCTTTGCTAAGCGGCAATAAAATAGCTGGCTAAAATTAGCGAGGAACGAGCAAAGCCAGCTATTTTTTGTCCGTTTCAGCAACTTGTTAACTGTACCTTACTCAAAGCTCACAGCTACTAGTGAGAAATCATCTTTACTTCCCACCTTTTGGACTTGCTTCTTCATATTTAGACATACCTGAGCTAGGTCTATTGAAGAAACATTACCAATTACACGCTTCCCTTCAAATGCCTTATAAACACCATCAGAAACAAGTATTATTGATCCTGACTTAATTTCTTCATGGTGTAATTCTATTTTAAACTCTTTAAAAGGCCGAAGTGAGTTCGTTAGAACATTTTCTGAACGGTGGTTCTTCAACTCTTTTTTAGTAAAAACACCACGCTCTAATAGAGTTTCTTTTTCGGTATGATCATTAGTGATTTTCTTTAATGCACGACCATTTATTACATATGCTCTTGAATCGCCTACATTTCCTATAGTGACCCCTTTTTTATTTATTTTACAAACAACTAAAGTTGTTGCCATTTTTTTTGAGGAAAGCTCTTGGCTGGCGATTCTTTCTAATGATAATTGAACGCTTTTAAATATATCATCCATATTAGGGGAAGAACTTGACTTTATTGTGTCAAATACAGATTCGATAGCCGCTATTGCTGTTAATTGTGCTTCTGAACTTCTTCCCACACCATCAGCTAATGCAAAATAAATATCTTCATTTACAGTAACTGCTGGCAATACTGCATCATGGTTATCTAGACCTTCTGATTTTGGATAAGAGAAGGAGCAAGATTCAATAATTTTTCTTTTTATTCTAATCATCTTTCAGCTCCCTTTGGTAACTTTGCTAAAACGAATTGCATTTCATTTTCAATTTCACCGACAGACTGATACCTTTCTTTGATATCTCGTTTAGTACATTTTTGGATAATATCACCGAATACACATTGAGATTGACGTTCTTCAAAAGGAAAACCGAATTCTGACTTCTCACCAAACAACCAAAGCAACAATACACCCAAAGAGTAAATATCTGAAAGGTTAGTAGCATCCTTTGCGTTAAGAAAGCACTCTGGAGCCATGTAGTTCTGCGTTCCCATACCTACATTTGTCGAAGTTATATTACTTGTTTCCTCTCTACTCGATGGTGCAATAAGACCAAAATCAGAAACGGCATAAAAATAATGCCCTTTTTGATCGTGATATCTAAGAATATTGGCTGGTTTGATATCACGATGAGTATGTCCTTTTTGGTGAATATCACCGATACCACTCAAAATATTAGAAAATGCATTGATTCTTACAGATAGATCAAAATTAAAACCACGAGAAGATTCTTGCCCCAAACAACATGCAGCCAACGGCATATCAAAATAAGGTGGTACGGAGTCTAAGTTAGAGTTTATTACAGGTACGATATTCTTATGATTAAATCTGCTCTGATATTCGACTTCTCGTCTAAAACGTCGTATTAGTTCTACATTATCATCTTCATAAGAAGTTAACTCTAAAGTTTTTCTAGCGAACTCTTGCCCATTGCGATCAACTTCTTGACGTACACACCCAAAACCACCTCTTCCTAAAATATTTGTCAAAATCAATCCTTAGTTACTACTTGATTAGGTTGTACAGTTAACATTTTAATAGTGCGCATGCGCGTTTACACATTTTTAAATTCACTCAAAAATCCTTTTAAATTTCTGAAGAATAATACTTTTTAACTGATCTCCACCAAAATCAAAACTGGAAAAACGAGCATGCGTGTTATTCCTATTATCCACAGCGCGTTATTTCTGCTCTGTGAATCCTTATTCATTGATATTAGGAGACTTTCTTTATTCCTGCTAGTACAAAATGCGCACAATTGATTTATTTAAAATGGCTAAACGCGCAAAAAAGGGATCACTTAGAAAATAAACTGTATATACAGTCATAATCAGCTGATTGTCGCCCCACAATGAAAGCTTCGCTTTCAGCGTCAGATCACGCCTCGTACCTCGTCTCATCAGACCTACGTTCTTTGGTGTCTATTATTGAATTCACTATGAAGTCAGTTCGACGCGACGAAGTTGCGCGACTTTATGGAGTTTCAAAGTCAGTGTTTGAAGATCTATCTCCCACCAAATAAACAATCTATGCCTTACTGCCCTAGAGCGTCGGAGAAGCAATCCTTCGATGAAAAAAATCAGGCATTAAAGATCTTAAAGCGAATTTTTGGTAACTTTTTGGGCGCTTGCAAAAAGTTACCCGCTCAGCAGAGCGGAAAAAAGGTCGGGAATACAAAGCGTTTGAATGGAACATAAATTCCGCGTCGGGCTGAAGCCGCGCCCCACAATGAAAGCTTCGCTTTCAGCGTCAGATCACGCCTCGTGCCTCGTCTCATCAGACCTACGTTCTTTGGTACCTATTATTGAATTCACTATGAAGTCAGTTCGACGCGACGAAGTTGCGCGACTTTATGGAGTTTCAAAGTCAGTGTTTGAAGATCTATCTCCCACCAAATAAACAATCTATGCCTTACGGTAAAGGTCGTCTTGCTAAACCAGTATTAAACAAAATAAATGAGACGTTTGGGCGATAGCCCGATAAAGCGACCTTTTGGTTACTTTTGTGTCGCTAGACAAAAGTTACCCGCTCAGCAGAGCGGAAAAAATCAGCAGCTCAAAGCCATTGAGAAGTAACAAATACACCTTCAAACTCAAATAAAAACGCCTTCCCTTTCTTCAAAGAGAAGGCGCAAAACAAGTTTTGAACGCTTTTTTAAAAGCCCTACTCCCCGATGTGCCATCCATTAGTAATTGGATAACGACGATCTCGTCCAAACCCACGAGCCGTAATACGCACACCAGTGGGTGCTTGACGACGTTTGTATTCGTTCACGTCGACAAGGCGAAGCACGCGATAGACGGTTTCTCGGTCAAATTGATTCGTCGCTAGAATGGCTTCGGCGCTTTGATCTTCTTCGATGTACATGCGCAATATTTCATCGAGAATATCGTAGCTTGGCAAAGAGTCTTCATCTTTTTGATCTGGAGCCAGTTCCGCAGAAGGTGGACGAGTGATAACACGCTCAGGAATCACGTAGCCTAAGGTGTTACGGTAGCGGCACAGTTTGAAAACCAAGGTTTTGAAGACGTCTTTTAGTACGGAATAGCCGCCGACCATGTCGCCATATAGAGTGGCATAGCCAACGGCCATTTCGCTCTTGTTGCCTGTGGTTAAGACCATGTAGCCTTTCTTGTTAGAAATCGCCATTAAGGTTACACCACGGGTACGAGCTTGCAGGTTTTCTTCTGTGGTGTCTTTGGCGTAGCCTTCGAATTCTGGCGCCAATACGTCGGTAAAGGCTGACACCATGGATTCAATTGGTAAGACGCTGTATTTCACTCCAAGCAGTTTTGCCTCTTCTTCAGCATCATGCAAGCTGATTGACGAGGTATAAGTGTAAGGCATCATGATGGCTTGAACACGGTCTGCGCCGATGGCATCTACTGCTACTGCAAGAGACAAGGCGGAGTCGATACCGCCACTCAAACCCAATACAATTCCTTTGAAACGGTTTTTGGTGATGTAGTCGCGTAAGCCAAGCACCATGGCTTGATAGACACTGGCTTCCACTCCCAACGCTGGAGCAATAACACCTGCAACAGGTTCAACCTTGTTTGGTTGACTTTCGTCGACGATCATATCGATGCTGTACAGGCCGGCTTCAAACCAAGGCGCTTGCATGATTTTCTCGCCTTTGGCATTGACTACAAAAGAGCCGCCTTCGTATACCAATTCATCCTGCGCGCCCATATAGTTCACATAGACAATCGGCAAAGTGACTTCAGTCGCACGCTGATGGAGCAGTTCTTCACGCTCGCCCATTTTTTCAATGTGATAAGGCGAAGCATTCAAGTTAAGGATCAATTCCGCGCCAGCCGCTTTAGCTTGTGCGATAGGTTCTGGATGCCAAATATCTTCGCAGATACTTAAGCCAACTTTTACACCTTTGATATCAACAAGACCCGCTTCACGACCTTCGCTGAAGTAACGTTTATCATCAAACACTAGGAAATTAGGCAGTTTTTGTTTGGCGTATTCCACCAGCAATTGACCTTGGTAAATCACGCCAGCGCAGTTAAATAGTTCGCCATCAATACGACGTGGATAACCAACAACTACGTATATATCGTGAATCTCGGCTAATAATTTCGCCAAGGAAGATTCAATACGTGTATCCAAGCTAGAACGTAATAATAAATCTTCTGGAGGATAGCCAGTTAAGGTTAATTCTGGAAAAACCACCACATCCGCGCGTTCTTCATCACGGGCTTTGTTCGCCGCATCAATAACGGATTGGGTGTTTTTTGTAATGTCGCCGACCAGCATATCCAGCTGGGCCATTGCAATTCGTAATGTCATACAGTTGCTATCTCGTGAACTCTGTTAGAATATGCCCGTTATTGTCTGGAATAACCCAAGCTAGGTAAAGTGTATGATCGTACGTTTGATCGTTTTTGTTGCTATTTTCTTTATTGGTTGGTGGTTGTATCGCCAATTTGTCGCTTTTAAACGCAGTCAATCGCCTGCGGAAGCAAAAAAACAGGATTCGCCTAAAAAGGACGAATCACAAGAAAGTATGGTTCGCTGTGAAGAATGTAAAACTTTCACGCCACGTTCTCATGCTATTCATGACCAAGAAGCGCGTCCATTTTGCAGCGCGGAACATTTAAAAGCCTTCAACCAGAAGCACTAACCCAACCGTTTGCAAGCAATCTATCTTCTCGCCACCACCAGCATAGATACTGTTGCTGGTTTTGTGTGGCGCAGAGTCGGTAGGAAATCTTAGAATTATCAGATTCATCCGGCAGCGACTCGTAACTTTCCCAGCGATAATGCACAAGCTGGTTATCTTTTTGCCAAGTTTTTTCCTGTGAACGCTCGCCTAAATCACAAAAGCTAATACATTCGCTCGCCTTTGCAGATGTGAAACTAGGAGAAACAACTAAGGCTTGCCGAAAGTCTGTCCAAATTTGCTGATCGGCTTCCACTTCATTCACTTGCCCACGCCATTGATAAGCGGCCATGAGCCTTTCTTGAAAATGCATCGACAAGCTAGACATCGCCAGTAGCAAGGCAACAATGGGCAAAGACACCCAACCTTGTTGTGCATGAAACAATGACACATTCATTTTATCTATTCCTTAAGATTTTCATCTCATCCATGTGAATGAAAAAACACACAGATTACAGCACGATTATTTGATTACCCACGCCCTGACAAGGCGAATGATACTGCCATTTTTCGCCTCTCATAGAATGGTATTCTTGATGAAATTCTGCATCACGGTTGGCTTTGCAATCACTTAATCGATACTGATACTCCACCCATAAACCACGTAGATTTTTTAAGGGGAAGCGTCCATATTCTGTGTCCAATGTGTCTACCAAACCATTTCGACTATTATCCAATAAAGGAAAAACAGCAAAGCGCTCTAAGCCATTCCATAGCTCTAACGACTTACCGCTTTCTTCTGGTGTGCGCCATAAGGCTCTCCAGCCATCTTTACCTTCTGCGATATACCAATAAAAACCATCTTCACTTTGAATAACGCCTGACTGACCAATAGCTGCATCATCCTCAAGTTTAATCTGGCTTTTACTCGCAGAGTCGCTAAAAACATGCCCAGAATAATTTGACTCGCAAGATGAAAAAGTCGTTCTATCGCCCGCTTTCCAATGGCAGGCCATGGTCGTTTCCATGGGATTATTTCGAACTGTTACTGAACTGCGACACAAGCCGTAATCAGCGCCCTGTAGCCAGTCTGAGTTTTTGTCGATTCGTCGCGTCGCCAAACGAATCGGTGGCGACATGCCCGATTCAATCGTCAAATATAACGACTCATCTATCGTACAACTGGCAGGTAAAAGGCGTAACCACTGCGCCTTCAGGTGCGCATCAATAGCCGCTTTTATGGTGTGCTGATCTTGATAAGTTTGAGCCAAAAGATGACGCTCCTGCATGCGAGCAATCGCCATCACTAAAAAGGGTAAAAACAAGCTGATCAAACCACACACCACCAGCAACTCGATCAATAAGCTGCCTTTCATATAACGTCGCTGATTCATCGTGTATCCTCTTCACTCAATGTGAGTGTCGTTGACTCAAACAGAAAATGCTGTGAGGCATGGAACCAATTTTTAAGCTCATTGCCAGTACATTTTTGACAATCAGGATATCCTTCGTTGGACGAGCTCTGAGCATCTAGCCAAATCAAAGATCCCGTCAGCTGTGCCATTGCTGCTTGTTTTTGTTGATTTTCGTGCAGTTTTCGGTGCTCTTCTACTTGCTGAACAGATTGCCATTGTGCTGAGCTCTGACGCTGTAAAACTAGTAACACCACAGCAAATAACGCCAAACAAAGAATCACTTCGAGCATGATCCAACCCTTTTGCCTTGGCTTAGACAATCGCTGCATTAATCGCTGTTTATTCATCCGCATTGCCCTCCGCCCATTCCTTGCGAATAAGAGTCTTGTGAATAAGAGTCTTGCGAATAAAAGCCTCGTGGATCGGTGAGATAAAAACGCCCGCTTTGATTGAGTATTAACTCAGCTTGCCAAGCTCCCAAACAAAACTCAAAGGTGCCATTTTGATAACCAGACAAACCGTTAGATCGAAACTCTATCTGCTGTTTCTTCACGGGAAAGCCACTCCATGACACCGCCAATAATGGCTCGAAGATAACCTGCCGATAGCGTTTTTCAGCTCCGCTATTAGGCTCAATTTGATAAAGTGTAAATCCTGAAGACCAAACACCGTCACAATTCAAGCCACCACACAAAAAGCTGGTTTGACCGCTAATTACCGCCAATTGACGAGCCTGCGTGAGTGCATCCGCTAAGCGCTTCATTTCATTTTTTAGGGTGTTTTTGTCTTTGGTGTTTTGACTAACGCTAAGAAAATGCGCTGAGCCTGCGTGAGCTAATATGCTCAAAATAGCTAGTACACAGAATAATTCCAGCAGAGAAAAACCGTATTGACGGCCCATTAAAAACCTCCTTGTTTTCATGTGTTTTTTTACATTTTCTTTCTAGAAAATCATAAAATTAACGGGCTTCCTGCCCTTTTTAGCAACGCTTGTTTTATCTTAACGCTTATTTTTTTCTTAGTTCGCTGCAAACCAATTATTAATATGATTGGCGATTTGTCTAGGTTTTTGAAAGGGTAATGAATGATCACACGCGCTCAGCGTTTTATGTTGCCAAGCAGCGTTCTGCTCGCTCAACAAATCATAGTGTTGGCGCAAGGCCTCATGGCTTAATTCACCCGAGAACAAGAACACTTGTTCTGACGCATCGATCATCGCTTGGCGAATATGCGGCTCATTCACCATCAACGCTACATGGTCCGTTACTGCATCCAATGCATAAGCAAAACCAAAAGGTCGGTGAGCAAGGCGCGATTGCGTGGTAGCTTCTGCAACAGGATGTTTACGTCTATTCGGTGACACGCCATCCATAAAACTTGCTACGCCAAGTTCCACATCGCCCGTATCACGAATCAGTTTCGATGCATGACGATACTTTTGGCGCACATCCATCAAGGTAGATAAATCTTCACGATCCAAAGACGCAGGTTCTAACAAAGCCATTTTGACTTTCTTTTTGCCTTGCAAGCTACGCTGATAATTTAGGTTCAGCGCCACAAGACCGCCTAGGGAATAAGCAACTAGATCAAAATCATCCCATTTCACATGAGCCAATAAAGCTTCTACTTCGTCGGTTAATTCGGTAACCGACACAGCACCCTCTTCACCATGATGATGAAAAGAATCGCCCATGCCTTTTAGATCGGGCACCAGCATCCAACGCCACTGGGTAAAATACGGCAGCATCGGAGAATAAGTAATTTCCCCAGCGACGCCTGCACCATGTAGCAACAGACAAACTCGGTCGCTTTGCGCTTCTGGATTCTCGTAAAGACGGTACGCAATACGCGCATTGGGTAAAGAAAGAAAAAAAATGTCAGACACTTGTAATTAACCTGTGAGGACCCTTATTAAAAGAATACAATGCTGCGATCAGCAAAACGAATACATTGAGACCTTGCGCCATATTGTAATTGCAATCAGTCAATACAATTACAAGTCGAGCGAAACCAAAACTCGGCTATTTTTAACAAAGCAATGGTAAACGCAGATCTCATATTACTAGGTATTAAAATAAATGTCAGAAATCAAACACGTAAATCTCCCTTATCAGGCGTCGTTACTGTCTTTCTTTTCTGCTGTGCGAGACTTACCTTATCCCGCTTTACTCGACAGTAACCATGAACACTTTCCTGATACAAATTACGATATTTTAGTCGCCAACCCACTTGCTCGCATTCATCCAGTTCAAAACAGTCAGCCTATCACTTGGTACATCAAACCGCTTTACGCGCTAAGCAATACTGACAACCCAATGACCTTGCTGAACGAATTAATGAGCTTAATTTGCCAAGAAGCTTGGGCGACATCAGCTCCGAAAGATTTGCCATTTGTTGGTGGCTTACTTGGCTATTACGGTTATGAAAGTGGACATTTTGTTGAGCAATTGCCAGATACAGTAGAGCATGACATTCGGTTGGAAACCTTGAGTATTGGCCTTTATGGTTGGGCAGTAATTACCTGTCACAAGAAAAAAACCACCCAATTAATTACTTCACCTTGGTGTCCTTCAGAAGACGTTGCTGATCTTATCAATCGCTTCACCAGTGCTTGTGATGATGTATTGGTAAAGCATGATTTAAACGAAGCACGACCTTTTCATTTGCAAGCGCCTTTTACTTCAAACATGACAGAAACCGAGTACGCGCAAAAGTTTTCTACTGTGCAAGATTACATTCAGTCCGGTGATTGTTATCAGGTAAATTTGGCGCAGCGTTTTTCAACTTGCTACCAAGGTGACACTTTTACGGCGTATCACACATTAAGAAACGTTTGCCCTACGCCGTTTTCGGCTTATATGGAATTTTCACCAGAGCAAAGTTTACTAAGTCATTCTCCTGAACGATTCCTCTTGTGTGATCAGGGTCGAGTAGAATCCAAGCCAATCAAAGGCACAGTAGCGCGCGGTAAAACACCTGAAGAAGACCAAGCCAACGCAGATTGGTTGCTTGCATCAGAAAAAGATCGTGCCGAAAACCTGATGATTGTCGATTTGCTGCGCAACGACCTAGGCCGAACCTGTTTAACCGGCAGTATCAAGGTGCCAAAGCTGTTTGCTTTAGAAAGTTATGCAAATGTACATCATTTGGTTTCCACGGTAGAAGGTAGGATTGATCAGGCGGATCAAGCGATTCGAGTTTTCCATCAAAGCTTCCCTGGCGGCTCCATTACTGGCGCACCTAAGATTCGCTCTATGGAAATTATCGATGAGCTAGAACCTCATGAACGTTCAGCCTATTGTGGTTCTATCGCTTACTTCAGTGCGAATGGTCAAATGGATTCCAGCATTACGATTCGCACATTGGTCGCAGACCATGGCAACTTGCACTGTTGGGCAGGCGGTGGACTGGTCGCGGATTCGAAATGCCAAGAAGAATACCAAGAAACCTTTACCAAAGTGGGCAAGTTAACCCATACTCTAGAACAAGACTTTTTGAAATAGGCCGTATCATGTCTGACATAGAGCAGTTTTTAAATGCTCCTCCCATTGACCTAAGCTTGGATGATATTCGCGCTGCATTAGACAGAGAACCTTATGCGCAACAAATCCATAACCCAGACGAGAAAATGTTTCCTAGTGGTTATGATTTGAACTACCGATCTGCTGCCGTACTCATCCCTATTTGGAAAGAGCCAGAAAATGGCGAGTTGTATGTACTTCTAACCCAACGCGCGCTTCACATGCGCAATCATCCGGGACAAATAGCCTTCCCCGGTGGCAAACATGACCCAGACGATGCCAGCATCCAATACACAGCACTGCGTGAAACATTAGAAGAAGTCGGCCTCTCACCGGATTGTTTCGATCTATTGGGAGAGCTTGGCGAGTATTGCACCATTTCGGGCTATTGCATAAAACCCATCGTCGCCGAAATGACGCGTAGAAGCGAATTAAGCCTGTGTGAAGAAGAAGTAAAATCCGTCCATTGGGTGCCTTTGCGCTACTTGCTCACACCACAAAATTACCGTTTTAAGAAGAAAGTGCTCGATACAACGTCTCGTGGTTATTTTGAAATTGACTACGAAGATATCCGTATTTGGGGTGTTACTGCAGGTATTCTCTACGGACTTTATCAAACACTGGCCAGACATATACGTTAATGGTTTTAGTCTTTTCTCTCTTTACCCTTTATTAAGTATTATAAGGATAGTTTTCTTTCGTCTTTTATTTCATTGACACAAATTGATAAGGTACAACTAACGTAACTTAGAACACGGTAAACCTTCCTATGCCAGCATTTGATTTAGCGTCTTTTATTGCTAACAACAAAGAAGACGAAGCTCAAAAAATCATCCATAACGCGATGAAAGAATTCGACAACATTGCCATCTCTTTTAGTGGTGCAGAAGATGTTGTTCTAATTGACATGGCAGTCAAAGCAAAAAAAGACATACACGTATTTTCTCTTGATACTGGTCGTTTGCATGCAGAAACGTATCGTTTCATCGAACAAGTTCGTAAACACTACAAGATCAATATCGATATTCTTTCCCCTGACCGTGAAGCACTCGAAAACTTCACCCGAGAAAAAGGCTTATTTAGCTTTTTTGAAGATGGCCACAAAGAATGCTGCGGCATTCGCAAAGTACAGCCACTTAAACGTAAGCTCTCCACACTAGACGCGTGGATCACTGGACAACGCAAAGACCAAAGCCCAGGTACACGTAACGTTTTAGCCTTTGCTGAAAAAGACAGCGCATTTAGTACAGATGAAAAAGATCTATTTAAATTCAATCCATTGGCGAACTGGTCTTCAGAAGACGTTTGGAACTATATCAAGATGTTTGATGTTCCCTACAATGAATTGCATTTGAAAGGTTTTACCAGCATCGGCTGCGAACCTTGTACTCGCCCTATTTTACCGAATCAACACGAACGTGAAGGTCGTTGGTGGTGGGAAGAATCAGAACACAAAGAATGTGGGCTACACATTGGCAACTTAATACCAACAACTCAACAATAAGCTCTTCTTTTTGTTTAGAAGCACTTAAATTATAAGCGTCTAAAATTAAAAGTGCCTGATACCATCAGGCACTTTTAATTTCTTTAAACACATCATTTGATTTACTTTCTACATGGCTTTGCCATGATGCGATAAAGTCTTGATAGCATAATTCTAGTTCTGTTATGTGTTGCAACAAAACTTCTCCTGCTGGTGTCATGTCCGTTGTTCGACCATGTCGAATCAACAAAGGCTCACCTAAGTCCCGCTCTAATTTTTGAATGTGTTGGCTGACTGCTGGCTGAGTTAATCCCAACTGCTTCGCAGTTTTCGTAAAACTCCCCGTTTCAACCAAAGCCTTAAAAGTAATAAGATGTTGTGTATTAAGCATAAAGATTCCTTATAGTAGATCCCATTATGCCCAATGCCTATTTTACGAACATTGACCTATATCGTGTTTTCATGAAAGACTCAAAGTTATTAACCTAAGTGGATTAAGAGCATGACTACCGCACAAGACACAATGCTACCTTGGCACGAAAGACAATCTGGCCATAAAAAATCCCGCGACAACGATTACCGTACACCTTACCAGCGCGACCGAGCCAGAATCATCCACAGCGCGGCGTTTCGTCGCTTGCAATCCAAAACTCAAATTCTCGCCATTCGACAAAACGACTACAGCCGCACGCGCTTAACACACTCTTTAGAAGTCGCCCAAATTGGCAACGGCATTGTTCACCAACTTAAATTCAGCTCACCTGCTGACGCCGACTTTCAACCTTGGCTCGCCGATGATGCTTTAATTGAAACAGTTTGCCTCAGCCACGACATCGGCCACCCACCGTTTGGACATGGCGGAGAAGTTGCCCTTAACTACATGATGCAAACCTATGGCGGCTTTGAAGGCAACGCACAATCATTAAGAATCCTAGGTAAGCGCGGCTCCTACTCACCCACTTATGGGATGGATGTCACGCGCCGCACTTTATTAGGGATTTTAAAATACCCTGTTTTACACGCGAGTGTGGTTGGAAAATACCCAGAAAAACCCGCTAACTTCCGCCAATTCAAAGCCTCTAACTGGGCGCCACCAAAATGCGTCTATCAAGAAGAGCAAGACTTACTCAATTGGATCATCGAGCCGTTTAGCCAAACAGACAAAAGCTTATTACAAGAAGTAAACCAAACTGATTCAGACAGCCACGCCAAAGCCAAACACGCCAGCTTTGACACAAGCATCATGGACCTCGCCGACGACATCGCCTATGGTGTTCACGACCTAGAAGACGCCATCGTCCTTGGCATGGTCACCAAAGATATGTGGCTAGAACACCTAGAACCAAAACTCGCAGCTTTGGCATCACCCTTTTTGGCCGAAAACCTAAACGACATTCGTACCCAATTATTCAGCCGCCAAAGCCACCTTCGCAAAGAAGCCATCGGCAGCTTAGTTAGCTGGTTTATCACCTCTTGTCGAGTCATCGAAAAGCAGCAATTTGAACATCCGTTATTGCGCTTTCAAGTCGGCTTACCAGAAGGCCAACGTCAAGCATTAAACTTGTTAAAACAATTCGAAATGCAACACATCATCCAACGCCCAGAAGTGCAAATGCTCGTCTACAAAGGCCAGCAAATGTTATTGGAAATGTTTGAAGCCTACTCCGCCGATCCGAGCCGATTACTGCCAAGAGAAATCGCCAACGAATGGCAAAAAAGCCAAGATCGAGGAGAAAGCGGACTTCGCATCATCTGCGACTACATGGCTTCCATGACCGACGACTACGCCAGCCGCATGTACAATAAATTGTTTGTTCCGAGCTTGGGCTCGGTTTTTGAGCCAATGTAGTTGGGTTTAATTACAATTCGATTTGGAGCCAAAGGGATATTTGGCTCCG